>JBJTQX010000061.1:0-16750 GCA_046075855.1 Actinomycetes bacterium
TCTACGCGAGCGCCGGACCGGTCGACCTCATCGCCGACATCACCTCGTACACCACCGCACCCCGACTCACGACCGCCGACCTCGCCCAGAAACGCTGGGACCGCGACCGGGCCAAGCCCGCCACCATCACCGTCGGCACCGCTCCGGAAGGAATCGCCTTCGACGGCACCAACCTCTGGGTCACCAACCTCGTCAGCAACACGGTGTCGAAGATCAACCCCATCACCAACACCGTCACCGCCACCATCACCACCGGCAACACCCCGACTCGGGTCGCCTTCGACGGCACCAACCTCTGGGTCACCAACGCCGGCAGCAACACGGTGTCGAAGATCAACCCCACCACCAACACCGTCACCGCCACCATCACCGTGACCGGGCCGTTCGATGTCGCCTTCGACGGCACCAACATCTGGGTCACCAATCCCGACAGCAACACGGTGTCGAAGATCAACCCCACCACCAACACCGTCACCGCCACCATCAGCACCGGCAACTCCCCGGTCGCGCTCGCCTTCGACGGCACGAAGATCTGGGTAGCCAACATCGCCAGCAACACGGTCTCCCAAATCGACCCCGAGACCGGGTCCGTCGCAACCATCCTGGTCGGGCCCGGCACGCAACCGCTGGGACTCGCCTTCGACGGCACCAACATCTGGGTCGTCAATACCGGGACCGATTCGATCAGGAGCATCGGGAGCGCCAGCACAACGGTCTCGCTGGACTCGATCAGAGTCGACGACGCACCGATGGGGATCGCGTTCGACGGCACGAACCTCTGGGTCACGAATCGGAATGCAGGCACGGTGTCGAAGGTCCGCGCCGACTGAGGGCAACCTCCGACCACCACGCGCCTGGAATCGGTGCAGCCATCGGCCCCGGACACCGCGAGGCCCACTGGGCGAGGCGTCGGACCTGCGCGCTCGATGGTGGCGGGGGTGGGAACCGTCGTGCGCCCGTAGGCGCACTCCTCCCACATCCCGAACGCGCCACCAGAACGACGGAGGCCGCCCTCTCGGGCGGCCTCCGTGTACGTGGTGGCGGGGGTGGGATTTGAACCCACGACCTTCGGGTTATGAGTCGCCCGATCGTCATGTTGGGTGGTCCGGGTCAGTCCGGAAACCCACCTGCAGTCTCGGGTTGCGCCTCTCCCCCGTTTGGCCCGTGGTGCCTTGTGCCGGCCGTTCCGAGTGGGTCTGTTAGCAAACCGTTAGCAGCGAGGACCCTCCGCCGGCCTTGCCTCGGACAGCTCACGGAGCCGTTGGCTGAAGCCCTCATGGCCCGCGCCGATCCGGATCTCGGAGTGGGAAACCTGGATGGCTTCGGGGCCTTCGAGGCGGTCGCAGCGCCACAGCTTGGTGATCGCGTCGATGACGTCGAGAGCCCGGTCGAGGGCCTTCAGGTGCTCCGGATGGTTCGGGTCGGTCGCCTTGTCCCACACGGAGGCCAGGAGGGCTAGGAGGCGCTCGTGCTGGACGAGCTGCATCTCTCGGACCCCTTCCCGGGGGAGCCGTTCCATGAGGCGTTTCACAAGGTTGTATGCGGAGGCCCCACTCGAGTAACCAAGCTGATCGGCGATCTCCGACCACGCACAACCTGCTGCCCTCAGCTCAACGGCACGGAGGCCCTTGAGAGTGACATCTCGGTCTCGAGTGCGGGTATCTCGGTAGGCGGGCATCGGGGGCTCTTGTCGGCGCGGCAACTAGAGCCAATCCTGCCGCGGTTCTTGTCTTGGCGTGCACAAACAACGATACGGATGATGGCGGGTCGTCGCAGGAGAGCCCTCTGGCTGGCTCGCGCATCGGCGCCTCTGGCATCGAGGCGGGCTATCTACCACGACGCGATGCCACGTACGTCAACTCGTTCGTAGAGCCCCCACGAATGGTGCTGGAGCTCCCACACGGTTGGGACATGGCACGGCCCAGTCGCGCCCGTGGCCTCGCTGCGGAGCGGCACCCCTGCGGCGCTTCCTTCGAAGGCGCATACCAGACCCGAAGAGTCTGCCGGCGCTGATGCAGTCGGGCCCTAGCGGGCACCCTTCTTGGAGTTGCACTTCTTGTGTGAGAGGGCGGCGTTGCCAAGGGTCGTCCTCCCGCCCTTCGCATATGCCTGCACATGATCGATGGCGAGGTCCTGCCACGTGCCGATCGGCTTCTTGCAGATGGAGCACTTCCTCTTGTCGGAGGCGTGCCACAGGATCCGACGCTGGGTCTCGTTGAACAGCCGCGTGGTGTCGAGCGGCTCAAATACGCCGGAGAGCACGGTCCGCAGTGCCTTATCGCGCTTGTCGCGTTGCGTCTTGCTGTCCGTTCCTTCCTTGACCGTCAGGAGGTACTCGTAGAACGGAGCTTGTGCTGCGGTAACGCCTTTGCCCCGGGCGGTGTGCTCGTTCACCTCGTCGACCGAGGCGCCGAACTCTCGCAACAGTCCGCCTGCGAGTCTGCTCCTGGCGCTGTTGTGGGCGTTGATGCTGAGCCCCTCGGATCGGAATCGGCTGATCAGCAGCACCAATGAATAGAAGTCAGCAAGGCGATGGAACCGGGTGGTCTTGATGTCCGGGAGCATCACGAATGCCACCGCGATCGCGGTCTTCAGCTCGGCGATCGCGCTCTTAACCTCGGCGGTCGACAGTCCGTCGCCGCGGATGACTTCGTCGATCTTCTTCTTCTTGTTCAAGGGCATCCCGGAGTGAATCGACAGCACTAGCTCGGTGACCAACTCGACGTGTTTTATCCGCTGAATCTGCGCACGCGACATAACTCCGGCCTTCACCAAGGTGCTGGTGAGCTGATCAGCCGCTTTCTGTGCCTCTCGCAGGATGGGGCTCGTGAAGTAGCGGGCGTGGCGCTTCTCCTGCGGCGTGAGCTTCTTCCCGGTCGCATTAATGCGTACGAAGAGCTCGATGATCTCTGAGAGGTCGCCGTCGACCTCGATAGTCGGCACCTGCATCGTGAGGTAGTCGTGCTTCTGGCGGTTGTCGAGCTCCGACCACTCCCACCAATCGGCCTCGTCCTCGTCGGAGAATGTTCGCTTTACCCAGACGGGGTCGGATGGGTGGTAGACGGGCCCGCGTCCCATAAAGGCGAGGATGGTCTCGATGCGCTGCTTACCATCGATCACGTCATAGACCGGTCGTCCTCCAGCCCCGATCTGTCGGTACAGGTAGACGCTGGGGAGCGGGATGTTGTCGAAGATCGAGTTGACGAGTAGGCGTCGGTCGGACATCGACCACACCGATTGCCGCTGGAACGACGGGCTGAGATTCAGCCGTTTGTCTTTGTAAAGATCCACGAGATCTTGCACGGTCTTGGTTCCATGGACAGTCTCCAACGTCACGAGACAAGCCTGCCAGATCCGCTCTTCGGAGAACGGGAACGGTCAGACGGGGGCCACTCGTTGGCCCCATGCCACCGCCTAGCCCCAGCGCTACCCGCGCTCTCTCAGGTGTTGGCCTATGGCTGGTTGCCTCGATCGAGGCCACCCCGAGATCTCACCGCACCTCGTGCTCTCCCATCGGCGGCCCACTCGTCGCTTGACTCCCGTGAGACTGATGCGGGCACGAACCGAACACTTCGCTCCGGATCGACGCTAATTACACCGCGTTGCTATCGGAAGCGCCGCACGAGTGCTCGAGCGTGGGAGTTGACGGGCGACGGCTCACCTGCCGCCGAAAATGTGAAGAGTGCGACCCGGAGCTTCTCTGCGGACTGGACTGCCGGGCTCGAGTACCCAGTGCGGGCGAAGAGCAAGACCGCGCAGTCCTTCCCGCGCTCAGCGCCGACGCCGGCCATGCGTTGAACCTCGCGGATCGGGACCGTGCCGCTCCAATCCTTCACCTGACCGACCGCTTTACGAGCGACGATGTCGGCACCTCCGTCCGCACCCCGTGGAGTGAGCTTGGCGTCGGTAAATCCGAGCCAGCGCATCCAGTCGCATGCGGCTTGCTCCGCATCCGCCCACGTATGAATCGGGCGCGCCGCAGGCTTCTGTCGGCGGCCCATCGATCGAGCCGCGAAAAGGTCGGCCTCGGCGACTTGCGCGCCGTCGAGGCGGGCATGTGTGAGTTCAGCCCGAGTCAGCAATGCGCCATTCATCTCTGCGCCGACGAGGGTGGCTTTCCTTAGTTGCGCCTTCGTGAGGTTTGCACGTGTCAGATTGGCGCTTGTCAGGTTGGCGCGGTTCAACAATGCCTTCGTGAGGTTCGCGTCAGTGAGGTCAGTGCCGACGAATGACGCGCCCTGAAGCCAAGAACCGCTGGTGAACCGGACCGGAGAGAAATCCGCACGGGCCATCCTGGCGCGGTCGAGCTTTGCCTTCGTCATGTGCACGCTCTGCAACGTGGCAGCAATGAGGCACGCACCCGACAGATCGGCCGAGCCTAACCTCGCCGATGAGAGATTTGCCTGAGTTAGATCTGCGCCGGCGAACGTGGACCTTGCGGCACGCACACGCAACATTGTTGCGCCTGCCAGGCACGATCCGTTCAGACTCGCGCCCGTCAAGTTCGATCCCGTCAAGTTAATGCCCGAGAGGTCGCGGCAAGAGAGGTCGCGACCGGAAAGATCGACGCCAAAGAGGTAAGCCCCGGGTTGGATCGCTTCGTCGGGAACGAAGGCGGCGGCTCCCGGGCGTGCGGGGCGTTGCGGAGGTGCAGGCACGGAAGGCGGTGTTCCGACAGCACCTTCCGTTGGATCAGCGCCTACGACACCGGCGTCGGCGACGTGTTCTGTCCATATTGTCCCGTCGAAGTACCGGTACTCGTGCCGTCCATTTGGATCGGCATGCCAGCCTGCGTTCACTCTCCACCTCTCAAAGTAGCCACAGCAACGACACTCCTCATGCGTGACAAGTCCGGTGATAAGCGAGATGGGCGCGATCGATGTCATGGCGCTTGTCAGTGCGAAGTTCGGCGATCACCGCCCCTGTGACAGCGTCGATGACCCTGAGATCGTCCCTAATCGTCGTTGCGCCGGCGTCGAAGAGGACGTGGCAGTTGGCGCACAGGCACAGGACGTTCGACGTGACGTCCGGGCCGTGGTGAGGCTTCCCGACCGGCCGGATGTGCGCACCTTCTGCGTACGGACCCGATGGCGTCTTGAGTTGCTCGCCACAGATCTGGCACACGTGATCGTGTAATTCCTTGACCCATTGAACGACGGCGGACGACCGTACGACCCGTTGAGTGGTGAAGCTCTTGTGTCCGGGCTTCTTGCTACCGGCCGGCGGCGAAGCCTTCTTGCTGCTCGCCGTGATCGGGTCAATCGACTCCTCATCCTTCTCGAGCCGGAATCGATACACGTAGAACCCGTGCGCTCCCTTCTCCCGCCAGTAGTCAGCAACGCGGTAGAGCCCGTCGTATCGATAGCCAGTGGTCGGCGAGTACGCGGGGTCGCCCTTGCTGCCTCGGATGACGCGTACCGGCAGACCTTCATCTCGGTTCCGTGCAAGCGCGAGGTTCCCGAGAGTCAGTTGCTGATCCGCGATGTGATTGCCGCTTGCATCCTGGCCGCCGTGGCCCGTGTAAATGATGGTGTCGCCGGAGTCTTCGTCATCGTCGTATCCGCCCGATACGACCACCGAATCAGCCCCGAACTTCCCCGAGCCAGAGATCCCCGCCTGACTCTGGCGGTGCACGCCTGCCGCGCGCATCTCTTCGTATGACCCGAACTCGTCTCCGACGGCGACGCCGGAAATGGGTCCGATCACATAGTCGGCCATTGTCACTACTCCTTCATCTATGTGGCGCCGATAGAGCAGTAATTCAGCTCGACTCCAACTCCTGGAGCGAGAGCGCACTCTCAGCCACGGACTCCCCCTGCCTCGATTCCCACTGAGCGCCGGATCCTAGAACCGCCCGGGCAAATGGGGCATGGGCGCACCAGGGGGTCGATGGGACCCAGGCTCTGCAATTGACCCCGGGGGGGGTCACTACATGTGGCTGACGATGGCCATTCCGAGTGCAAGGCCCAATGCGATGCAGATGAGCACCACGACGAAGTGGACGCCGCTGCGGATCGCCTGCACGTCGCCGTCTTGCTTTGACCCAGCGTCCGGAGAGCTCCTGCTCTGCCGGCCCCGGCATGATGGGCAGAAGCTCGGTGAGCCATCGAGAGCGGTGCCGCAGTGCATGCAGTACGTGCTCACCATCCTGTGATCGACCCATCACGCGGGACAAGGGGCAACGACGTGGGTAACGACGATCTACCCGATCGTCTTCGCCTTCCACACCAATACAGAGGACTCGTCGGCGGCGACACGATGTGGACGAACGCGTGCAGGGCCTACGACGAACTGTCGGCGCCGATGCGCGACCTGTGCGACGGACTGACCGCGTACCACGACGCCGGTCCGCACCTGGCCCCGGAGCGCGGCCACATCCACCCGGTCGTGCGCGTCCACCCGGAGACCGGGCGTCGCTCGCTGTTCGTCAACGAGCACTTCACGCGCCGCATCGTGGAACTGAGCGATGCGGAGTCCGCGGCGCTGCTCGGCCACCTGACGCGTTGGGTGCAGCAGCCACGCTTCACCGTGCGATACCGCTGGGCCGCCGGCACGGTCGCCATGTGGGACAACCGCTGCACCCAGCACCACGTGCTGAACGACTTCGAGGGCGAACGGGTGATCCAGCGGGTCACGGTGATGGGAGACACGCCGGAGCCGGCGGTGCCGCTCCCCCGTTGGGAGCCCTTCGGGTCGCGGACCGCCGGCTTCTGGCGGGACGACGCCGTCCGCCGCCAGTTGAAGGCCCAGCGTCCCGTGACCGGATGAATCCAAGGAGTTCCTCTCCATGCGCGCGCCTGACGACCCGACCGACCCGATGAACGGCCCGCTCCCCGACCCCCACCGGATCGGCGGACCCGCGTGGGCCATCGGCGGCGCTCGCCTCACCTGGCCCGAGCGCCGACGGATGCTCGGATTCTCGGCCGCGACCCAGGCACGTCTGATCGCCGAACGCGTGCGGCCGCGGCGCGCCGCCGCCGTACCCCTCGACGATGCGGCGCGTCTGCCCGACAGCCGTCTCGTGCGCGAAGCGGAGGAGGCCGCACGCGCGCAGTCGAGCGCGTTGCTCGCGCACGGATACCGAACGGCTGTCTTCGCGAGAGCCCTCGCACTCATCGATGACGTTCGGGTCGACCACGAGCTTCTTGCGGTGTGCGGCCTGCTCCACGACGTCGGGCTCGTGCCCTCCGTGGCCAGCGAGGACTTCACACTCCGCAGCGCCGAGGTCGCGGTCGATGCGGCACGCCGGGCCGGGCGCGAGGATGCCTGCCCGCATCTGGAGGACGCCATCACCGTGCACACGACGATCGGCGTCGATCGGGTGCGCGACGGTGCGCTCGGGGCCTACACGCAGTTCGGCGCGATGGTCGATCTCGTCGGGTTGCGCGAACGCCACCTTCCGCATGAACTCGTCGCTCGGGTCGTCGCCGACCACCCCCGGACGGGCTTCACATCGGAGATCCTGCGCGGTCTCCGCAACGAGGCTCGCGCGGTCCCGGGCGGGAGGTTCGCGTTCCTGCGCTGCGTCGGCTTCAGCCCGGCCGTTCGGATCGCGGCCGTACCGTCCCGACCCTGACCGCAGCGCTCGCTGCGATCAGTCCGAGCGTTGGCGGACCCACCAGCGGCGAGCCACCCACCCGGCGATGGCGATGAGCGCCAGTGGCGCCATGGTCATGAGACCGAGTCCGAAGGAATCGACGGCGACGACGGACGGGCTCATGCACTCATCTCCTCATGGTTCAGGGGGAAGGACGTGGTCGGGTCCGGCGCCCCGGTACCGACCCAACGGGCGATCGCGAAGCCTGCGATCACCAGGAACGTGATCGAGCCGGGAACGAGCATGACGCCGGCGGCGAGCTGCTGATCCGCGAGCGCGGAGATCCCACCGGGCCGGACGCCGAGTCGCGCGTACTCCGTGTAGAGCGGTTCGCGCGCGAACGTCAGGACGATCGCAAGGAACCAGCCGACCCCGGCGGCGGCGAGGACGTAGCCGGACCGCCACAGTTCGATCGGTTCGGCGCGGAACGATCGGGCGTCGAACACTGCCGCCCAGAACCACACCGCCGTCGCGAGGAACAGCGCGTGCTCGATCAGGTGGACGCCCACGTTGCGGATCGCGGCGTCGTAGAGGAACGGCACGTGGAACACGAGGAACGTCGCGTTGAACACGATCCACGCGGCGGCCGCAGACGCGGAGATCATCGCCACCGACCCGCGGCCACTGAACCAACCGCGCCACCGAGCGACGAGCCCGGGCGGCGCGAAACGCCACGGCGCGCCGACCGCGAGGAGCGGCGCCGCCACGGTGAGCAGCACCACGTGCTGGGCCATGTGCACCCAGAACAGCCGATCGGCGTAGTGCTCGACCGGCTCGACGAGGGCAAGGGTCACGGCGATCACGCCACCGACCAGCGCAGCGTCACGGAGTCGGTCGTCGCGGCGATCGGGTGAACCGGCCGCGGACGATGCCGTCATCCGCCGGATCGCCCAGGCCACGCCGATGCCCAGCGCGACGAGGTACACCGCGAAACCGCTCGGGCCCTCCGCGAGATGACCGACGACGCGCGGGGTCACGACGTCAGCGGACCAGGACGAGGAGCACGAAGGCCAGCGAGGCGACGAGCACCAGCACCCGGGCGACATCCCAGTACGCGAGCGTCGACGCGACGAGGTTCTCGGACGTCGGGGCGAGCAGCACCCCACCGCCCGTCGCGGCGTCCGCCTCGCGGCGACGCCGGCCCCCGGCGTGGATCGTCCACGTCCAGTACGCCATGCCCAGGCCGACGCCGATGAGCGAGAGCGTCCAGCCGACGTACACGCTGGCGTACCCGCCCGCGCTCGGCTCGAACGGGAGCGTGGCGAGGCCCACGATCGCCAGCACGACCGCGACCACGATGAGGCCACAGGCGAGCCCGATGGACGACGACCACCCCGACGCCGGGTCCCGACGGACCGCACGGACGGCACGCGCGCTCACCACCGCGGCCAGGAGGACCGCGACGAACGATCCGACCGCCATCGGCAGACCGGGCGCGACGTCGCCCGCGTTCCAGCGGCCGTGCGAGTCGAGGGACTGCAGGTAGAAGAACGAGAACACGAAGGCGGCGAAGAAGAAGAGCAGGGCCAACGCGAAGACCCGGGACCCGGCGCGCACGATGGCGGGCGTCCGGTCCGGGTCCTCGATGGGGTTGCCGTCGTCACCGATGGGATCCGGACGTCCCCGCGGCGACAGATCGGCGACCGGCAGGGCCCCCGGCACGCCGTACTCGTACGGCGAGGACTGCACGTCCGGGATCTCGGCGAAGTTGTGGGCCGGGACCGGCGTCGGGACCTGGAACTCGAGGCCGCGCGAGTCCCAGGGGTTGGCGGGAGCGGGCTCCCGACGGAGGAACTGCGACCACACGAAGTTGGCGAGGAAGATCAGCATCGAGCCGAGGATGCAGAACGCCGAGATCGAGGCCCAACGGTTGAGGAAGGCGTACGACGCGTCGTACGACGAGATCCGGCGGGCCATGCCGCGGGCGCCGACGAGGAACAGCGGCAGGAACGTCGAGTTGAACGCGATGAACAGCGTCCAGAAGTGGGCCTTCGCGAGACCCTCGCGGAACCGGAGCCCGGTCATCTTGGGCAACCAGTAGTAGATGGCCGCGAACATCGCGAACACGAGGCCGCCCATCATCGTGAAGTGGAAGTGCGCCATCACGAAGTACGAACCGTGCGTGGTGGTGTTGCTCGGCACGTCGGACAGGAAGATGCCGGTGGCACCACCGATGATGAAGTTCGAGATGAACGCGAGCGAGAACAGCATCGGCACGGAGAAGCGGATCTTGCCCTTCCACAGCGTTCCGAACGCGGCGAGGAAGATGAAGCTCGTCGGGATCGAGATGAGTTCGGTGGACAGCGAGTAGAAGGGTCGGAGGTCCGAGTTGATGCCGGACACGAAGAGATGGTGCTGCCACACCGTGAAGCTCATGAACGCGATGCCGATGAGCCCGGCGACCGCGAGGCCATAGCCCCACAGCGTGCGGCGGGCGAACACCGGGATGATCTCGAGGATGATGCCGAACCCCGGCAACGCGAGGATGTACACCTCGGGATGCCCGAAGAACCAGAAGAGGTTCTCGTAGAGGAACGGTGATCCGCCCATCGGGGCGACGAAGTTCACCGTGTCGATCGTTCGGTCGAGGATCCCCATGAGGCCGGTCGCGAGCAGCATCGGTGAGGCGAGCGCCATCATCACCGTCGTGGCGAGCACCGCCCACACGAAGATGGGGAGACGACGCCAGGTCATGCCCGGCGCGCGCAGGGCGATGATCGTCACCATGAGGTCGATGCCCACGAGCATGAGTGCGATCGCCACGAGGCCGAACGCCACGTAGTACGAGTCCATGCCGATCCGGGTCTGCACCCCGAGCGGCGCGTACCCGGTCCAGCCGGACGGGATACCGCCGACGAACACCGACGACATGATCACGAGCACGGCCGAGATGAAGAGCGAGAACGAGAGGGCCTGGATCCGCGGGAACGCGGTCCGGCGCGCGCCGATCATCAGCGGCACGAGGTAGTTCCCGAAACCGCCGAGCACGAGCGCCGACATGGTCATGACCATCACGCTGCCGTGGAGGCTCACGATGGTCAGGTACTGGTTCGGGTTGAACGCCTTGCCCTCGGGGTCGAGGAGTTGGTACCGGATGAGCATCGCGTTGAGACCGCCGACGAGGAAGGTCGTCAGGCCGCCCACGATGTACTGGATGCCCACCACCTTGTGGTCGGTGCTCAGCCGGAAGTAGCGGCTGACCCCGTCGGTGCTGTGGTCGTCGGCGAACGGCCCGGGCTGCTGCCCGCGGATCCGACGGATCGGGTACCGGGCGAACCCGAGGCCCACCAACCACCCGATGACGCCGAACACGTAGCCGAGCACGAGACCGAGGTCCTGCTGGTCGGTGCCGTTGGCCGGCTCCCAGGACCGCGACACGAGCGTGCCGAGCACGTGCCCGATCACGAAGCCGACGACCGCCAGCAGCAGGCCCGCCGGGATCCCGAACCCGAGCCCGCGTCGGCGCGGACGCGTCTCGGTGACGTTCCTGTCGATCACATCGGTCACGCCCGCTCCTGTCCGATCATCCGCCGCGGTAGAACGGCTGCGGGAAGTACGTGTGCGCGTAGGGCGGGAGGTACTGCACGATCCCGCGGTTCAGCGCGACCTGTCCGTCGATCCAGTTCGAGAAGTCGGCCGCGCTGACGACCTTCGCCTTCTTCTGGTACATCTGCCCGTGCCAGAGGCCGCAGAGCTCGGCGCAGCGGATCGAGAACTCCCCGGTGCGCGGCGCCTGCACGTAGGCGATGTTGTCGGCCCCGTTGACGGCATCCGCCTTCACCCCGAGGCCGATCGCCCAGAACGAGTGGTTCACGTCGAGCGACGTGACGTGGAACTCGACGTACTGACCCTCGGGAATCACGAGTTCCTGGGTCTCGATGCCGCCGTAGGAGGGGTAGCGATAGGTGAACTGCCACTGCTGGCCGATCACCTGCACCTCGAGGGGCTTGCCCTTCGGCTTCGCGATCGGTTGCGGGCCCTGCGCGCTGCCGCTGCCGACGCCCGGGCCCATCCACTGCCACGTGCCGTAGGGCACGACGAACGCCACGATCGCCACGGTGCCGAGGATCCACAGCGTGGTGACGCGACGGTTCCCACGCAGCACCGCGGCATCCGGCCGATCGTCGCCACGGTCCCGGAACACGATGAGCGAGTAGAAGACGTAGACCGCGACACCGAGGACGATCGGCGTCACGAGCGACAGCAGGATCGTGTTGATCACCTGCTGGTTGGCGGCCTGGACCGTCGCATCGCCCGGCGGCAGGTTCGGGCCGAGCCCGAGTGCGACGGCCGGCGTCGCGATGACCGCGAGGACGAACCAGATGAGGAGGATCCGACGGCCGTGACGCGGCCCGCCGCCGGCCGACATCTCAGACGACATCGACGTAGCCCCCCATGTACCCGACCGTCTGCATCGGTCCACCGTTGCCGTAGACGAAGCCGGGCGGGGCGCAGGGCACGATGCACTGCCAGCGGAAATGGCCCTTCTTGCCCGTGCGGATCGTGAACTCGATCGTCTGATGCGTCGAGGACTCCTCGCACGGCGCGGTCGAGCACTGGTTCGGCGCGTTGTTCGCGACGCCGACCAACGGGACCGAGATCCCCATGCCGGGGATCGTAAGCGTGTGGGCGACGAGCGCCGGATCGACCGAGGACACCGTCTCGGAGTTCGTGCCGTCATCGATCGTGAGCTTGCCGCCGACGAGTCCCTGGGGCAGCGCGAAGAAGTTGTTCCGCAGGCCGGTCTGGGTGTCGTACTCGAGCACCTTCACGTGGACGGTCGAGTTCGCCGGCAGCGTGAACGTCGTCGCCTGCACCCAGGTGCCGTTCGGACGCTGGACGAGATAGGACGGCCAATCACCGTGGTGGCCGTGGCCGACGGTGCCGACCGTCTGGAGCACGAGCGTCGCGTTCCCGTCGCCGTCGACGGTCACCGCGACGCTCGGCGTCTTGTTGCGGGCGAACACCGCCACGTAGGCGACGAAGGCGCCGACGAACGCCACGAGGACCGCAACGACGATCGCAACTCGTGTTCTGGGCCCCACGCCATCCCCCCGGATCCCGAGCAAGTTCCTCAGAACGTAGTGGCAGTTCGGACTGCGGCGCGTGTTCCCGAGCCCGGCGGGCGGGGCGCGGTGGCGGGGGCAGGAACCGTCGTCGCTCTTCGAGCGACTCCTCCCAAATCCGTCGTCGCGACGATTCGATACAAGAAAGGCCCCCTGACGGGGGCCAGTCTCGTATCGATGGTGGCGGGGGCAGGATTTGAACCTGCGACCTTCGGGTTATGAGCCCGACGAGCTACCAGACTGCTCCACCCCGCGGCGTGCCGGTGAGGGTAGCCGGACCTCCACTGAGCGTGCCAGCCGAGCGCAGCGCCAGCGCGGGTCGGGTCAGCCCTCGAGGATGCGGGTACGGAGCTCGTCGGCGACGAGTGGTCGGCTGAAGAGGTAGCCCTGGCCGAGGGTGCAGCCCATCGCCCGCAGCCGTTCGCGCTGCTCGGGGCGTTCGATGCCCTCGGCGACGACCTCGAGGCCGAAGGCCGACGCGAGCGACAGGATCGTTGCGGTGATGGTCTCGGCTCCCGGGTCATCGAGCAGCCGGTCGACGAACGAACGATCGACCTTGAGCGCGTCGACCGGGAGTTGCTGGAGCAATCCGAGCGATCCGTAGCCGGTCCCGAAGTCGTCGATCGACACCCGGATCCCGGCCCGGCGGACCGCCGCGAGCGCGGCCACGGCCCGGTCGCGGTCCGCGATGAGCGCGGTCTCAGTGACCTCGAGCCACACCGTGCGGGGGTCGAGTCCCGCCTCGGTGATCGCCGCGAGCACCTCTTCAGCGATATCAGGACGGTCCAACTGTCGGGCCGAGATGTTCAACGCGAGCCCGAAGTCGTCGTCGACGAGCGCGGCGGCCCGCCAACCGGCCACGGTCGCGCATGCCTCGCGCACCACGCTGCGGCCGATGGCGTGGATCGTGCCGTTCTCCTCGGCGATGGGCACGAACTCGGAAGCGACCGCCGCTGGCCCCCGACCCGGGTACCACCGCACGAGCGCCTCGACGCCGCGGATGCGCCCGTCGTCGAGGGCGACCACCGGCTGGTACGCCACGCCGATCTCGCCGAGGTCGACCGCCCGACGCAGCCACTGGTCGAGGCGGAGCCGTTCGAGCACCTCATCGCTGAGCGCGCGGTCGTAGACCGCGTAGCCGTTGTGCCCCCGACGCTTGGCCCGGTACATCGCGATGTCCGAGGCCCGCAGCAGGTCGCGCACAGCGGCAGCGCTGCGGGCCACCGCGACGCCGACCGACGCACCGACGACGATCGCCTCGCCGCTCACGGCGAACGGATCGACGAGCGCTGCGAGCACACCCTCGGCCACGCTCGAAGCCCGCACCTCGTCGTGGTCGAGGAGGAGGACGGCGAACTCGTCACCACCGAGTCGGGCGAGGGCGTCGACCGACGGCAGGGCGGAGCGCAGGCGGGCGCCGACCTCGACGAGGAGTTCGTCGCCGGCGGCGTGCCCGAAGGCGTCGTTGACGTCCTTGAACGCGTCGAGGTCGACGAAGAGCACGGCCACGGCTCCGAGGTCCTCGCCGATCCGATCCGCAGCCTGCGCGACCAAGCCGTCGAACATGGCCCGGTTGGGCAGACCCGTGAGGGCGTCGTGGGTCGCCGCGTGCGCGAGGTCCTGCTCGTACTCGTACCGCTCGGTGATGTCCTGGCTCACGACGAGGACCGAGATCACCTCGCCCGAGTTGCCGAACTCGGGCGTGACGCTCACCTCGCGGCGCGTGCGCCGGGTCCCGTCGAGCCCCGAATCCTCGACGCGGTGCGGCTCGCCCGACTCGATGGCGGCACACACCGCGGCGACGATCGGGTTCGTGACCTCGCGATCGGTCGTGGGCGGCGCGGCCAGCACGGCACCGACGGCGCTGAGGTCCAACGGCGCCTCGAGGGCGAGCCGGTTCGCGGTGAGCAGGCGACCCTTGCGGTCGAATCGGTGCACGGCGAGCGGCAGGTGGTCGACCAGCCGTTCGAACCTCGCCTCCGAGTGCTGCAGCGCATCGACGGTGTGCGCGAGGTCGGCCTCGGCGACCGCGAGCGAGTGCCCGGCCGACCGGCGCGCGGTCACCTGAGCGAAGAGGGTGGCGACGGCCTTGAGGACGGTGACGTCCTCGGTGGTCCACGGCACCGCGCCCGTGATCGATTCGAAGCCGATGACCCCGACGAGCGCGCCGGACCGCACGAGCGGTACCTCGAGGATGGCGGTGATCCCCTCAGCCATGAGGTACTCGCGATCCTCGGCCCAGTCGTCGGGGAGGGCGGCGACGTCGCGGATCTCGTTCACCTCCAGCCGCGAGAGCCGTTCCTGCTCACGCGGCGCGTCGGCGTACGGACGGGCCTGCTCGAACTCGAAGGTCGGTGCGATGCCGGGGGCGCACCACTCGTGGGTCATCCACGTGAGCTGCAGGTCGTCGTTGAAGTCGAGGACGAAGGCTCGGTCGACCCCGACGAAGGACCCGATGGCCGCGAGCGCATCGTCGATGGCCCGGTCGAAGTCCGCTTCGTCGAGGTCGGTGAACCGCCGGAAGACGCCCTCGAGGACCTCCTCGAAGTCGAGCAGGCGCTGGAGCGCGTCGACCGTCGGGCGCGCCTCGGTCTCGGGGAGTCCTGTCGGGCCGGCCACACCCGGAGGATACCGACCTTTCACACTACGTGCTCCGGTAACCGCGGAGCGTGGGACTGGGTGCACCACCGAAGGTGCGGCCATGGTCGACCGTAGGGTGGACGGATGCCCAGCGACCTCCTCATGAAGTCCATGAACGCCCTGCACCGCGGGCTCCTGGCCGTCACCTTCGGGAAGGTCGGCTGGCAGGCCGCGGGGATGCCGGTCCTCGAACTCACGACGATCGGGCGCAGGTCGGGTGAGCCGCGTTCCTGCATGCTCACCTCGCCGCTGCAGGTGGGCGAGACCTACGCGATCGTCGCGAGCCGCGGCGGGGACGACCACCACCCGGCCTGGTTCCTCAACCTGCAGGCGAACCCCGAGGTCACCGTGAAGTTCGGTGGACAACCGGCTGAGACCCGCCGGGCGCGGATCCTCGACTCCGCCGAGCGCGCCGAGGTCTGGCCGAGGATCACCGCCGACCACACCAACTACGCGGGCTACCAGGACAAGACCGACCGGGAGATCCCGGTCGTGTTCCTCGAGCGGATCTGAACCCGGAGGCCGTCAGCCGCGGGCGAACTCGCGGATGACGCGGCCCGGGCGGTTGCCCGTGTGGGCGCCCTGCTCGGTGACGACCTCGCCGTTCACGATGGTCGCCGCGTAGCCGGTCGATCGGACCTTGAGCCGACCCTTGCCGTTCGGGAAGTCGAAGGTGTACTCGGGGTACGCGGTCTGGATGCGGTCGGCGTCGAACACGTTGACGTCCGCATAGGCCCCGACGCGCAGGGTGCCGCGATCGACGAGGCCGAGCACCGCGGCCGGCTTGGCCGTGAGGTCGTTGACCGCCTTCTCGAGCCGCACCCGGCCGCGTTCGTTGCCCCAGTACGACAGGTAGTGGGTCGGCGCGTCGGCATCGCAGATCTGGCCGGCGTGGGCGCCGGCGTCGGCGAGGCCCGGGCAGACGTTGTCGAGCTGCAGGTACTCGCCGAGCGACTCGCCATCGCGGTTGAAGAACCACACGTTGAAGAGAGCGCGACCCTCGGTCTCGAGCAGCTGGTCGACCACGATCTCCACCGGGTGCACCCCGGCCCGCGTCGCGAGGTCGGCCAGCGAGCCCTCCGCGGTCGTGTCGTACACGGGCAGGTCACCCGTGCCGAGCGGGTGGATGAGCGCCGGGTCGTACCAAGTGCCCTTCCGCTGGCCCTCCTCGATGAGCTCGGCCCGGGTGGCGGGGTCGACCAGCGCGGCGAAGCGCTCCTCGATCGTCGGGAGCGCCATGAGCCGTCCCCACGCGCTGCCGGCCACCGGCGGCACCTGCGCGAGCCCCACGAGCATGCCGCCCGGTCGGGTCTGCGCGACCGAGGTGATGCGACCGACGTCGGCGTTCGTGCGCTTGAGGAAGCCGTCCATCCCCTCGACCCCGGCGACCCCGGACCCACCGACGCCGCCGGAGAAGATGACGTCGCCGGCGCGCTCGGCCATGGCG
>JBJTQX010000062.1:0-3822 GCA_046075855.1 Actinomycetes bacterium
CACGAAGCCCGCAGTCGCGCAGGCCCAGAACAGCGCCACCCACTCGACCGAGTTCGCCGACACGATGGCCACCCGGTCTCCCGGCTCGAGGCCCGCGGCCCGCAGCCATGCCACGGCCGAGCGCACCCACGCATCGTGCTCCCCGTAGGACAGGCGCCGTTCGCCCTGCACGAGGAAGTCGGTGTCGGCCCGCGCTGCGGCGGCCTCCACCACCTCGCGCAGCGAACGCATGCGCTGCTTGTAGACCTGCAGGTCGACGCCGAGCACCGGCTCGATGCCGATCTCGAACGGCCCGCCGGGCATGAACATCTGGAGGACGGGATCGGTCTCGGTCACGGCGGGTGAGGCTAGCGGAGGCGAAACCTGGGCACTTGGTCCCACGGAACGATCACGAATGGGACCAATGGCTCCCCCCGGATCACCAATCGTGATGATGAAGCGATCACCGCGCATCCGCACGATGGGTCCATGGCCCACACCCATGCCCCCACCACCCGCCGCCGCGCTGCGAGCCTCACGCTCGCCCTGCTCCCGGCTGCGTTCGCCCTCGCGCTCCCGCTCACTGCGGGCGCGGCCACCTCGCCGGTCTCGTCGACCTGGCGTGGCGTCGACCCGACGGCCTACGACCACAGCACCGGCGGTGGCTACTGGTCCGACGGCCAGTCCTCGCTCACGCCCTACGCCACCGCCTGGACCTGTGGCGACGTCATCTCGTACCTCCTGCGCCTCGACGTGCGCAACGGGGTTCCCACCACCGCGGCCAAGGTCTCGATCCAGATGACCTCGGACGCGACCGGGCAGTCCGGCATCGCGCTCATCCCCATCGCGAACGGTGCCTCCATCGACGCGGCCGACCCGGCGCAGTCGGGCAACGCCGACTCGGCGATCACCGACTTCGCAGCGGTGACCTCGGGGACCCCGTTGTCGTCCGGAGCGACCTCGAGCGTCGGGTTCACGGTCACGAACCTCGACGCCGGCGAGAGCGTGGTCGTGCGGGTGGACCTGCGGATCGTCTGCAACGACACGAACACCGCAACCGGCAACGTGCAGGCCAGCCTCACCTCGGTGACGAGCATCGACGGCGCGGTGTCGTACCTGTCAGGAGCCCAGACCATCCCGGCGAAGAAGGCGCTCCCCGGCGGCACCACGACGACGACGGTCCCGCCGACCACCACCACGGCGCCCCCGGTCACCACGACCACCGCGCCCCCGGTCACCACCACCACGGCGCCCCCGGTCACCACCACCACCGCGCCGCCCGTCACCACCACCACGGCGCCCCCGGTCACCACCACGACGTCGCCGGGCGGAGGCGGCACCGACGGTGAGGTCGACCCGACGACCACGACCACGAACGTGCCGGTGGTGATCCCCGACCCCAAGGACCCGGTGACGACCACGGTGCCGAGCGGTTCGTCGACGACCCTGGCCACGGAGGTGCTCGGCGAGCAGATCGCCCGCACCACCTCGACCGGCGGGGTGTTGGCCAGCACCGGCGGGTCGCTGCGGCTGGCGCTCCTCGGCCTGAGCGCCATCTCCATCGGGACCTGGTTCGTGGCGGCCGCACGCCGACGCCGCACGGCCGAGATCTGATCGATCCGGACGGGATCCGCCGGTCCGGCGGGCGGGGGTCCCCCCCCGACCTGCGACCGCCCGTCCGCCGAGGGCCGGACCCACCGGGTCCGGCCCTCGGCGCGTCCGGACGGAGCCCGGCGTCACGCCGGTCGCGGCGCCTCCTGCTGGGCCACGTCGAAGGACCACAGCTCGGAGTGCGCGGAGACCGGCGCCGAGTCGCCGCCGTGCGGCCGGTGGCCGTGCGCGAACGCGGGGCTGGCGAGCCACGCCTGGAAGTCCTCCTCCGAGGCCCATCGGGTGTACACGAGGTAGACGTCCCGCTCATCGTTGGGGCGCAGCAGTTCGAACGCCTCGAAGCCGGGCATGGTGGCCACCGAGCCGGCCCGGGCCGCGAAGCGGGCGAGGAACTCCTCGGCGCGTTCGGCGGGGACGGTGATGGCGTTGATCTTGGCGACGCTCACGGCGTGCTCCTCTGCTCGGGGATGGTCGGGCGGGTCGGCACTGCGGGTGCCACGGGGCTACGCGCCATCGGGGTCGGCGTCGTCCCGACGGAGGAACTGCTCGATCTCGCGGGCGATGTCGTCGCCCGACACCTCGGACTCGTCCACAGCCTCGAGCGCCTCGACCACCTTGGCGACGTCCGGACGTTCGGCGAGACCCTCCTCCACCTGTGCCGCGTAGACCAGGGACTGCTGGTCGAGGTCGCGCAGATCGACGGTGACGAGCGCGAGGTCGCGCAGCCGCTCGAGCAGCGCTCGCACCGCCGGCGGCGAGGGCGTGCCCGAGACGTAGTGCGGCACCTGGGCCCAGAGGCCGACCGCGTCGATCCCGACGTCGCCGAGCGCGACCTGCAGCACACTCTGGAACCCGGTGGGCCCGTGGTAGTCGGCCCGCAGCGCGCCGACCTCCTGGGCGAGGGCCCGCGAGGTCGCGGAGGCGAGCACCGGCACCGGTCGCCGGTGCGACACCGGCGCGGGCATGCCCCCGAGGGTCACCGCCAGCGACACCCCGAGTTGCTCCGCGGTCTGCACGAGGTCCTCGCTGACCCGTTGCCACTCGATGCACGGCTCCGGCCCGGCGACCACGACCACGTCGCGTCCGGCCCGGCCGGCGACGAGGTTGAGCACCGGCCACTCGATACGCCGCACCATGCCGTCGTCGAGTCGGGCGATCGGACGCGTGGTGCGGAGGTCCGCGATGTCGCCGAGGTCGTAGGTCGCGAACCGGCGGGGATGGCTCATCGCCGCGATCACCGCGTCCGCCGCGCCCGATCCGGCCATCCCCGCGTCGACCCAGCCGCTCAGCACCACGACCATCACCGGGTCCCGCAGCTCGGGCCACGCCTCGACGTTCAGCACCCGCGCACCATACCGGGCCGTCCTGCGGCCGAGCCCGGCGGGGCGGTCGGACGGTTACCGTGGCGCCATGCACCGACGGGTACCCACTCCGAGCACACGCGACGCGCGACCCGCGCTCCGACCCGATCCCGACCCTGCTGCCGCGGTCGCGCCGTGATCCTCGGGGTGCACACCGGGCTCCAGCGCACGAGCATCGACGAGCTGCGCGGGCTGTGGACGCGGATCGAGGCGGCCGGCTTCGACTGGATCTCGATCTGGGACCACTTCTACGCGGCCGACGGGACGAGCGATCCCGATGGGCTCGAGGCGGTCGTGGCCCACGCCGCGCTCGCCGCGACCACCGAACGGGTGCGCTGCGGCAGCCTCGTGTACTCGGCCGGGTTCCGGCACCCCGCGGTGCTCGCGAACGCCATGGCCACGCTCGACCAGCTCGCGGGCGGGCGCGTGACCCTCGGGCTCGGGGCCGGCTGGCTCGCGCGCGAGTACCGCGCCTACGGCCTGCACTTCGGCGACACCGGCGAGCGGCTGCGCATGCTCGAGGAGTCGCTGCGCTGCATCAGGCTCCTGCTCACCGAGGACGTCGCCGACTTCGAGGGCGAGTTCTTCACGCTCACCGAGGCCCGGTGCGTGCCGAAGCCGGTGCAGGCCCGGCTGCCCATCTGGGTCGGCGGCGGCGGCGAGCGCGTCACCCTGCGCATCGCCGCCCAGCACGCCGACGGGTGGAACATCCCGTACGTGAGCCCGGAGACCTTCGCCCACAAGTGCCGGGTGCTCGACGAGCACTGCGAACGGCTGGGGCGCGAGCCGGCCGACATCCTGCGCACCGTCAACATCGGCTTCGCCCGGAGCGAGGAGGACCTCCTCGCGCAGTTCGGCGCCATCGCCGAGG
>JBJTQX010000063.1:0-13682 GCA_046075855.1 Actinomycetes bacterium
CTGGTCGAGACCATGGGCATCGACGAGGTGCGCGAGCGCATCCTGCGGGAACGCAAGTTCCTGCGGGCCTCTGCGACCTGGCCCGGCGGCATCCCGGCGATCGTCACCGCGCGCGGTGACTCGCCGGCCGGCGACGGCGGCAGCGTGAGCGCCGACGCGGTGCCGGTGACCCTCTCCGGCCTCGACCCGTACCGACGCTGGGACCTCGCGAACGTCGTCCGCGGGCGGGCCAACGGCACGGTGAGCGCCTACGCGCACGCGCCGCTCGGCGACCTCACCTCGGAGCAGCTGCGCGGGCTGGCCGCGCTGCAGCGCGAGCTGGCCGCCGACGTGCGCACCACGAACCGACAGAACCTCGTGTTCCGCGGGCTCGCCGAGGGCGACCTCCCGCTCGTGCACGAACGGCTCGATGCACTCGGGCTCGGCGCGCCCGGGGCCGAGCGCAGCCGCGACGTCGTGTCCTGCCCGGGTGCCGACACGTGCAACCTCGCGGTGACCCAGTCGCGCGGGCTCGGCGCCGAGATCGACCGGGCGCTCGAGGAGGCCGGGCTCGCCGAGGTCGGCGGCATCCGGGTCAACATCTCCGGCTGCACGAACTCCTGCGGCCAGCACCACATCGCAGACATCGGGTTCTTCGGCCTCGAGCGTCGCGCCCACGGGCGCAGCGCCCCCGGGTACCAGATGCTGCTCGGCGGTCGGGTCGGCGACATGGAGATCGCCTTCGGCGAGAAGGCCACCAAGGTGCCGGCGAGGAACGCGGGCGAGGCCGTCGTGCGGGTCGTGCGCCGCTTCGCCGAGGAGCGCGGGGCGGGCGAGACCTTCGGCACCTGGCTGGACCGCAGCGGCGGCGCGGCCGGCGTCGGCGCCGCCCTCGCCGAGCTCGACGTGTTCCCGACCCCCGAGGAGAACCCCGACTTCTACACGGACTTCGGGGAGACCGGGCCGTACGTGAAGGATGTCGGCGCCGGGGAGTGCGCGACGTGACCCCGCCGATCCGCACCGAACCACTCACGCCGCGGCGCCCGCTCCCCGATCTCGCCGAGCTGGCCCGCCTCGATGCCGCCTTCGAGACCTCGCCGGCCTCGCGCGCCATCGCGTGGGCGGCCGAGACCTTCGGCGATCGGATCGCGCTCGCGTCCTCGTTCCAGGACGCGGTCATGCTCGACCTCGTGGCCCGCACCGTGCCGAGCCTGCCGGTCGTGTTCCTCGACACCGGCTACCACTTCGCCGAGACGCTCTGGTACGTCGAGCGCCTGCGCGAGCGCTACGAGCTCGACATCGAGTTCGTGCACCCCGAGGCGGGTCCCGACGACCTGTGGATGCAGGACCCCGACGCGTGCTGCCGGGCCCGCAAGGTGGAACCGCTCGACCGCGCGCTAGCCGACCGTGACGCGTGGATGACCGGGCTGCGTCGTGCCGAGACCGAACTGCGCCGCCACGCGCCGATCGTCTCCCTCGACGTGAACCGGGGCATCGTGAAGGTGAACCCGATCGCGAACTGGACCGACCGTGACGTGGCCGGGTACGTGCGCGACCACGACCTGCCCGTGCACCCGCTCGCCGACCGGGGCTACGCGTCCATCGGCTGCTGGCCGTGCACGCGACCGGCCTCGGGCGACGACCCGCGCTCGGGTCGCTGGGCCGACCTCGGCAAGACCGAGTGCGGCCTGCACGGCTGACCCGGATCGCGGCCGTCGCCGCGGACCGCCGGCACGCACCTGCGATGATGCCCCGGTGAACCTCCGCCGCCGCGCCGCGATCCTCGCCGGACGCAGCGCGGGGTGGGCCTCCCGGGTCACGGGGCGTGGCGCGGGCACCCAGGTGAGCGGACGCATCATGCTCGCGGTCGACCCCGACCTCCTCGCGACCGTCGGGGCGGCGGACCGGGTCGTGACCGTGTCGGCCACGAACGGCAAGACCACCACCACGCGGCTCCTCCACGACGCGCTCCGCCACGCGGGCCTGCCCGTGGTCACGAACCACACCGGCGCCAACATGGCCAGCGGCCTCGCCGCGGCCCTCGCCGCACCCCACCCGCCGTCGGTCGCAGTGCTCGAGGTGGACGAACGGTGGCTCACGCACGTCGTCGGACCACTCGACCCCGAGGTCCTCGTGTTCGGCAACCTGAGCCGCGACCAGCTCGACCGGTTCGGCGAGGTGCACGCGATCGTCGACCGGTGGCGGGCCATCACCGAGGCCGACCCGGACCGCCACGTCGTCGCGAACTCCTCCGACCCGCACGTGGTCCACGCGGCCGCGCCGGCCCGCCGGATCACCTGGGTCGCGCTCGGCATCCCGTGGCGACAGGACGCGACCACCTGCCCGCGCTGCGACGCGCTCCTCGGGTGGCCCGAGGACCGGTTCCGGTGCGATGGGTGCGGGTTCGCCGAGCCCGAGGCGGCGTACCGCCTCGAAGCCGGAGCGCTGGTGGTCGGCGACCGCTCAATCCCCATCGACCTCGCGGTGCCCGGGACCTGGAACCTCATGAACGCCGCGCTCGCGGCGACAGTGGCCGAGGCTCACTTCGACGTGCCGGCCGAGACCGCCGTCGCGGGTATGCGCGGGGTCGAGGTGGTCTCCGGTCGATTCGCCCAGCACCGGCTGCCCGACGGGCGGGCGGCCCGGGTCGTGCTCGCCAAGAATCCCGCAGGCTGGACCGAGGTGCTGCACTGGCTCTCGGGCCGCGACACGGGCGTCGTGCTCGCGGTGAACGCGCACATCGCCGACGGCCGCGACCCGTCCTGGCTCTACGACGTGCCGTTCGAGGTCCTGCGCGACCGGCCGGTCGTGGCCAGCGGCGAGCGCGCGCTCGACGTCGCCGTGCGCCTGCACTACGGCGAGGTCGCGTGCGCCGTCGAGACCGACCCGCTCACCGCCGCCCGGACGGTGGCCGGGGCCGAGGTGCACATCGTCGCGTCCTACACCCAGTTCACCCGGCTCACGAAGGAGTTCTGGTGATGACGAGCGCCCTGCGCATCGCGCTCGTCTACCCCGACCTGCTCGGCACCTACGGGGACCGCGGCAACGCGCTCGTGCTCGCGCACCGGGCGCGGTCCCGCGGCATCGCCGCGACGGTGGTCGAGGTCGCGGCCGGCTCACCGCTCCCCGACTCCTGCGACGTCTACCTGCTCGGCGGCGGCGAGGACGCCCCGCAGGTCGCAGCGGCCGACGGGTTGGCGAACTCGCGCGCCGCGCTCGGACGGGCGCTCGACGCGGGGGCGGCGCTGCTCGCGGTGTGCGCCGGGTTCCAGCTCATCGGGCACCACTACGCCGCCGCGGGTGGCCGCCGGATGGACGGCCTCGGACTCGTGGACCTCCACACCACTGCGGGTCCCGACCGCCTCATCGGCGAGGTGCTCGTGGCCCCCGACCCCGCCACCGGCCTGCCCACCATCACCGGGTTCGAGAACCACGGGGGCCGCACCCACCTCGGGCCCGGCGCGCGTCCACTCGGGCGCGTCCTGCACGGCGGCGGCAACGGCGACGGCACCGACGGCGTGCTGCAGGGCGGGCTCGTCGGCACCTACCTGCACGGCCCGGTGCTGCCGCGCAACCCTGCGCTCGCCGACCACCTGCTCGCGCACGTCACGGGCACCACGCTCGCCCCGCTCGAGGAACCCGTGGTCGAGCGCTACCGGGCCGAGCGCCTCGCCTCCGCGTCGCTCACCGGCTCAGCCCGACGACGGGCCGAGCGACGCCTGCACCGCGGCTGAGTCAGACCCGGGCGTCGAGCCACGCCACGAGGTCGGCCGTCACCTCGTCGCGGTTCGTCTCGTTGAGCAGCTCGTGGCGCGCGTCCGCGTAGATGCGCAACGTGGTGTCCACGCCGGCACCGACGAGTCGGTCGGCGAGAGTCGCCGGGTACGCGCCCATCCCGGCCGCCGGATCCCGATCGCCCGCGATCACGTAGACCGGGCTCGCGATCGCCCCCAGCCCGGTGACCGCAGGCGCCACGACGTCGGCGATGCCGGCGAAGTACGAGTAGGTGAGCGGGTGCTGGTCGCCGCAGTACGGGTCGGCGAGGTACGCATCGACCTCGGCCCCGTCGCGGCTCAACCAGTCGAAGCGCGTGCGTGCCGGCTCGAACGGCTCGTTGTTGGCACTGAGTGCGTCCATCGGCGCGTCACCCATGCCCGCCTCGACCGCACCGGCGAGCAGCCCGGCGAGCGCCGCCGCACCGTCCGGGTCGATCGGGAAGCCGCAGAGCACCCCGGCCACGACCGTCGACGGGTGGGCGACGAGGTACGCCAGGCCGATGAGCGCGCCGAGCGAGTGCCCGAAGAGCACGAGCGGCGCCCCGCCAGCCTCGGCGCGGGCGAGCGCCCCGAGCTCCGCCAGGTCGTCGACCACCGCCGCACCCCCACCGGGTCCGAGCACGCCGACCCCGGTGGCCGCCGAGGTGCGACCCTGCCCGCGGTGGTCGATGGCCACCGCCGAGTGACCCGCCCCGTTGAGGGCCCGGGCGAACCGGTCGTAACGACCCGAGTGCTCGGAGGCCCCGTGGGCGATGAGCACCACGGCCCGCGGGGACGCGATCGGCCACCACCGGCTCGACACCTCGACCCCGTGCGCGTCGACGAACGTGCGCACCTCCATCGGATCCCCTCCCCCGGATCTCAGTCGGCGATCTCGCGGATGCGCGCGATGCGCGACTCCGCGTCGTTCGCGTCCTCACCCTGGGTGCGCAGCAACTCCACCCGGGTCGCCGCGGCCTCCTGGGCCGCCCCGGCGTCGGCCGTAGCGATGACCGCCTCGGCCCCCTCGGCGACCACGCGCTCGGCCACCTCGATGAGCGCACCGACCATCTCGGCCTCCGGCACCACCCGCACCACCTGGCCCTTCACGAAGAGGTGGCCCTTGCCGCGGCCCGATGCGATGCCGAGGTCGGCCTCCCGGGCCTCGCCGGGCCCGTTCACCACGCACCCCATCACTGCGACCTGCAGCGGGATCCGGCGGGACTCCAGCGCGGCCATCACCTCGTTGGCCACCGCGATGACGTCGACCTCGGCGCGGCCGCAGGACGGACAGGCGATGAGGTCGAGCCCGCGGCGTTCCCGCAGCCCGAGCGCCTCGAGCAGCGTGCGCCCGGCCCGGGCCTCCTCGACCGGATCGGCGGTGAGCGAGTACCGGATCGTGTCGCCGATGCCCTCGGCGAGCAGCGTGCCGATGCCGGCGGTCGACTTCACGAGGCCCGCGGGCGGCGGACCGGCCTCGGTGACCCCGAGGTGCAGCGGCACGTCCACCGTCTCGGAGAGGAGCCGGTAGGCGTCGATCATCACCGGCACGGTGGAGGACTTCACCGAGATCTTGCAGTCCTCGAATCCCACCTCGCCGAAGTACGCGAGCTCCCGCTGGGCCGAGGCGACGAGGGCCTCCGGCGTGGCACCGCCGAACTGCTCGGCGATGTCGGGATCGAGGCTCCCTGCGTTGACACCGATGCGGATGGGCAGGCCGCGGTCGCGCGCCTCGGTGGCCACGAGCTTGATGTGCTCGGGCTTGCGGATGTTCCCCGGGTTGAGTCGCAGCGCGTGCACCCCGGCCTCCATCGCCGCGAGTGCGAGCTTGTGCTGGAAGTGGATGTCGGCGACGATCGGCACCGGCGACCGCGGCACGATCCGTGCCAACCCCTCGGCCGCGGCCTCGTCGTTGCAGGTGCAACGCACGATGTCGACCCCGGCCGCCGCCAGTGCGTAGATCTGCTGGAGGGTCCCCTCGACGTCGGCGGTCTTCGTCGTCGTCATCGACTGCACCGACACCGGCGCACCGCCACCGACGGGCACGGAGCCGACCATGATCTGCCGGGTGAGCCGGCGCGGGGAACGCGTGGTGGGCCGGTGCTCGTCCATCGGGACCAGCCTACGGCGACCGGGGGCGCCGGCCCGTTCCGAGGATCAGCCGCCGGTGACGAGCCCGCGCACGTCGAGGTACATGGTCGAGAGCCCGAGCAGCAGGAGCAGGCCGATCACCACCGCCGTCACCGGCATGAGCCGACGCTGGTCGACCACCACCCGACGTCCGCGCACCCGGGAGGCCGCCGCCTCGTAGGTGGCCACGATCGCGTGCCCGCCATCGAAGGGCAGCAGCGGGATCAGGTTGAACAGCGCGAGGAAGAGGTTCACCGCGGCGAGCAGCCCGAGCACGCCCCACAGGTCGCCGCCCACGAGGTCACCGCCCTCGGCCACGATGCCGATGACCGAGCGCGGACGCTCCTGCTCGCTGAGCGCGCCCTTCGATCCCGGGTCGGCCACCGTGCGTCCGTACTGCTCGACCCCGGCGGGCGAGAAGAGGTGGGCCAGCGCACCGACGGTCTGGCGCATACCCGTCCCGAGGACGGTCACGCTGCGGCCGAGCGCGGGCAACGGCGCGACCGGCACGGTGTCCACCGCGGCGGACACCCCGATCCGCCC
Source organism: Actinomycetes bacterium (assembly GCA_046075855.1). Classification (GTDB taxonomy): domain Bacteria; phylum Actinomycetota; class Acidimicrobiia; order IMCC26256; family IMCC26256; genus IMCC26256. Next base: position 6,408 of record JBJTQX010000063.1, read on the forward strand.
GACCCCGCTCATGGTCTCGGGGGTGACCGAGATCGTCCGGCGTTGCCCGTCCGGACCGACCACCACGATGCGCAGCGAACGGCCCACGGCCGGCTGGATGATCGGCGCAACCTGCGCCCACGAGTCGATGCGGGTGCCTTCGATCGCCGCGAGGCGGTCCCCGGGCCTCAGGCCCGCGTCGTAGGCCGGACTCGGGCGCACGACGGCGCCGACGCGGGTGGTCACCTCGTCCTGGCCGCGGCCGACGAGCACGGTGAAGGTGAGGAGGTACGCGAGCACGAGGTTGACCGTGACCCCGGCGAGGATCATCACCATCTTGCGGCCGTAGGGAGCGCGACGGTAGGTGCGGGGCTCGTCGGCCTCGTCGACCTCCTCGAGGTTCGTCATGCCGATGACCCGCACGTAGCCGCCCGCCGGGATGGCCTTGAGGCCGTACTCGGTCTCGCCACGGCGGAAGGACCAGAGCCGGGGTCCGAACCCCACGAAGAACTCGGTCGCCTTCATCCCGCCGCGCTTGGCCCCGATGAGGTGCCCCGCCTCGTGGAGCATCACCGTGAACACGATGCCTACCGCGATGAGGACGGTGATGGTGACCGAGGGCCGGAGCAGGCAGAGCCCGACGAGTGCCGTGATCGTCACGAGCGCGCCGATCACGGCGCGACGGGTCTCGACGGGCGGCGCATCCCCCAGTGGATCCTTCACGCCCTGCTCCTCCGCTCGATGAACGTCCGGGCTCGCTCCCGTGCGACCCGGTCCGCTTCCAGAACGTCGCCGACCTCCGCGATGTTCCCGGTTCCCTCCTCGAGTACGGCGGCGATCACCTCGGGGATCTCGATCCACGCGATCCGTCCATCGAGGAACGCCTCGACCGCGACCTCGTTCGCGCCGCTCAGGGTCGCCGGGGCCGACCCGCCCGCCCGGCCGGCCGCGTAGGCCAGGTCGAGGGCGGGGAACGCACGGCGGTCGGGTTGCTCGAAGGTGAGGGAGGCGAGCGTGGCCCAGTCGATCGAGCCGAACGGCTCGTCGAGCCGGGCCGGCGCCCCGAGGGCCAGCCCGATGGGGAGCCGCATGTCGGGCATCGAGAGCTGGGCGATGGTCGCGCCGTCACGGAACTCGACCATCGAGTGCACGACGGACTGCGGGTGCACGACGACGTCGATCGCGTCGTAGCCGACCCCGAAGAGTTCGTGGGCCTCGATGACCTCGAGCCCCTTGTTCACGAGGGTCGAGGAGTCGACGGTGATCTTCGGACCCATGGACCAGGTCGGGTGCGCCAGCGCGTCCTCGACCGTGACGTGCTCGAGGTCGGCCCGGCTCCTCCCGCGGAACGGTCCGCCGCTCGCGGTGAGCACGATGCGGGCGACCTCCGCCGGCCCACCCGATCGCAGGCACTGGAACACCGCCGAGTGCTCGGAGTCGACGGGCACGATCTCGCCGCCCCCGGCCTCCCGCACCCGGGCGACCACCGGCCCACCCGCGATGAGGCTCTCCTTGTTGGCCAGGGCGAGACGCTTGCCCGCCCGCAGCGCGGCGATCGTGGCGGGCAGCCCGGCGAACCCCACCACTGCGTTGAGCACCACGTCGGCCTCGTCGAGCGCGGCGAGCTCGGCGAGGACCTCCGGCGCGCCGCCGGCGATCCGGGCCCGGTCCGGGGTGACCCCGAACTCCGCAGCCTGCGCGGCGAGCAGCTCGGCGTTGCCCCCGGCGGCGAGCCCGACGACCTCGAACTCCCCGCGGTGGCCGCGCAGGACGTCGAGCGCCTGGGTGCCGATGGAACCGGTGGAGCCGAGGATGACGACGCGTCGCACGGCACCCATCCTCGCGCCCGGAGGACCCGGGTGACGCCTCAGCCGAGCTTCAGGGCGCGGGCGAGGTAGTACACGGCGGGGAGCACGAAGAGCATCGCGTCGAACCGGTCGAGCACCCCGCCATGTCCGGGCAGGAGGCTCCCGAAGTCCTTGATGCGCAGATCGCGCTTGACCATCGACTCGCAGAGGTCGCCCACCGGGGCGACGATGCCGACGACGAGGCCCAGCAGGAACGAGTTGCCGATCCCACCCCACGGGTGGATGTGCGAGGCGATGAGGACCGCCACGACGATCGAGGCCACGATCCCGCCGACGAGCCCCTCGAGGGTCTTGCCCGGGGAGATGGTCGGTGCGAGCGGGGTGCGGCCGAAGCGGGTGCCGACGAGGTACCCGGCGGCGTCGTAGGCGATGACGCAGAGCACGAGGCCGAGCACGAGGCCGATGCCGTTCGAGTAGCCCAGCAGCAGGCCCGCGAACCCGGCGAGGCCGCCGACGTACGCGAACCCACCGATGGTCATGGCCACGTTCACGACCGGTCGGCCCGGGCCCGCCCGGAACATGAACCACAGGAGGCTGAACACCACGGTGAGGGCCAGCACGAACGGGTAGGCGAACTCGCCGCGGGCGTACGCGATCGGCACGATGGCGACCGATGCGAGCACCCCCACCGGAACCGACGGCCGGAAGCCGACGCGCCGGACGGTCTGGAAGAACTCGAGCGCCGCGATGCCGACGATCACCGCGACGAGCACGGTCGTCGCGGCGCGACCCACGTGGAAGCAGATGAGCGCGAGGACCGCGATGGCCACGCCGGTGATGAGCCGGGTCGTGAGGTCGGCGGGGGTCGGCGGGGTGGGCGCCGGGCGCGCCATCCCGCCCTGGGAGGAGACGGGTCGGACCCGCCGGCGCGCCTCGACCTCGGCGATGAAGGCCGCGTCGTCGTCCTCGGGTTCGGCGACGACGACCCCGGTCGGCGCGTCACCGGGCGCGTCGTCCTCGACCACGATCGCCTCGTCGATCTCGTCCCAGTCGTCCGCACCGCTGCGGAACCGGGGACCATCGCCGTCACCGACCGCCACGAACGGCTGCTCGCCGGTGGCCGGCTCGCTCCAGTGCGGGAGGTCGGCGGCCTCGGAACCGTCGGCCGTGGTCGGCACCTCGACCGCCGACACCTCACCGGTGTCGTCGCCCGCCGGCGCGGCACCCACGATGCGAACGGTCTCCGATCCACCCGCCCGGCCGCCGTCGAGCGGCACGAGTCGCGGCGGCTCGCCCGCGGGGCGGATGGGCGCGACCGGCTCCACCGGACGCGGGCCGGTCGGGGTCTCGTCGCTCGCCGCCGGACCGTCCTCGGGGGTCCGGCCCTCGGCCCGACCCTCCTCGATGGCCGCCCGCGCCTCGTCGGCCCCGAGGATGCGCACACCCTCGTGCGGGCGGCGCGGCGGCTCCGCCGGCGTCTCCCCGAACAACTCGTCACCGTCGAAGCGGTCGTCCACGATCTCCCCCTCGCCCCGTCGCGTCAGGCTAGACGGGGCGGTCTCGGGCCGCCGGGACACGCCTGCGTGCCCCGGTACGGCCGGGCCTCAGACCTCGAGGAGCTCCTGCTCCTTGTGGGCCAGCATCTCGTCGACCTCGGCGATCACCCGGTCGGTGGCCTTCTGGAGGTCCTTCTCCACCCGCTCGAGCTCGTCGCGGGAGATCCCGCCGTCCTTCTCGAGCGCCTCGAACTGCTGCTTGGCGTGCCGGCGGACGTTGCGCACGGCGACCCGCCCCTCCTCGGCCCGGTGCTTCACCATCTTCACGAGCTCCTTGCGGCGCTCCTCGGTGAGCTGCGGGAACGTGAGCCGGATGACCTGGCCGTCGTTCGACGGCGCGATCCCGAGGTCCGAGGTCTGGATGGCCTTCTCGATCGACTTGAGCGCGCCCTTGTCGAACGGCGAGATCACGAGCACCCGGGGCTCGGGCACCGAGAACCCCGCGAGCTGCTGGAGCGGCACCTCGGAGCCGTAGTAGTCGACCCGGATCTTCTCGACCATGGCCGGGGTGGCGCGCCCGGTGCGCACGGTGGCGAACTCGTCCTGGAGGTGCACCACCGCCTTGCGCATGTGCTCGTCGCACTCGGCCACGATCTCGGGGACGGTCGCCATCTCAGCTCTCCTTCCCGTGCGCGTGCACGAGGGTGCCGATCGGTTCGCCCGAGAACACGCGCCGGATGTTGCCGGGCGCGGAGACGTCGAACACGATGATCGGGAGTCGGTTGTCCATGCAGAAGGTGATGGCGGTGGAGTCCATCACCTTGAGGCCACGGTTCAGCACCTCGAGGTGCGAGACCGCGGTGAGCTTCACCGCGTCGGCCTCCAGGCGGGGGTCGGCGCTGTAGATGCCGTCAACGCCCGAGTGGGTGCCCTTGAGGATGGCGCCCGCGCCGATCTCGGCGGCGCGCAGCGCAGCGGTCGTGTCGGTGGTGAAGTACGGGTTGCCGGTGCCGGCCGCGAAGATCACGACCCGACCCTTCTCCATGTGCCGCAGCGCCCGCCGCGGGATGTAGGGCTCGGCCACCTGCGACATGGTGATCGCAGTCTGGACCCGGGAGTCCTGCCCGACCGCCTCGAACGCGTCCTGGAGTGCGAGGGCGTTGATCACGGTGGCGAGCATGCCCATGTAGTCGGCCCGTGCCCGATCCATGCCCCGGGTCGCGCCGGCCATACCCCGGAAGATGTTGCCGCCCCCGACCACCACGGCGATCTCTGCGTCGAACTCCTCGCGGGCGGCCGCGGTCTCCTCGGCGATGCGGGCGACGATCGACGCGTCGATCCCGTACCCGCTCGACGCATCGGCGAACGCCTCGCCGGACAGCTTGAGCACCACGCGCCGGAAGGTGCCGGCCGCGGCGAGCTCCCGGGTGTCGGCGGAGGAGATGGCTACTCCTCGCCGATCTTGACCCGCACGAAGCGACGGATCGTCGCGCCGGCGCCGAGTCCGGCGACGATCGAGGCGACCGTGGCCTTCGGGTCCTTCACGAAGCCCTGCTCCTCGAGGCAGTAGTCCTTGTAGAAGGAGTTGAGCCGGCCCTCGACGATCTTGCCGATGGCGGCCTCCGGCTTGCCCTCGTTGCGGGTGAGCTCGGTGAGCACCTCCCGCTCCCGCTCGATGGCCTCGGCCGGGACCTCGTCCTTGCGCACGAAGCGGGGAGCCGCGCTCGCGATGTGGAGAGCCACGTCGTGGGCCACCTCGACGGCCGCCGGGTCCGACGGGTCGACCCCGTCGAGCTCGACGAGCACGCCAATGACCCCGCGCTCGTTCTGGATGTGCTTGTAGGCGTCGACGAGTCCGTCGGCGCTCTCGAACCGGGCGACCCGGCCGATGCCCACGTTCTCCCCGAGCCGGGCCGCCGCCTGGGTCACGTACTCCCCGACCGTCGTGCCCTCGTAGGCCTGCCCGGCGAGGTCCTCGCCGTTGGCCGCGACCTGGGCCGCGAGGCTCGCGACCAACCCACGGAAGTCGTCGCCCTTGGCCACGAAGTCGGTCTCGCAGGTGATCTCCACGAGCGCAGCGACCCCGCCATCCACGACCACGTCGACCGCACCCTGCTCGGCCGAACGACCGGCCCGCTTCGTCGCGCCGGCGAGGCCCTTCTTGCGCAGCCAGTCCCGGGCCTGCTCGAGGTCACCACCGGTCTCCTCGAGCGCCTTCTTGCAGTCCATCATCCCGGCGCCGGTCTCCTTGCGGAGCGCTGCGACGTCCTTCGCGCTGTAGTCCGCCACGGCTCAGGACTCCTCGGTCGCGTCGGCCGGAGCCTCGGCGGGCGCATCGGCCGGAGCCTCGGTCTTCGTGGCCTTGGCCTCGGCGAGACGACGCTCGCGCTCGGCCTGCGCCGCGGCGGCCTCGTTGCGGGCCTGGGCCTGCTGCGCCGCGCGGGCCGCCTGCTCCTCGGGCGTGAGCGCCGGGGCCGCCGGCTCCGCCTTCGTGCCGGCACGCCCGCCCTTGCGCTGCGAGAGGTAGCGACCCTCCTCGCCTGCGTCCGCGATCACCCGGCACATGAGGTTGGCCGAGCGGATCGCGTCGTCGTTGCCCGGGATCGGGTAGTCGATGACGTCGGGGTCGACGTTCGTGTCGACCACGGCCACCACCGGGATGCCGAGGCGGTTCGCCTCGGTCACCGCGATGTGCTCCTTCTTCGTGTCGATGACGAACACGACGTCGGGGAGCTTCTCCATCCCGCGGATGCCGCCGAGGTTGCGCTCGAGCTTCGCCAGGTCGCGGCGGAGCTTGAGGCCCTCCTTCTTGATCATCTGGTCGGCCTCGCCCGAGGCGACCTGGCGCTCCATCTCCCGCATCTTGGCGACACGGGTGTGCACCGTGGTGAAGTTCGTGAGCATGCCGCCGAGCCAGCGGAAGTTCACGTAGGGCTGGCCGACCCGGTCCGCGTGGCGCTGCACCGGCTCCTGGGCCTGCTTCTTCGTGCCCACGAAGAGCACGGTCCCGCCGTTCTCGACCGTGCTGCGCACGAACCGGTAGGCGGTGTCGATCCGGTCCAGCGACTGCTGGAGGTCGATGACGTAGATGCCATTGCGCTCGCCGAGGATGAACCGCCGCATCTTCGGGTTCCAGCGGCGGGTCTGGTGCCCGAAGTGGACGCCAGCCTCCAGGAGCTGCTTCATCGTGACGACAGCCACGGTTCCATTCCTTCCGTCGGTTGGGTGCTACCGCCCGTCCCCGCACCGCCCGGAGGGCGGCGACCGTCGGATCGACGAGCGTGAGAGAGCCCCGGCACGGCGCCGAGGACGGCGGGGAGTGTAGCCGCGCCTCCCCGGGCGGCTCCGGGCCGGGCCGGGGCAGGCCGGACGAGGTGCCAGGCCCGGGGGGCGAGGCGCCGGAGCGGGTCCCGGTAGGTCGTCCCGTCCCGCCACGAGAGGTGGACGACCCCGGGCGCCGGGTGACCGGGACCCGTGCCACCCGCGGTCCCGATCGGCTCGCGGCGACCCACCGACCGACCGGTCCGCACCGCGATCGTCGCGAGGAACGCGTAGCCGCTCCGGCCCCCGTCGGCGTGGCGCAGCACCACCTGGAGCGTGCCCCCGACCGCCCCGGCGAACACGACGACCCCGCGGTCCACCGCGCGCACCGGGGCACCCGGTTCGGCCGCGAGGTCGACCCCACGGTGCCCGGGTCCACGGGCGGTGGCCGGCGCCGCGAACGCGCGCACGACCCGCCCCGGCACGGGTCGGGCCCAGCCCGTGGTCGGGACGAGGGCGAGGGCCGCGACGAACGCGCGGCCGATCAGGGGGTGGGGTACGGGCACGGGATCCTCCTCGCGGGCGCGACGCGGCCGACGGGGAGTGGGTGGGGAGGTGCGGGCGCCGGGGGGCGCTAGGACGCGGAGCGCTCGGGCTCGCCGAGTCGCGACCGCAGCTGGAGGATCGACTTCGTGTGGATCTGGCAGACGCGGCTCTCGGTCACGCCGAGC
>JBJTQX010000064.1:0-13293 GCA_046075855.1 Actinomycetes bacterium
CGCCCACGCGTCGGGGCCCTTGACCATGAAGGTCACCTCGCGGAACCCGCCCATCTCGGAGGCCTGGCTCGAGAGCATCTCCATCCGCCAGCGGTGGGCCTCCGCGTACCGCTCGTACATGCGCAGGAGATCTCCGGCCCAGAGGTTCGCCTCGTCACCCCCCTCGGCACCCCGGATCTCCACGATCACGTTGCGTCCGTCGTTCGGGTCCTTCGGGATGAGCAGCTCGCGCAGGTCCTGCTCGAGCGCAGCGACCGCAGCCTCCTGGGTCGTCACCTCGTCGCGCAGGAACGCGCGCATCTCGCCGTCCTGCTCCTGCTCGAGCATCTCCCGCGCATCCGCCAGCGCGGCCGCGCGCTCGCGGTGGGTACGGAACGCCTCGACCACCGGTCGCAGCTCGGCCGCCCGACGACCCGCGTCGGCCGCGGCCCGCTGGTCACCGGACGCGTAGAGGTCCGGGAGCGTCGCCTCGAGACGCTCGAGCTCGGATTCGAGGTCCGCGAGTCGATCGAACATGGACCGTCAGGGTACCCGGGGCGCGTCGGCGGGCGATGCGGCTCAGGCCGCGCGGCGGGCGTCGACTTCGGCCGACTGCTCCGCGGTGAACACCGCGCGCAGCGCAGCGATCGCCACCTCGAGCTGCGCCTCCGAGGGCTCGCGCGTGGTGAGCCGCTGGAGGGTGAGGCCCGGCACCATGAGGGTGCGGACCCAGCGCTTGTCCATGTGGCCGGCGGCGAAGCGGATCACCTCGTAGGCGATGCCCGCGATCACCGGCACGAGCACGACCCGCGAGAGGACCAGCACCGGGAGCGCCGGACGGCCCACGAGGCTGTAGATCAGGATCGCCACCACGAAGACCGTGAGCAGGAAGTTGGTCCCGCAGCGCACGTGCTCCGTGGTGAAGGTCTGCGCGGAGGCCGGGGTGAGCGGCACGCCGCGCTCGTAGGCGGCGATGGCCTTGTGCTCCGCCCCGTGGTACTCGAACACCCGACGGATGTCCGGGATGCGACCGATGAGCGTGAGGTACCCGAGGAAGAGCCCGAGGCTGCACAGGCCCTCGAGCAGGTGGAAGACCAGCGGACTCAGGCCGAACAGGGCGGTGGCCCCACGGGCGCCGAGCATCGGCAGCACGAGGAACAGCCCGACGAAGAACACGAGCGCGATCCCGAGGGAGACCGCGGTTCCGCCCTTGGACAGCCGCTCCTCCTCCGGTGTGTTCACCTCGGACGACCACGTGAGCGCGCGCATGCCGAGCGAGAGCGACTCGACGAGGTTCGCGACGCCCCGGGCCAGCGGGATGCGGTTCCACCGCTCCGACCAGTGCGGCGCGTCCTCGACCCGCAGCTCGATGCCGCCGTCGCTGCGCCGCACGGCCACCGCCCAGACGTCGACTCCCCGAATCATCACGCCGTCCATGACGGCATGAACACACATGTACCGGGTCGGCGAGGCAGCCATCGTGGCAGGAGGCGGGGCGGCGGGACCGGCGGTGACTACTTCTTCTTCTTGCCCGCGGCGGCGTAACGCTTCTGGAAGCGCTCCACGCGACCGCCGGTGTCCACGAGCTTCTGCTTGCCCGTGTAGAAGGGGTGGCACTCCGCACAGAGCTCGACCCGCAGCGAGTCGACGGTGGACCGCGTCACGAACTCGTTGCCGCAGGAGCAGTGCACCCGGCAGTCGTCGTACTTGGGGTGGATGTCGGTCTTCATCGATCCTGTCCGTTCTCGTGCGCTCGAGGCCCCACGGGGCCTGCGGAATCTAGCGGAGTCAGGCGGAGGCCCGCCCGTCGGGGCTCAGCCCCCGGCCGTCGGGGCCTTGGCGATGTCGGCGAGGAACTCGTCGTTGCTGCGGGTGGAGCGCAGCTTGTCGAGGAGCAGCTCGAGGCCGGGGGCGGTGGAGCCGTCCTGGGCCAGGGCGTTCAGCACGCGTCGGAGCTTGAACACCTGGACCAGCTGGTCCCGCTCGAAGAGCAGCTCCTCGTGCCGGGTGCTCGACGCGTTCACGTCGATCGCCGGGTAGAGGCGACGCTCGGCCAGCTTGCGGTCGAGCCGCAGCTCCATGTTGCCGGTGCCCTTGAACTCCTCGAAGATCACCTCGTCCATGCGGGACCCGGTGTCGATGAGCGCCGTGGCCACGATGGTGAGCGAGCCGCCCTCCTCCACGTTGCGGGCCGCTCCGAAGAACCGCTTCGGCGGGTAGAGCGCGCTCGAGTCGACACCTCCGGAGAGGATCCGACCCGAGGCCGGTGCCGCGAGGTTGTAGGCCCGGGCGAGGCGGGTGATGCCGTCGAGCACGATCACCACGTCCTTGCCCAGCTCCACCAGACGCTTGGCCCGCTCGATCGCGACCTCCGCCACGTGCGTGTGCTCGTCGGACGGACGGTCGAACGTGCTGGCCACGACCTCGCCGCGCAGCACGTGGCGCCGCATGTCGGTGACCTCCTCGGGCCGCTCGTCGACGAGCAGCACGATGAGGTGCACCTCGGGGTTGTTGCGCTCGATCGAGTACACGAGCTGCTTGAGGATCGTGGTCTTGCCCGCCTTCGGCGGCGACACGATGAGGCCGCGCTGACCCTTACCGATCGGCGAGAGCAGGTCGACGATGCGACCGGTCATCTCCTTCGGGTCCTCGGCAAGCTCGAGCCGCAGCTTCTCGTCCGGGAAGAGCGGGGTGAGCTCCTCGAACCGCGGCCGCTGCCGCGCCTCGTCCGGGGTCATCCCGTTCACCGTGTCGACCCGCAGCAACGCCGGGTACTTCTCGTTGCTCGCGGCCGGCCGGGTCGCCCCTTGCACGTAGTCGCCCTTGCGCAGCGCGAACCGTCGCACCTGCGAGGCCGAGACGTACGCGTCGTTGCGGCCCGGCAGGTACCCGGAGGCCCGGAGGAACCCGTAGCCCTCGTCCCGCAGGTCGAGCAGCCCCGAGATCTCCACCGGCTCGCCGGTGAACTCCCCGCGCGGCTCGCCGAAGTCCCGTTCCCCGCCGCGCTCGCCCCCACGCTCCCCGCCGCGCTCGCGGTCGCGGCCGCGCCGCCGACGCCGCCGCGACCGGTTGCCCTCCCCGAACGACGCGCGCTCGTCGTCATCGGAGAAGCTGCGGCCGCCGCCCTCGCCACCATCGCCGCCCTCGGCCTTCGCCTCGCCCGTCTCGCTCGCACCGCTCGTCTGCGGCTCGTTGGTCGTCGCCGCCGACGGGCTCGCGGTGCTGCGCCTCGGGCGCGGGGCGATCTCGGGCTCGGGCGCCGACGATGACGCGATCGCGTCCTCCTCGGCGGCGAGGGCATCGATGGAGTCGTCGCCCACCTCGGAGGTGCGCTTCGACCGTACCGCCTTGCGCGGGGCCGCGCCCTCGCCGTCCCCGTTCGTGGCGGCCTTCGCGGGCTTCGCCGCACCCTTCGCCGGGCCGGCACCGTCACCCCCGGCTGCGGCCAGGATGGCGTCGACGAGGTCGGCCTTCTTGAGGCGGGTCACGCCCTTCAGGCCGATCGCCGAGGCGATCGAGTGGAGTTCCTCGCGGTCCTTGCCGTCGAGCATGGAACGCTCGATGCCCTGCTGCGGACTCAATGTGGCTCCTGGTGGGAACGCGCGCACCGCAACCTGCGGAGCACGGGTGGGACGCATCGCCACGCCGTCGGAACCCGACGGACGCGCAGCGCGCCATGGGAAGGGAGGCGAACCGAAACGGGGCCGGACACCGGGGTGGCCGGTCGTGGGGCATCCCACGGTCCGTTCGAGGGTCCCTCCTGAGCGAGTGCTCGAGGTCGGGAGGGAGACTTCGCGTCCACGGGTCCGGAGGACTCGGGCGGCGGTTCGAAGATCACCATAGCCCATGGGCGACCCGCCCCGCCCACCGGGCCCCGGGTCGACCCTCACGAGGACCGGTTCCGGGTCCGTGGACACGCCTGCGGTGCCGTGCCACGCTCGGGCGACCGGGTCGGGGGACCCGCGGGACGGGGATCGATCGACATGCTCATGCGCTTCGCCTGCTACCGGGTCAGGCCCGATGCCGACATGGATGCCTTCCGGGCCTTCGAGGCTCGCATCGGCGCGGAGTACGCGGCCGACTGCCTGACCTACGGCTTCCACTCGCTCGGCACCTACGAGTTCGTCGGCCCGGCCCCGCACGTCGGGACCTGCACCCACATCGACGTCTACGTCGTGGCCGGCGACGACCCCGAGGCTGCGGAACGACGCGGCGACGCCGCACCGGAATCCGACGCGATCGCCGAGATCGTGCGGGAGTGCCGGTCGTTCATGGCCCCCGACCAGCGGTACGTGCACTGGTTCGTGGGCACCGGCTCCAACCCGACGGACGACCTCGCGCTCGGGCCGCTCGCGATCCACGTGCACCTCGGCGCGACCGCCCCCACCGCGGCGGCCGGCACGACCGACCTCGGCACGTTCTCCGTGACGAGCATCGACGGCATCAGCACCGCGGCCATGTCGCTCGCGGACCCGGCCGGCCCCGGTCCCGACGGGGGGTGGACGCTGCGACCCGTGGTGAGGGGCGCGGACCACTTCCCCGGACTCGCCTGACCGGCGCCGCCGCGGCGCGCGGCCTCAGGCCCCGAGGGCCGACGTGATGCGCTCGAGCAGCGTGGCGTAGTCGTCGGTCGCCGGGAACTGCGGGAACTCGGCGGCGATGGCCGGGGGCGTGCGGAACCAGAAGCCCGCGTCGGCCGCGCCGAGCATGGCCGAGTCGTTGTAGGAGTCGCCCGCGGCCACGACCCGGTAGTTGAGGCTGCGGAAGGCCTCGACCGCGTGGCGCTTCTGATCGGGCATGCGCAGTCGGTAGCCGGTGATGCGGTCGTCCTCCACGACGAGCCGGTGGCACAGCAGGGTCGGCATGCCGAGGTGCCCCATGAGCGGCGCGCCGAACTGCTCGAAGGTGTCGCTGAGGATCACGACCTGCGTGCGGGACCGCAGCGCGTCGAGGAACTCGCGGGCCCCCTCGAGCGGTGCGAGCCCACCGATGACCTCCGCGATGAGGCTCATCGTGAGTCCGTTCGCCTCGAGGATCTCGAGGCGGTAGCGCATGAGCACGTCGTAGTCGGGCTCGTCGCGGGTGGTACGGCGCAGCGCCGCGATGCCCGTGCGCTCGGCCACGGCGATCCAGATCTCCGGCACGAGCACGCCCTCGAGGTCGAGGGTCACGATCGTCTGCTGCTGGTGCTCGTCGTCGGGCACGGGTTCCTCGGGCTCGGGGCGGGCGCGCGGCGCGCGCAACGGGACGAGCGTACGCGATGCGGCCGCGCGCGCCCGTCCCGGTACATTGCCGCCATGCGGTCCCCCCGCGTGCTCGCCGCCCTCGCCCTCGTCGTGCTCGCCGCGGCCTGCTCCGACGGTGGTGACACGACCCGGCCGAGCAGCACCTCGCGGGCGACCACCTCCACCCGACCCGACCCAGGCGCGACGCCGGCCGATCCGACCGCCGTGCGACTCGAGGAGTTCGCGACCGGGCTCGCCGAACCGGTGGCGATCACGACCTTGGCGGGTTCGGTCTACGTGGCCGAGCGGAAGGGGCGCATCGTGCGGCTCGACGGTGCCGACCGCCCCGTGGTGCTCGACGCCACCGCGCGCACGGAGTCCGGGTTCTTCGAGCAGGGGCTGCTCGGCCTCGCGTTCTCGAACGATGGCCGCTGGCTGTACACCGCGAGCACCCGCAAGCCGGACGGCGCGCTCACCATCGAGGCGTACCCGTGGCGGAACGGCGCCCCGCAGGACGCGGCCCGCCGCACGATCCTCGCGATCGCCGAACCCCAGGTGAACCACAACGGCGGCGGCATCGTGGTGGATGCGGAGGGCGACCTCTGGATCGGCGTCGGTGACGGCGGTGGCGCGGGCGACACCGGTGACGGCCACGTGGAGGGCGGCAACGCGCAGAGCCTGCGGCAGGTGCTCGGGAAGATCCTGCGCATCACCCCGACCCCGACGGCGAAGGATCCGTACACGATCCCCGCCGACAATCCCTTCGTCACGGCCCGACAGGGCGTGCGGCCGGAGATCTTCGCCTACGGCCTGCGCAACCCCTGGCGGTTCGTGGTGGACGAGCCCACCCGTTCGCTCTGGATCGCCGACGTGGGTCAGAACGAATGGGAGGAGGTCAACGTGACCTCGCTCCAGGTGGCCCGCGGCGCCAACTTCGGGTGGAACGTGTTCGAGGGGACGCACCGGTTCCGGGAGGGCGCGGCGCCCGGCGCCGTCGAGCCGGTGTTCGAGTACGCGCACGCGGGCGACGAGTGCTCGGTGACCGGCGGCGTGGTCGCCCGCGATCGACGCCTGCCGACGAGCCTCGACGGCGCGTACCTGTTCGCCGACTACTGCTCGGGCCAGGTGAGCGCGATCCTGACCACCCAGAACCTGCGCACCCTGCAGCTGCGACTGCGCCTCGACACCCCCACCACCTTCGGGACCGCCCCCGACGGTTCGGTGCTCATCGCATCCCAGCGCGGCACCCTCTACCGCCTCGTGGCGCGCTGAGGGTCAGGTGGCCCGGGTGCGACCCGCGCCCTCCATGATGCGCCCGGCGATCTTGCGGGTCACGAACCCCGGCGACACCGTGGCGAAGGCGGCGGTCGCCTGGTTGATGAGTCCGGTGACCACCACGGCGCGGCCACGGTCGTAGGCGCGCATCGCAGCGTCGACCACCTGCTCCGGCTGCTGCCACATGAACCCGGGCACCTCCTCGGCCTCCATGCCCGCGCGCTGCTGGAACTCGGTGTGGGTGAAGCCCGGGCAGACGGCGAGCACCTTCACGCCGACGCCACGCACCTCCTCGTGCACCGCCTGCGTGAACGAGGAGACGAAGGCCTTGGTCGCCGAGTAGGTCGCGTTGCCGGGCGCGGGCTGGTAGGAGGCGGTCGAGGAGACGTTGATGATCCCGCCGCCGCGTCGGGCCACCATCGGGCCGAGCGCGGCGTGGGTGAGGCGCACGAGCGCCGCCACGTTGAGCTCGACCATCCCGAGTTCGTCGGCCACCGGGAGTTCGTGGAACCGGCCCGCGGTGCCGAAGCCCGCGTTGTTGACGAGCAGGTCGACCGGGCGCGATGGGTCGGTGAGGCGGGCCTCGACCCGCGCCAGCCCGGCCTCGTCGCGCAGGTCCGCGGCGAGCACCTCGACCGCGGCACCGTGCGGGCTCAGCACCTCGGCGAGCTCCTCGAGGCGCACGGTGGTGCGGGCGACGACGACGAGGTCGTAGCCGCGTTCGGCGAGTCCGGCCGCGAAGGCACGGCCGATGCCGGCGGACGCGCCGGTGACGAGGGCGACGGGACGGGACATGGCGGACCTCCGGGTCGGGGGGTGACGCCGAGAGGTTGCTACAGCCCGAGCACGCCCGCCACCGCGTCCATCGACGCGGGCACGGCGTCGCCCACTGCGACCTGCTCGATCGCGCGCTGCGGGTCCTTCAGCCCGTGACCGGTGACGGTGCAGACGACCGTCTCGCCGCGCTCGACGAGCCCCTCGGCCGCGGCCTTGCGCAGCCCGGCCACCGAGGCGGCCGAAGCCGGCTCCACGAACACCCCCTCGGTCGCGGCCAGGAGCCGGTAGGCGTCGAGGATCTCCGCGTCCGTCACCATGCCGATGTGGCCACCCGACTCGTCACGAGCCGCGATCGCGCCGTCCCAGGAGGCCGGGTCACCGATGCGGATGGCCGTGGCGATGGTCTCCGGCTGGGCCACCGGGTGCCCGAGGACGAGCGGGGCCGCGCCGGCGGCCTGCCAGCCGAGCATGCGCGGCGTGCGGGTCGCGTGCCCGAGGGCCGCGTACTCCCGGTAGCCCCGCCAGTACGCGGTGATGTTGCCGGCGTTGCCCACCGGGATGCAGTGCACGAGCGGCGCGTCGCCGAGTGCATCCACGATCTCGAACGCCGCGGTCTTCTGGCCCTCGATGCGGTACGGGTTGATCGAGTTCACGACGGTGACCCGTCCGGTCTCGCCGAGCTGGCGCACGATCTCGAGGGCCTCGTCGAAGTTGCCCTCGATCTGCACCACCCGTGCCCCGTGGATGAGCGCCTGCGCGAGCTTGCCCATGGCGATCTTCCCCTCGGGGATGAGCACCGCGCAGGTGAGCCCGGCCCGCGTGCTGTAGGCCGCGGCCGCCGCCGAGGTGTTGCCGGTCGACGCGCAGATGACCGCCTCCGCCCCCTCCTCCACCGCCTTCGAGATGGCCATGGTCATGCCGCGGTCCTTGAACGAACCGGTCGGGTTCGCACCCTCGACCTTGAGGCGCACCTCGACCCCGAGCGCCTCGGAGAGCCGCACCGCCGGCACGAGCGGCGTGCCGCCCTCCTGCAGGGTCACCACCGGGGTGGCCTCGGTCACCGGCAGGTGCTCCCGGTAGGCCTCGATGATGCCCGGCCAGGCGCCGCCGACCGGGCAGGCCCGCGGCGACGGGCTCACGCGTCGCCCCCGAGGACCCGGATCACCGAGCCGACCCGGTGCACGACGTCCGAGCCGCGCAGGTCCTCGACCGTGACGCGCAGGTCGGCCTCGCGGGCCGCGTGCGTCACGAAGATGAGGCGCGCGTCGTCGCCGATCCCCCGCTGCTGCATGCTCTCGATGCTCACCATGTGCCGGCCGAACGTGTCGGCGATGGCCGCGAGCACACCGGGTCGATCGGCCGCCTCGAGCTCGAGGTAGTACTGCGAGACCACGTCGTCGACCGGGAGCATCTCCCGGCGCACGAGGGTGCCGATCGTGGCGCCGCGGGCCCCGCTGGCCAGGTTCTTGGCCGCGTCGATCACGTCGCCGAGCACCGCCGAGGCGGTCGGGAACCCGCCGGCCCCCCGCCCGTAGAGCATGAGGTCGCCGGTCGCCTCGCCCTCGATGAACACCGCGTTGAACGACTCGCGCACCGAGGCGAGCGGGTGCCGCTGGGGCACGAGGGTCGGGTGGACCCGCACGCCGATGCGCCCGTCGCGCTCCTCCACGATGGCGAGCAGCTTCACGATGTACCCGAGTTCGTCGGCCGCTGCGATGTCGCCCGCGGTGATGCCGGTGATGCCCTCGCAGAACACGTCGTCGAGGTACACCTCGGCGCCGAACGCGATCGACGCGATGATCGCGGCCTTCGCCGCCGCGTCGTGACCCTCGACGTCGGCCGTCGGGTCGGCCTCCGCGTAGCCGAGCGCCTGCGCTTCGGCGAGCGCGTCCGTGAACGACTGTCCCGCCTCCGTCATGCGGGTGAGGATGTAGTTGGTCGTGCCGTTCACGATGCCCATGGCCCGGCGGATGCGGTCGCCGGCCAGCGACTCGCGCAGCGGTCGCATGAGCGGGATACCGCCGGCCACCGCGGCCTCGAAGAGCAGGTCGACCCCGGCACCTGCGGCCTGCGCGAAGAGCGTCGGCCCGGCCATCGCCAGCAGCGCCTTGTTCGCGGTCACCACCGGCTTGCCCGCGTGCAGCGCGGCGGCCACGAGCTCGGCCGCATCCGTCGTGCCGCCCATCACCTCGACCACGAGGTCCACGTCGTCGCCCGAGATGACGGAGCCGGGATCGTCGGTGAGGGTCCAGCCACCCGTCGGCAGGCCGCGGTCCCGGCCCAGGTCGCGCACGGCCACCCGGGTCACCTCGAGGCGCACCCCGGCCCGGGCCGCGATGACCTCACCGTTGTCGGCGATCATCCGCACGAGCGCGGCACCGACGTTGCCGCAGCCCAGGAGCCCGAGACGTACCACTGCATCAGCCATGAGGGGGACAGTCTCGCGGACGGCGGACCCCCCCGGCGACCCGGTTCGACCCCGGGCCGGGGCTCAGTCGACGTCGAGGCGCAGGAGGTCGTCGTCGGTCTCGCGGCGCACCACGAGCCGGGCCTCGCCGTCCCGCAGGAACACCACCGCCGGACGCGGCACCTTGTTGTAGTTCGAGGCCATCGAGTGGCCGTAGGCGCCGGTCACCGGCGTGACGAGCAGGTCGCCCGGGGCGACGCCCTCGGGCAGGTGGCCGTCGGTGACCACGACGTCGCCCTGCTCGCAGTGCTTGCCCGCGATGCGCACCGCGAGCGGTCGGGCCTCGTCGACGCGGGCGGGCAGGTAGGCCTCGTAGCCCGCGCCGTAGAGCACGGGGCGCGGGTTGTCCGACATGCCGCCGTCCACCGCCACGTACGTGCCGACCCCCGGGATCGTCTTCACGGTGCCGACCCGGTACAGCGTCGCGCCCGCGGCGGCCACGATGGATCGACCCGGCTCCACGTGCACCGCCGGTGCCGCGATGCCGCGGGCCGCGCTCCCGGTCGCGACCGCGTCGTGGAGCACCTGCGCGTACTCGGCGATCGACATCTCGGGATCCTCGCTGAGGTAGCGCGCGCCGAGCCCACCGCCGAGCACGAGGTCCTCGACCTGCGTGCCGGTGGCCGCGGCGATCTCGACGACGAGGTCGAGCACCACCTCGACGGCCCGGGCGTACGAGTCGAGCAGCCAGATCTGCGAACCGATGTGGCAGTGCAGGCCGCCGAGGGTGAGTAGCGGGCTCGTGGCGACCCGCACGGCCGCAGCGAGGGCGATGCCGTCGCTCACCGTGAAGCCGAACTTCGACTCCTCCGTGCCGGTCTCGATGAACTCGTGCGTGTGCGCCTCGACGCCGGGGGTGACGCGCACGAGCACGCGGGGTCGCACGCCGAGCTCGGCGGCGAGGTGTTCGAGCCGGTCGAGCTCGTCGTCGGAGTCGGCCACGATGCGCCCGACGCCCGCGGCGAGCGCCCGGCGCAGCTCCTCGTCCGACTTGTTGTTGCCGTGGAGGGTCACCGCGGCGGCCGGAATGCCGCCGTGGAGCGCCACGTGCAGCTCGCCGCCCGAGGCGCAGTCGATCTGGAGCCCCTCCTCCTGCACGAGCCGGGCCATGGCCGTGCAGAGGAACGACTTCGCCGCGAACGCCACGTGCCCGGCCCCGAAGGCCGCGAGGTACTCCTGGCACCGGGCGCGGATCGCGTCCTCGTCGTAGACGTAGAGCGGCGTGCCGTGGGCCGCGGCCAGCGCCTCGAGGTCGGCCGTCAGCACCGCCGGGGGCGCGAGCGACCGGTCGAAGGGCGCCATCGGGTCGCTCACCCCGCGGCCTCCTCGTCGTCCGCGTCGAGCCGCTCCATCACCTCGGGCGCACCGACCCCGAGGATGGCGAGCGCGTTCACGAGCCCGACCCGCACCGCCTCGGCCAACCAGAGCCGGGCCTGGGTGAGGGCCGGGTCGTCGGTGATGACCCGGCAGTCCCGGTAGAACCCGTGGAACCGCGACGCGAAGTCGCGCACCCAGGTCGTCACCCGGTGCGGCGCGCGCAGGTCGGCTGCGGAGGCGAGCACGTCCGGGTACTCCGCGAGCGCGCGCAGCAGGTCGAGCTCGCGCTCGTGCGTGAGGTGGCCGAGGTCCACCTCGGCGAGCGGGGCGCGCGCGATGCCGGCCTCAGCCGCGCGGCGCGCGATCGACGCGACGCGGGCGTGCGCGTACTGCACGTAGTACACCGGGTTCTCCATCGACTGCGAGGTCACCACGTCGAGGTCGAAGGTCTGGGCCGTGTCGATGCCCTGGAGCAGGAAGGTGAGCCGGCAGACGTCCGGGTCGACCTCGTCGAGGATGTCGGCGAGCGTGATGACGGTGCCCGCACGCTTCGAGAGCTTCACGAGCTCCCCACCGCGCTCGAGCTTCACGAGCTGCCCGAGGATGATCTCCGGCTCGGGGGCCGCCGCGGTGCCGATGCCGATGGCCTCGAGCCCGCACTGGAGGCTGCGCACCTGCCCGTGGTGGTCAGCCCCCCAGATGTCGATGAGGTGCTCCCAGCCCCGGCGCAGCTTGTCCCGGTGGTAGGCGAGGTCGTTGGCCAGGTAGGTCGTGGAGCCGTCGCCCTTCACGAGCACCCGGTCGCGCTGGTCGCCGAGGGCCTCGCTGGCCAACCAGGTCGCCCCCTCGCGCTCGTAGGTGTGCCCCGAGGCCCGCAGCTGCTCGAGCACCTCGGGCACCTCGCCCCGCTCGTGCAGCACGCGCTCGGAGAACCAGGTGTCGAAGTGCACGCCGATGCGCGCGAGGTCGTCCTTGAGCGACTGCAGCACCACGCCGTAGCCCCACTCGCGCGCGGTGTCCTCGTCGACCGCGTCGCCGAGCTCGGTCCGCATGCGCGCGGCCATCTCCACGAGGTACTGCCCGTGGTAGCCGTCCTCCGGCGGCTCCTCGCCGCGGTAGCGGGCCATGAGCGAGGCCGCGAAGGTGCCGAGCTGGTTGCCCGCGTCGTTGAGGTAGTACTCCCGGTGCACGGTCGCGCCCTGCGCGGCCAGCACGTTGGCGAGCGCGTCGCCCACCGCCACCCAGCGCCCGCCGCCCGCGTGCAGCGGCCCGGTCGGGTTCGCCGAGACGAACTCGAGGTTGATGCGCCGACCGTCCAGCGTCGTGCCGCGTCCGTAGGCCTCACCGGCCGTCACGACCTCGGCGAGCACGTCGTGCATCCAGCCGGGTCCGAGGAACAGGTTGATGAAGCCGGGGCCCGCGATCTCGGTGCGCTCGAGGTGGGGCGGGGCCGCCGCCTCGAGGGCCGCCGTGATGCGGCCCGCCACCTCCCGGGGCGGCTGCCCGACCGCCTTGGCCAGGCGCAGGGCGAGGTTCGTCTGGAAGTCCCCGTGCTCCCGGCGGGCCGTCGGCTCCAGGCCGAGGCCCCCCTCGGGCTCCGGCAGGCCGGCGGCGGCCAGGGCGGCTCGGAGGGCGTCGGTGAGGGTGTCGGCGATCACGTGGCGTGGCTCCGGGCCGGGCTGCGGGAGGCCCGATCCTCCCACACCGTGCGGGTTCCGCCCGGATGACTACGGA
This sequence comes from Actinomycetes bacterium, assembly GCA_046075855.1. Lineage (GTDB taxonomy): Bacteria > Actinomycetota > Acidimicrobiia > IMCC26256 > IMCC26256 > IMCC26256. The sequence goes on from JBJTQX010000064.1 coordinate 12,775, forward strand.
ACGTGAGGGGTTCTCACCACGCTCCGTGGCGGTTACGCTGTCCCCCGGAGTGTCCCGAGGGCAGCAGCGGGGGCCAGGACATGGGGATCGATCGTGGGACGACAGGGAGGACTCGGGCGGCCGCTGGCCGACGTGCTCGGCTCGGGCGCGCCCGGCGACGCCCCGCCGCAGGTCACCGGGCGGCGTCCCATGCCTGAGTTCGGGTCACGCCTCGTCGCCGACCTCGCCGCCAACGAGTCCGGCATGGCGCTCGTCTACTCCACCCTCGACTCCCTCGTCGAGCAGTTCGACCTGACCGACGCCGCCGTCATCGTCGACGAGCCGGGCATCGGTCGGCAGGTGTTCCGGTCCGGTCGGCGTCGCATCGACGGCGGCGACCTCGCGCTCCTCGAGTCGGAGCCCGGCCTCTACACCGATCCCCCGCTCGACGACCCGACGGTCGACCCCGCGCTCGTCACCGGCCTCTGCACGGTCGCGCTGCGCATGGACCTCCTGCGCCACGACGCCCGCCACGACGCG
>JBJTQX010000065.1:0-24931 GCA_046075855.1 Actinomycetes bacterium
TACCCGGTCAACGCCAACCTCCAGATGCTCATCGACGACATCCTCGGCGACAGCCGCTGGGACATGACCTACATGGGCATGCAGATCATGATCGAGGGGCTGGCCCTCGCTGCGTTCGGCTTCATGCACCAGATCACCCAAGAGCCCCTGCTCAAGAACCTGCTCCGCTACGTGATGTCCGACGAGGCCCGTCACGTCGCCTTCGGCGTCCTCTCGCTGCAGGAGTTCTACGCGGGCCTCAGCGGCACCGAGATCCGTGAGCGCCAGGAGTTCGCGTTCGAGGCGGCCATCCGGATGCGTGACCGCCTCATGATGCAGGCGGTCTGGGAGACCATGGGCGTCGACCGGCGGGCGTACACCGAGATGCTCTTCCGGGTCCGCCAGCAGGGGACCAACCCGTTCCAGGCCGCGCTGTTCTCGAAGATCGTGCCGAACTGCAAGAAGCTGGGGCTCCTCGACGCCGGCGACGGCTGGCTGCGGGATCGGTTCACCGAGATCGGCGTGATCCAGTTCGAGGACTGGGTCGACACCGGCGAGGAGTACGAGCTGCTCGACGAGCTGGCCAAGGACCGCGCCGCGGCGAGCGCCTGAACCTCAGCGGGTCCAATCGATTGCGGGAGCCATGACCGCAGCGGCCAGACGCTCGAGGTAGTCGTCTCGGCGGATCTCCACGACCCCCATCGACGCGAGGTGCGGCGTCGACCACTGCACATCGAAGAGCGTGCCCCCACCCGCGGCCACCCGCTCGGCCGCCTCGACGAGGGCCACCTTCGATGCGTCGGTCACCCGGTGGAACATCGACTCGCCCGCGAACAGCCCGCCGATCGCCACTCCGTAGAGCCCGCCCACGAGCGCACCCTCGGACCACACCTCCACCGAGTGCGCCCAACCGAGGTCGTGGAGCCGGCAGTACGCCTCGACCACCGGCGGGGTGATCCAGTCGCCGTCCTCCCGCCCCCACGCGCAGCAGAGGACGACGTCCCGGAACGCGGCATCCACCGTGCACTCGAACCTCCGCCGGGATCGCCGCAGCGATCGGCTCACGTGCACTGCGTCGAGGGGCAACACGCCACGGGGGTCGGGCGAGAACCACGCGAGTTGCCGCCGCTCGACCGGCATCGGGAACAGCCCGCTGCGGTAGGCCGCGAGGAGGGTCCCCGCCTCGAGGTCCGCGCCGACCCCGACCACCCCGTGCTCGTCGGCCCGTCCCGGATCGGGCAGGGCCCACGAACTCGGCGGAGGCTCGAGCGGCATCGGGCGGGTTCCGCGACCCGGTGGGGTCAGATCGCCAGCGGGGCCGGGAGGTCGGTCTCGCCCATGAGCCAGGTGTCGACGGCTGCCGCGCACGACCGACCCTCGGCGATCGCCCACACGATGAGGCTCTGCCCGCGACCCATGTCCCCGCAGACGAAGACGCCGTCCGCGTTCGTCGCCCACCCGGTGTCGCGGGCCACGTTGCCGCGGGCGTCGTACTCGACCCCGAGCGCGTCGAGCAGGCCGACCCGCTGCGGACCGACGAAGCCCAGGGCGAGGAGTGCCACGTCGCAGGGCAGCTCGAAGTCAGTGCCCTCCACCCGCTCGAAGGTCATGCGACCGTCGACCACGCGCTGCTCGACCTCGTGGGCCCGCAGGGCGACGACCCGCCCTGCATCGTCGCCGATGAAGCACTCGGTGTTCACGGAGAAGACGCGCTCGCCCCCCTCCTCGTGGGCCGAGGAGGTGCGGAACATGAGCGGCCACTGCGGCCATGGGGTGCTGTCGGCCCGCGTGTCGGGCGAGCGCGGCATGATCTCGAACTGGTGCACCGAGGCTGCGCCGTGGCGGTGCGAGGTGCCGAGGCAGTCGGCGCCCGTGTCGCCGCCACCGATGATGACGACGTGCTTGCCCCGGGCGGAGTGCGGGTGGTCGTCGAGGTCACCCTCCTGCACCTTGTTGGCCAGGGGCAGGAACTCCATCGCCTGCATGACGCCATCGAGCTCGCGGCCCGGGATGGGCAGGTCGCGGGCGACCGTCGCGCCGCCGGCGAGCACGATCGCGTCGAACTCGGCTCGCAGCTGCTCGACCGTGACGTCCTCGCCCACGTTCGTGTTCGTGCGGAACTCGGTGCCCTCGGCCGTCATCTGCTCGAGGCGCCGATCGAGGAAGCGCTTCTCCATCTTGAACTCGGGGATGCCGTAGCGCAGCAGGCCGCCGATCCGGTCGGCTCGCTCGAACACCACGACCGAGTGCCCGGCGCGGGTGAGCTGCTGGCTGACGGCGAGGCCCGCCGGGCCGGAGCCGACCACGGCGATCCGCTTGCCCGTGCGCACGCTCGGGACCAAGGGTGTGATCCAGCCCTCCTCCCAGGCCCGCTCGATGATCGTGACCTCGACCTGCTTGATGCTGACCGGGTCCGCGTTGATGCCGAGCACGCAGGCCGACTCGCAGGGGGCCGGGCAGAGCCGCCCGGTGAACTCCGGGAAGTTGTTCGTGGCGTGCAGGCGGTCGATGGCCTCCCGCCAGTCGTCGCGGTAGGCGAGGTCGTTCCACTCGGGGATGAGGTTCCCGAGCGGGCAGCCGTTGTGGCAGAAGGGGATCCCGCAATCCATGCAGCGCGCGGCCTGCACCCGGAGCGACTCGACCGGGAACGGTTCGTAGACCTCCTTCCAGTCCTTGAGCCGCAGCTCGACGGGACGGCGCGTCGGACCGTTGCGGTCGTACTTCAGGAACCCGGTCGCCTCACCCATGTCCTCGTCCTCCTCAGACCCGCGAGGCGGCCATGATGGCCTCCTCGACCGTCAGCCCACGCTCCTCAGCGGTCCGTGCCGCGTCGAGCACCCGCTTGTAGTCCTGCGGCATCACCTTCACGAACCGTTCGGCCTCGTGGTGCCAGTCGTCGAGGATCCGCCGTGCCACCGCCGAGTCGGTCTCGTCGAGGTGGGTCTGGACCGTGGCCCGTAGCCACTCGAGATCGTCCTCGTCGAGCGGGTCGAGGTCGACCATCTCGCGGTTGAGCCGCGTGAAGAAGTCGCCCTCCACGTCGTGGATGTAGGCGATGCCGCCCGACATCCCCGCGCCGAAGTTGCGCCCGGTGCGACCGAGCACCACGACCCGACCGCCGGTCATGTACTCGCAGCCGTGGTCGCCCACCCCCTCGACGACCGCGGTCGCCCCGGAGTTGCGCACGCAGAACCGCTCGCCGACCACGCCGCGCAGGTACGCCTCGCCCCCGGTCGCCCCGTAGAGGATGACGTTGCCGGCGATCGTGTTCTCCTCGGCCACGAAGCGGGCGTCGCGGGGCGGGCGCACCACGAGACGGCCGCCCGAGAGGCCCTTGCCGACGTAGTCGTTCGCGTCGCCCTCGAGCCGCAGGGTGATGCCGCGGGGCACGAATGCGCCGAACGACTGCCCGGCCGAGCCGGTGAGGTCGATGCTGATCGTCCCGTCGGGCAGGCCTGCGCCGCCGTGACGACGGGTGAGCTCGTGGCCGAGCATCGTCCCGACCGTCCGGTTCACGTTGCGGATCTCCACCGGGAACCGGACGGGCTCGCCCCGCTCGAGCGCCGGCGCGGCGGCCTCGATGAGCCGCACGTCGAGGGCCCGGTCGAGGCCGTGGTCCTGGGACTTCGTGCAGTGGCGATCCTGCGTGGACTCGTCAAACGCGGGCACGTGCAGGATCGCCGACAGGTCGAGACCCGCGGTCTTCCAGTGGGCCACGGCCGCGTCGGTATCGAGGTACTCAGCGTGCCCGATGGCCTCGGCGAGGCTGCGGAACCCGAGCTCGGCGAGCAGCTCGCGCACCTCCTCGGCGATGAACTCGAAGAAGTTCACGACGAACTCCGGTTTGCCGCTGAACCGCTTGCGCAGCTCGGGGTTCTGGGTGGCGACACCGACCGGGCAGGTGTCGAGGTGACAGACCCGCATCATCACGCAGCCGCTCACGACGAGCGGCGCAGTGGCGAACCCGAACTCCTCGGCGCAGAGCAGCGCGGCGACGATGACGTCGCGGCCGGTCTTGAGCTGGCCGTCGGTCTGCACGACGATGCGGTCGCGCAGTCCGTTGAGCAGCAGGGTCTGCTGGGTCTCGGCCAGCCCCAGCTCCCAGGGCGCGCCCGCGTGCTTCACCGAGGTGAGCGGCGACGCGCCCGTGCCCCCGTCGTGGCCGGAGATGAGCACGACGTCGGCGTGGGCCTTCGCCACACCGGCCGCGACCGTGCCCACCCCGACCTCGGCCACGAGCTTCACGTGGATGCGGGCCGACGGGTTCGAGTTCTTCAGGTCGTGGATGAGCTGGGCGAGGTCTTCGATCGAGTAGATGTCGTGGTGCGGGGGCGGCGAGATGAGCCCCACCCCGGGCGTCGAGTGTCGGGTCCTCGCGATCCACGGGTACACCTTGTGTCCCGGGAGCTGACCGCCCTCACCGGGCTTGGCACCCTGGGCCATCTTGATCTGGATGTCGTCGGCGTTCACGAGGTACTCGCTCGTCACGCCGAACCGCCCCGAGGCGACCTGCTTGATCGAGGACCGTCGCAGGTCCCCGTTGGCATCAGGGGTGAACCGCTCCGCGTCCTCCCCGCCCTCTCCGGTGTTCGATTTCGCGCCGAGCCGGTTCATGGCGATCGCGAGGGTCTCGTGCGCCTCCGCCGAGATCGATCCGTACGACATCGCACCGGTCGAGAACCGCTTCACGATCTCCGAGGCCGGCTCGACCTCGTCGAGCGGCACCGCCGGACGATCTCCCACCCGCAGGCGGAACAGGCCGCGCAACGTGGCGAGCCGGCGAGCCTGGTCGTCGACGAGACGGGTGTACTCCTTGAAGATCTCGTACCGGCCGGTGCGGGTGGCGTGCTGCAGCTTGAACACCGTGTCCGGGTTGAACAGGTGGTACTCGCCCTCCCGCCGCCACTGGTACTCGCCGCCCACCTCGAGCGTGCGGTGCGCGCGCTCCTCGGGACGGTCCGGGAACGCCGCGGCGTGCCGGGTCGCCACCTCGGCCGCGATCGTCTCGAGCCCGATGCCGCCGAGCCGGCTCGTCGTGCCGGTGAAGTACTCGTCGATGATCTGGTCGCCGAGCCCGATCGCCTCGAACACCTGCGCGCCGGTGTACGACGCGACCGTCGAGATCCCCATCTTCGACATGATCTTGAGGATGCCCTTGCCCGCGGCCTTGATGTACTGCTTGGCCGCCTTGCGCGGGGTGACCTCGAGGTGACCCTCGGCGATCATGTCCCGCAGCGCGTCGAACACCAGGTACGGGTTGACCGCGGCCGCACCGAATCCGATGAGCAGCGCGTGGTGGTGTACCTCACGGGCCTCGCCCGTCTCCACGACGAGGCCGACCCGGGTGCGCGTCTTCTCCCGGATGAGGTGATGGTGCACCGCCGCCACGGCGAGCAGCGCCGGGATGGGCGCGTGCTCATGGTCCGCGTAACGATCGGAGAGGATGATGAGGTTCGCCCCGCCCGCGATCGCATCGCTGGCCCGGTGCCGCACCTGCTCGATGGCGATGCGCAGCGCGTCGCCGCCCCCGACCACCGGGTAGAGGATGTCGATCGTCACGGGCTTGAAGCCCTCGACCCCGCCCTCCTCGTCGATGTAGCGGAGCTTGGCGAGGTCCTCGTTGTCGATGATCGGATGGGGCAGCACGATCTGCCGGCACGAGTCGGGCCCGGGCGCGAGCAGGTTGCCCTCCGGGCCGATCGTCCCGCCGATTGAGGTGACGAGCTCCTCGCGGATCGCGTCGAGCGGCGGGTTCGTGACCTGCGCGAACAGCTGCTGGAAGTAGTCGTAGAGCATGCGGGGTCGATCCGAGAGCACTGCGATCGGGGTGTCGGTCCCCATCGAGCCGATGGCCTCGGCCCCGGTGCGAGCCATCGGACCCACGAGCACGCGCATCTCCTCCTGCGTGTACCCGAAGAGCCGCTGCTGGGCCACCGCGGTCGCGTGCATCGGGGTGAGCGCGACCCGGGGCGGCAGGTCGTCGAGGTGCACGAGGCCATCGTCGAGCCACTCCCGGTAGGGCGCGGCTGCGGCGAGCTCCGCCTTGATCTCGGCGTCCTCGATGATGCGACCCTGAGCGGTGTCCACGAGGAACATCCGGCCCGGTTCGAGCCGTCGCTTCGACACCACCGTGGCCGGGTCGATGTCGAGCACGCCGACCTCGGAGGCCATCACGACGAGGCCGTCGTCGGTGACCCAGATGCGCGAGGGCCGCAGACCGTTGCGGTCGAGCACCGCGCCGATGACCGTGCCGTCGGTGAACGCGATGTCGGCCGGGCCGTCCCACGGCTCCATCACCGACGCGTGGAACCGGTAGAACGCCCGCTTCTCCGGGCTCATCGACTCGTGGTTCTCCCAAGCCTCCGGGATCATCATGAGCACGGCGTGCGGGAGCGACCTTCCCCCGAGGTGCAGCAGTTCGAGCACCTCGTCGAAGGAGGCCGAGTCGGAGCCGTTGGGGTCGCAGATCGGGAAGATGCGCTCGAGGTCACCGGGCAGCAGGTCGGACGCGAGCAGGGCCTCGCGGGCCCGCATCCAGTTGCGGTTCCCCTTGAGCGTGTTGATCTCGCCGTTGTGCGCGATGAACCGGTACGGGTGGGCCAACGGCCAAGAAGGGAACGTGTTCGTCGAGAAGCGGGAGTGCACGAGGGCGATCGCGCTCTCGATCCGCTCGTCCGCGAGCTCCGGGTAGAACTCGCGCAGCTGCGGGGTGGTGAGCATGCCCTTGTAGACGATGGTGCGCGGCGACAGGCTCGGGAAGTACACCCGCTCCCCCGTGGCCGAGGTGACCTCGTGCTCGATGCGCTTGCGGGCGATGAACACCCGGCGCTCGAGGTCGAGGCCGGTCAGGCCGGCCCCGCCGATGAACACCTGCCGGAACGCGGGCATCGCGGCCCGAGCCGAAGCGCCGATCATCGAGTCGTCGGTGGCCACCGCTCGCCAACCGAGGACCTCGAGCCCCTCCTCGGCCGCGATCGTCCCGATCGCCTTCGCGGCGACCTCGGCCTCCGCCGGGTCGGCCGGGAGGAACCCGATGCCGGTGGCATAGGCCCCGGCCGCAGGCAGGTCGAAGTCGACCACGGCCCGGTAGAACGCGTCGGGCACCTGGATGAGCAGGCCCGCGCCGTCGCCGGTGTTGACCTCGCAGCCCGAGGCGCCCCGGTGCTCGAGGTTGCAGAGCGCGGTGATGCCCTGTTCGACGAGCCGGTGGGTACGGCGGCCGTGCAGGTCGACCACGAAGGCGACGCCGCAGGCGTCGTGCTCGAACGCGGGGTCGTAGAGACCCTGGCGGGGCGGGATGGCGCTGGGCATGGGCTCGCTCTTCGTCGTTCGTCGGGACCCGCCGGGGGCGGGCTCTGGTCTGCACCGACGGGACGACGTTGGCCCGCTGGAATCCGTCAGGTTAGCCGCTCACCACGGCCCCGATCCAAGCCCTCCCCCCACCCCCCATCCGGAACTCTGTGCACCGCTGACGATCCCAGCCGTCGCGAGTGCACAGAGTTCGGGGGTGGGCGGAGGCTCGAGGGCCGCAGTGGCGCTGGGGCGCGGGGCTCCGAGGGTCAGGCGAGGAGGGACCGGGCGATCTGGGAGATCTGGATCTCGTCGGTACCCGCGTAGATCTGGAGGACCTTGGCGTCCCGGGCCAGCTGCTCCACCTCGTACTCGGCCATGTAGCCGTTGCCGCCGAAGATCTGCACCGCGTCGAGGGCGACTTCGGTGGCGGCCCGGGCCGAGTACAGCTTCATCGCCGAGGCCTCGGTGAGGTCGAGCGGCACCCCGGCCGACGACTTCTCGATGCTCCGGAACACGAGGTTCTCGAGGTTGATGCGGGCCACCTCCATCCGGGCCAACTTGTCCTGGATGAGCTGGTGCTCGCCGATCGGCTTGCCGAACCGGATGCACTCCTTGGCGTAGGCGATGCTGAGTTCGAGGCACCGGTCGACGATGCCGAGGGCCATGGCCGCCACGCCCATGCGCTCGATCGAGAAGGCCTGCTTGGCCCCCTCACGGTACGGCACCTCCTCGGTCTCACCGAGCAGTCGGTCGCGCCCGACCCGCACGTCCTGGAGGAAGAGCATCCCGGTCGGCGACGAGTGCATGCCCATCTTGCGCATCGGCTTCGTCTGCTCGAAGCCGGGCATCCCCTTCTCGAGCACGAACGAGAGGATCTTGCGCTCGGCCGGCGGGTTGCCCTCGTCGAGCTTGCAGATGAACACCGTGGTGTCCGCGTAGGGACCGTTCGTGATGAACGTCTTGTTGCCGTTCAGCACGTACTCATCGCCGTCGCGCCGCGCGGTCGACTGCATGCGACCGAACGCGTCGGATCCCGAATCGGGCTCGGTGATCGCCCACGCGCCGACCTTCTCGAAGGTGAGGAGGTCGAGTGCCCAACGCTCCTTCTGCGCGATGGTGCCGCGGCTCATGATCGTCGCCGCCGCGAGACCCGTGCTCACGCCCATGGCGGTCACGAGGCCGGGCGAGCAGCGGCACAGCTCGATGATCGGGATGAGGGTCATGCCCGCGTTGCCGCCGCCCCCGCGCTCCTCGGACGCCGGGGCACCGCCCTCCGCGGCCGCCCGCTCCCGCTCGATCCGTCGCTTGAACGTGTCGCGGGCCATCGCGTCCATGCCGAACGTCGAGTACAGCGAGCGGATCACGTCGTACGGCGGGGTGTCGCCGAACTCCAGCTCGTCGCGCCGCGGTCGCACCTCGGCCTCGACCCACTGCCGTACCGCGTCGCGGATCATCCGGTGCTCGTCGCTCCACTCGTACATCGCCGCCTCCGTGAGGTCTCGTCAGCGGGCGGCACGCTACCGGGGCGATCGGGGTCGGCACGACCCGGCTGCGATACCGTCTCGCCCCTATGCCGATGCCCGAGCCCGCCGGCGCGATCGACCTCATGATCGCCCTGCCCCCCAAGTGCGATCCCAAGGCGTGGTACGAGTTCCTCCGGGCCGGGCTCCACGACCGTGAGAGCCTCGAGGAGTTCGAGTTCCCCGCGCAGTACATGTTCCACGACGTGCCCCACATCGGCCCGGTCGAGGATCCGACGGCCTTCCTGCTCGAGCAGATGGATCGCCACGGCATCGCCAAGGGGATGATCGGCGTCTCGAACCAGGCCGAGGAGTCCCTGGCCGCCATCGCTGCACACCCGGACCGGTTCTTCGGTTCCTTCGAGGTCGATCCGAACCGGGGCATGGAGGGCGTGCGCGAACTCGAGCACGCAGTGAAGGAGCTGGGCGTGAAGGCGGCCACCGCGTTCCCGGCCGGCTACACGCCACAGGTGCCCATCAACGACAAGCGCTTCTACCCCATCTACGCGAAGTGCGTGGAGCTCGACATCCCGATCTGCGTCTGTGCGGGCATCCCCGGACCCCGCGTGCCCTTCGGCCCCCAGGACGTAGCGCTCATCGACGAGGTGTGCTGGTTCTTCCCGGATCTCAAGTTCGTCATGCGCCACGGCGCCGAGCCGTGGGCGGACCTCGCGGTGAAGCTCATGCTGAAGTGGCCGAACCTGTACTACTCCACCTCGGCGTTCGCGCCGAAGTACTACCCGGCCGATGTCGTGCACTTCGCCAACACCCGGGGTGCCGACAAGGTCATGTACGCCGGCTACTACCCGATGGGCCTCGAGCTCGACCGCATCTGGACCGAGATGCCCGACGTACCGTTCCGCGACCACGTCTGGCCCAAGTTCCTCCACGAGAACGCGGCCCGCGTCTTCAAGCTGGACGAGTGACCGTGCCCACGCCGACCGGGAACGCCGTGTTCGATGCGGCTCGCGCCGAGGGCGTGATCGACACCTTCCTCGCCATGCCCTCGGAGCGCGAGGTCCAGGTCCGCAAGTACGACTCCATCCGCGAGCTCGCCATGGACGCGGCCACCCAGACCATGGAGATGCCCGCGGAGTACATGTTCAAGGACGTCCCCCACTACGACGATCTGCCCGACCCGGTGGCCGAGGTCCTGCGGCTCATGGACGCCCACGGCATCGCGACGATGCTGAGCCACATCGACGGGGACGAGTGCCGCCTCCGGCCCGATCGGTTCCGGGGGATGTTCCACGTCGACCCGAACCAAGGCATGGAAGCGGTGCGGGCGCTCGAGGCGGCGGTGGTCGAACGGGGCGCGATCGCGGCCCACACCTGGGGCACCGGCGCGAACCCGCAGGTCCCGATCAACGACAAGAAGATGTACCCGCTCTACGCGAAGTGCGTGGAGCTCGACATCCCGATGGTCCTCTACGTGGGCGTCCCGGGACCGCGCATCCTCATGGGGAGCCAAGAGGTGGCCCAGCTCGACGAGGTGTGCTGGTTCTTCCCGGAGCTCACCATCGTGACCCGTCACGGCGGCGAGCCGTGGGAGGACCTCATGGTCAAGCTCATGCTGAAGTGGCCGAACCTGTACTACTCCACCTCGGCCTTCGCCCCGAAGCACTACCCGAAGGCGATCGTCGACTACGCCAACACCCGGGGCGCCGACAAGATCCTGTACGCCGGCTACTACGCGGCCGGCCTCAGCCTCGACCGCATCTTCGGCGAGCTCCCCGGCGTACCGTTCCGGGATCACGTCTGGCCCAAGTTCCTCCACGAAAACGCACGGAAGGTGTTCCACCTCGATGACTGACGCATACTTCGAGGCCTGGCGCGGCGGCGTCGTCGACACGATGATCGGCATCCCCGCGACCGCCGAACAGCGCAAGCGCGAGCACTACGACCGGTTCGCGAGCCAGATCCTGGACAAGGAGGCCCGCGAGCAGTTCACCTTCCCCGCGCAGTACATGTTCAAGGACGTGCCCGATTTCGACGCGATCGAAGACCCGGTCGCCCTCCTCGTCGCCGAGATGGACCGGTTCAACGTGCGCTGGGCGCTGCTCAACGTCGGCACGAACCCGGTCGCGCGCGACGCGCTCGCCCGGCACCCGGACCGCTTCGTCGGCGGCTGCTCGGTCGACCCCAATGCGGGGATGGACGGGGTCCGGCACCTCGAGCGTGCGTACCACGAGTACGGGGCCCGCTCGGCCCAGGTGTTCCCGGCCGGCCTCACCCCGCAGGTGCCGATCAACGACAAGAAGATGTACCCGCTCTACGCGAAGTGCGTGGAGCTCGACATCCCGATCTTCGTAAACGCCGGCATCCCCGGCCCCCGCGTGCCCTTCGCCTGCCAGGACGTCGCGCACATCGACGAGGTGTGCTGGTTCTTCCCCGACCTCAGGTTCGTCATGCGCCACGGCGCCGAGCCGTGGGAGGACCTCGCGGTGAAGCTCATGCTGAAGTGGCCGAACCTGTACTACTCCACCTCGGCCTTCGCCCCGAAGCACTACCCGAAGGCGATCATCGACTACGCCAACACCCGGGGCGCCGACAAGATCATGTACGCCGGCTACTACCCGATGGGCCTCTCCCTCGAGCGCATCTTCTCCGAGATGCCCGACGTCGGGTTCCGCGACCACGTCTGGCCGAAGTTCCTGCGCGAGAACGCGGCCCGGGTACTCGGCATCGGGGCGGCGCTCACGTGAGTCGGACCCCCGACGGCATCAACGAGGGGTTCCGCGCCGGTCTCACCGGCGGGGTCATCGACACCGCGGTCGGCGTCCCGAAGTCGCGCGAGGAGATGTTCGAGTTCTACTCGTTCATCCGTCGCGGCACGCTCGACGCCGAATCCCGGGAGGGGCGCGGCGGGCTCGAGTTCCCTGCGGGGTACATGTTCAAGGAACCCCCGAAGTGGGAGGCCGACGACATGACCGATCCGGTCGACATGCTCCTCGCCGAGCTCGATGCGGTCGGCATCACCCACGCCATCATCAACGTCGACGACGAGGCGGCCGCCCGGGCCTTCCGCGACCACCCCGGACGCTTCTCCGCCCAGATCAACGTCGATCCGAACGAGGGCATGGACGCGGTCCGCCGGATCGTGCGGTTCCACGAGGATTTCGGGCTCAAGGCGGTGGGCGCGTTCCCCGCCGGCCTCACCCCGCAGGTACCGCTCAACGACAAGAAGTGGTACCCCGTCTACGCGAAGTGCGTCGAGCTCGGCATCGCGTTCTGCTCCACCGTCGGCGTACCGGGGCCACGCCTGCCCTTCGCCTGCCAGGAGGTCGCCCTCGTCGACGAGGTGTGCTGGTTCTTCCCTGAGTTGACCTTCGTCATGCGCCACGGCGCCGAGCCGTGGGCGGAGCTCGCGGTGAAGCTCATGCTGAAGTGGCCGAACCTCTACTACTCCACCACCGCGTTCGCCCCGAAGTACTACCCAACCGCGATCATCGACTACGCCAACACTCGGGGAGCCGACAAGATCATCTGGTCCGGCTACTTCCCCGCCGGGTTGTCGTACGAGCGCATCTTCTCCGAGTTGCCGGACGTCGGCTTCCGCGACCACGTCTGGCCGAAGTTCCTCCGCGAGAACGCGGTGCGCGCCTTCAAGCTCGACGTCTGAACCAGGAGGAACCGCATGGGCCCGCTCACCGGCATCCGCGTCATCGAGTTGCCGAACATCGGACCGCTGCAGTTCGCGGGCATGGCCCTCGCCGACCTCGGCGCCGAGGTGCTGCGCCTCGACCGGGCCACCGACGTGGCCCGGGGCTCCGCCGTCTTCCCGGCCTCCCCGTTCGCCAGCCTCGACCGGAACCGTCGATCGGCCGGCATCGACCTCAAGCACCCGGAGGCAGCCGAGACCGTGCTGCGGCTCTGCGAGACCGCGGACGTGATCCTCGAGGGGTTCCGACCCGGGGTGGCCGAGCGGCTCGGGGTCGGCCCCGAGGCGGTCGCGACGCGCAACCCGCGGGTGATCTACGGGCGCATGACGGGGTGGGGCCAGGATGGCCCCCTCGCCGCCGAGCCGGGGCACGACATCAACTACATCGCCCTCGCCGGGGTGCTCGCGCACATCGGACCGGCCGGCGGTCCGCCGGTCCCCCCCATCAACCTCATCGGCGACTTCGGCGGCGGCGGGCTGCTGCTCGCGTTCGGGGTGCTCGCCGCGCTCGTCGAACGCGCGACCTCCGGCGTCGGCCAGGTCGTCGACGCCGCGATGGTCGACGGGTCGGCGATGCTCATGAGCACCTTCGTCGGCATGAGCGCGATGGGCTTCTGGTCCGACGAACGGGGCACGAACATGCTCGACGGCGGGGCCCACTTCTACGGGGTCTACGAGACGGCCGACGCGCAGTGGATCTCGATCGCCGCCTACGAGCCGAAGTTCTACGCGGAGTTCGTGCGCCTCATGGGCCCACTCGGCGTCACCCTCGATCCGGCCACCCAGATGGACCAGGCCAGGTGGCCCGAGTGGAAGGACGCGCTCGCCGCGATCTTCCGCACCCGCACCCGCGACGGGTGGGTCGAGTTCTTCCACGGCCACGAGGTCTGCTTCGCCCCCGTGCTCACCATGGGCGAGGCCCGCGAGCACCCGCACAACGTCGCCCGCCAGACCTTCGTCGAGGTGGAGGGCGCACCCCAGCCCGCCCCGGCCCCACGGTTCAGCCGCACGCCCGGTGCGATCGAGCGGACGCCGGTCCCGCCGGGTCACGACACCCTCACGACCCTCACCGAGTGGGGCCTCGCGGCCGACGAGGTGGCCCGCCTCCGCGCGGTCGGCTGCCTGGCCTGAACCGAACCGTGCACGCCGCGCGCGGTCAGTCGTCGCGCTGCAGCTCCCACAGGCTCACCGGCTCCTCGAAGCCCTTGAGCATCCGCCGGCCGGCCGGCTTGAACGCGAGCGACCAGTGCTCGGCCGCATGCACGAGCTCCTCGGTCACGAGGATCTCGTACGGCACGGCCAACTCGGCCACGCGGGACGCGAGGTTCACGACCGGCCCGTAGTAGTCGCCCGCGCGTTGCAGCACCGGCCCGAACGCAACCGCACCGCGTGGCCGCACACCCCGGCCCAGCGTCTCGACGGCCTCGACGAGTTCGAGCGCGATCTCGCAGGCTGCGTTCGGATCCACGGCCACGAACATCACCTCGTCGCCGATGTGCTTCACCACGCGGCCGTCGTGCCGGGTCGCGATGTCCGAGGCCCGGCTCTCGAAGCCGTCGAGGACCCGGCCCAGCTCGGTGTCGTCGAGTCGGCGCGACAGCGGGGTGAACCCCACGAGGTCGACGAACCCGATGGCCACGGTCGCCTCGTCCGAATCCTGTCGCGACAGTCGCATCCGACGGTTCGCCGCCTCGACCTGGCTGCGCAGCAGTGCCTCCATGACCACCGGCACCGTGTCGAGCGAGTACGACGCAGCGAGGTTCGCCTGGGCCAGGACCACCGGCGTCGCCTCGTCCTCGATGAGCGGCTGCTCGATGGCCGCGATGAACAGCGTCGCCGCAGCCTCTGCCACCCGCGCGGCAGCCGCGGCAACCACCCGGGCGAACTGCTCGATCGGTTCGTCGCCGAACACCTCGGCCGCCGCGACGAAGGATTCCAACGCGGCGACGTCGAGGTCGGTGAGCACCACCTCGTCGACCCCGGCGGCCACGTAACCCGAGGCCAGGAGCTTGCCCGCGAGGTCCTCGGTCGTGATGCCGAGCCGGGCCGCCACCTCGCGGGGAGTGTGGACCTTGCCGCGCCGCACCGCCCGCTGACCGGCGAGGGCCTCGAGCGTGGTCGCCGGGTCCGCGTCGGCTTGGGCGATCTCCTCGGGAGTGAATCCCCGCTCGGTCAGCCACCGCAGGAGCGCGAGCCGTTCGCGGGCGTCGGGCGCGTCGGGGTCGTAGAGGCCGGCGGCCTCGAACACGGTGGGATCCACGGCGCCGAGGCTAGGCGCGCCGGACCGCGGTCCGGCTCAGTCCGATGCCTCGGCCGCAGCCGCGGACCGGGCGTACTCCTTGGCCCACGGGTAGTCCGGCTTACCGCTCGGTGCCCGCACGATCTGATCGACCAGGAAGAGCCGCTTCGGCACCTTGTACCCGGCCACGTGCTGGCGACAGTGATCCGAGAGCGACTCGAGGGTCGGTGCCGTGCCCTCCCGGGGCTGGACGACCGCGGCCACCGCTTCACCCCACCGAGCGTCCGGCACCCCGACGACGAGGACGTCGAAGACCTCGGGGTGCCCCTTGAGCGTGCCCTCGACCTCCTCGGGGTACACCTTCTCGCCGCCGGTGTTGATGACGATCGAGCCACGCCCGAGCAGCGTGATGCTGCCGTCGGCCTCCACCTTGGCGAAGTCGCCGGGCACCGAGTAGCGCACGCCGTCGATGGTCGGGAACACCTGCGCGGTGCGCTCCGGGTCCTTGTAGTACCCGATGGGGATGTTGCCGGTGCGGGCAATACGGCCGACCACCTCGGAACCGGGTTCGACCCTGCGGTAGTCGTCATCGATGACGATCGAGTCGCGCGATGGGGTGACCGTGGCGGGCCCGCCCTTCGGCGCCTCGCCGCGCTGGGCGATCTTGATGCCGTTCATCCCGGTCTCGGTCGCCCCGACCGAATCGACGATGAGGACGTTCGGGAGCCGCTCGATGAGTTGGTCCTTGATCGACTGGGAGAAGATCGCCGCCGACGAACCGATGGAGAACAGGCTCGAGAGGTCGAGGTCGTCGAACATCTCCTCGAGCGCGTCGGCGAGTGGGCGGGCCATGGCGTCACCCGTGATGCCGAGCACGTTGACCCGCTCCCGCGCGCAGATCTGCCAAGCCTCGCGTGCGTCGAACTTCCGCACGAGCACCGTGGTGTCGCCGTGGATGAGCCCGCGGATCGTGCTCACCTGCCCGGCGCCGTGCATGAGCGGTGCGATCGGGAAGAAGACGGTCGGACCGGCCGCGGCCCGGGCCCGCTCGCTCAACTCCTCGGGACGCTGCACCTTCTCGTTGGTGTAGGCGTCGATCCCCCCGCAGAGCGTGTAGAAGATGTCCTCCTGCCGCCACATGACGCCCTTGGGCATCCCGGTGGTGCCGCCCGTGTAGATCATGTGGATGTCGTCGGACGACCGCGGTGCGAAGTCTCGGGCCGCGGACTCGGCCGCCTTGGCCTCGTCGTAGTCGGCCACCGTGATGCCGGCCCGACCCTCGAGCCCGGAGCGGTCGGCCCCGCTGCCGTCCTCTGAGATGACGAGGTGGGTCAGCTGCGGGAGCTCGTCGATGATGGCGGCCACCCGCGGCGCGAACTCCCGCTGGAGCACGACGGCCCGGAGGTCGGCGTTGTCGAAGAGGTACCGCAGCTCGGCCTCGACGTAGCGGGAGTTGATGTTCACCGGGACCGCACGGATCTTGTAGAGCGCGGCCATCGACTCGACCCACTCGACCCCGTTGTACGCGTAGATGCCGACGTGGTCACCCGGCTCGATGCCCGCCGACTGGAAGTGGTGGGCCAGGCGGTTCACCTGCTCCTCGAGCTCGGTGAAGGTGAGCCGCTGGTCCCCGACGATGAGCGCCGTCCGGTCACCCACCCCGTCGACGTTGGCCTCGAACATGTCCGCGAAGTTGAACTCCATGGCCGCCGACACTAGGGCAGCCGTCCCGCTCCCCGTCCGACCCGGACCGGCCGCCGTGCGCCGACGGTGCGCGTCCGGCCAGACTCGGACCATGAGCGAGATCATGGAACGGGCGGAGGCGATGCTGGCCGGCCGGGCTCCCGGGACCCTCGGGCATCCGGCGGCGCTGTGGGGCGGGCTGGCCGAGGTCACCGATCGCACCGCGTTCGTCGCGGCGTTCTCGAACTCGGCGGTGCTCGAGACCGACGCGGGCCTCGTCGTGGTCGACACGAGCAGCACCGAGATGTCCGGGCGCGTGCACGAGTCGATCCGAGCCTGGAGCACCGCCTCGGCCCACACGATCGTCTTCACGCACGGACACGTCGACCACGTGTTCGGCGTCGAGCGCTACGAGGACGACAACCAGCGGGCCGGCGCCGCCGCACCCGTCGTCATCGGCCACGAGGCGATCGCAGCGCGCTTCGACCGGTACGTCGAGACCGCCGGGTACAACGAGATCATCAACGGCCGGCAGTTCCAGATCCCCGGCTACACCTGGCCGCGGGCCTGGCGGTATCCGGACGTCACGTACCACGACCACCTCGACCTCGAGGTCGGGGGCGAACGGTTCGAACTGCACCACGCCCGTGGCGAGACCGACGACCACACGTGGGTGTTCGTGCCGGGGCGACGGGTGCTCTGCGCCGGCGACATGTTCATCTGGGCCTCACCCAACTGCGGCAACCCCCAGAAGGTCCAGCGGTACCCGCTCGACTGGGCGCGGGGCCTGCGGGCGATGGCCGCCTGCGGCGCCGAGGTGCTGCTCCCCGGTCATGGCCTCCCCATCACCGGGGCCGAACGGGTGCACGCCGCGCTCACCGAGAGCGCCGAGCTCCTCGAGCACCTCTACACGGAGGTGCTCACGATGATGAACGCGGGCGCCCGGCTCGACGAGATCATCCACACCGTGCGCGCGCCGCAGCACCTCATCGAGAAGCCCTACCTCCGACCCATCTACGACGAACCGGAGTTCATCGTCCACAACGTGTGGCGGCTCCTCGGCGGTTGGTACGACGGCAACCCCGCGACCCTCAAGCCCGCGCCGGACGCCACGGTCGCCCTCGAGGTGGCCGCACTCGCCGGCGGTGCCGACGTGCTCGCGCGCCGGGCGCTCGAGCTGGCCGAGGCCGGCGACCTGCGCCTCGCGGGACACCTCGCCGAGTGGGCTGCGCTCGCCGCGCCGGAGGACCGCGTGGTCCACGCCGCCCGGGCCGAGGTGTTCGAACGACGCCGGGCCGCCGAGACCTCGACCATGGCCCGCGGCGTGTTCGGCGGGGCCGCCCGCGAGTCCCGCGAGGCGGCCGGGGAGGCCCCGGAGCAGCGGTAGGCTGGGGACCCGCCCACCGGCGGGACGCGCGCCGCCGCGCTGCGCACCGCCCGCCCTCCCGGAGTCGTGCACCGATCCATGGCCGAGGCCCAGGAACTCCCCAGCACCGCAGCACCGGCCGCACGTCGGTCGCACCTCCCCCCGCTGCTGCGCGCGTGCCGGCCGAAGCAGTGGCTCAAGAACGTCCTCGTCTTCGCCGCCCCGGCCGCCGCCGGGGTGCTCGGGCACACCCGCGACCTGTTCGAGGCGCTCGTGGCCTTCGTCGCGTTCTGCCTTGCAGCCAGCGGCACGTACCTCCTCAACGACGCGGCGGACGTCGAGTCCGACCGGCGCCACCCGACGAAGCGGTTCCGGCCCATCGCCGCCGGTGAACTGGCGATCTCCACCGCACGGATCGTCGGGACGCTGATGCTCGTCGCCGGCGTCGCCGTCGGGTTCCTCACCGGCTGGCGTCTGCCCATCGTGGTCGTCACCTACGTGGTGCTGACGACGAGCTACTCGCTCTGGGGCAAGCGGGTCCCGGTGCTCGACCTCGGCATGGTCGCGGCCGGGTTCGTCCTCCGCACGGTCGCCGGCGCCGTCGCGGTCGACGTGCCGATCTCCGTCTGGTTCTACATCGTCGCCTCGTTCGGTTCGCTGTTCGTCGTCGCCGGGAAGCGTCACTCCGAGATGGTCGAACTGGGTGCCGGCCGCGAGCAGATCCGGAGCACGCTCGGGGTCTACAGCGAGTCGTTCCTCGGCTACGTACGGTCGGTGGCGACCGGCGTGACCATGGTGGCCTACTGCCTCTGGGCCTTCG
The DNA here is from genome assembly GCA_046075855.1 of Actinomycetes bacterium. GTDB lineage: Bacteria > Actinomycetota > Acidimicrobiia > IMCC26256 > IMCC26256 > IMCC26256. The sequence continues at coordinate 18,562 of JBJTQX010000065.1, forward strand.
AGAAGTCCGCGGGGACCGCTGGGTTCCCCTGGTACGAGGCGTCCATCGTGCCGTTCGTGCTCGCGTTCCTCCGCTACGCGTTCATCGTCGATCGCGGCGAGGCCGGCGCGCCCGAGGAGGTCGTGCTCCACGACCGCACGCTCCAGGCGTTCGGCCTGGTCTGGGCGATCACCGCCGGGATCGGGATCCTCGTCCATGGGTGATCGGCGTCGCGGCTCGAACACCCTGCTCGCGGGCTGGGGCGGCACCTCGCCGTCCACCGCCGAGGTGCTCCACCCCTTCGGCGATGCCGAGGTCACCGAGGTCGTGCAGACCCGCCCCGAACGCGGGGTCGTCGCGCGGGGCCTGGGCCGGGCCTACGGCGATGCTGCCCAGAACGCCGGGGGCGTGGTGCTCGACGCCACTGCGCTGCGTGGGGTGCGCCACCTCGACGTCGAGCGGGGCCGGGCGACGGTGGCCGCCGGCACCAGCCTCGACGAGCTCATGCGCTGGCTGCTGCCCGCCGGCTTCTTCCTCGTGACCCCGGGCACGCGCTCGGTCACCGTCGGCGGAGCCATCGCATCGGACATCCACGGCAAGGGTCACCACGCGGACGGCACGTTCGGCTCGAACGTCCGCGCGATCACCCTCGTCGACGGCACGGGGGCCGTCCGCCGCCTCACCCCTGAGGACACGCCCGAGGAGTTCTGGGCGACGACCGGTGGCATGGGCCTCACCGGCGTCATCACCGAGGCCGAGATCGACCTCATCCCCGTCGAGACCTCGATGATCCGGGCCGACACCGAGCGGGCCACCGACCTCGAGGACCTCATGGCTCGCATGGACGCCCATGACGACGAGTACCGCTACTCGGTCGCGTGGATCGACTGCCTCGCGACCGGGCGGTCCATGGGCCGCGGCATCCTCGACCGCGGGGACCACGCCCGCCTCGACGAACTGCCGTCGGCCCGCCGGAACGAGGCGCGGCGGTTCGACCCGCACACGGTCATCAGCGCCCCGCCCATCTTCCCGTCCGGGCTGGTGAACCGCTGGACGGTCCGCGCCTTCAACGAGGCGTGGTTCCGCAAGTCCCCGAAGCGCCGCGAGGGGCACCTCGTCGAGATCGGGTGGTTCTTCCACCCCCTCGACCTCATCACCGGTTGGAACCGGCTGTACGGCCCTCGGGGCTTCGTGCAGTACCAGTTCGTGGTGCCGTTCGGTCAGGAGCGCGCGGTGCAGACCGCGGTCGAACGGCTCAGCCTCGCCGGCACCCCGTCGCTGCTCGCCGTGCTGAAGCGGTTCGGTCCGGCGAACCCCGCGCCGCTGTCCTTCCCGCAGCCGGGCTGGACCCTCGCGCTCGACATCCCGGTGGGCGACCCCGACCTCCACAACCTGCTCGACGGTCTCGACGACCTCGTGCTCGAGGCCGGGGGGCGCGTGTACCTCGCCAAGGACGCACGGGTGCGCCCGGAGCACCTCGCGGGTATGTACCCTCGCCTCGACGAGTGGCGCGCGGTGCGCCGACGGCTCGACCCCGACGGGGTCATCCGCTCGGACCTCGCCCGTCGCCTCGGGCTCTGACGGATCCGCGACCGCGCGGCCACGATCGAAAGGCACACGCGATGCAGGATGCACTCGGCGGGGTCCAGACGGTCCTCGTGCTCGGCGGTGGGTCGGAGATCGGCGTGGCCACGGCGCGACGCCTCGTGGCCGACCGCGCCCGCCGGATCATCCTCGCCGGCCGCGACCCCTCGGCCCTCGACGCGGCGGCCGACGACCTCCGGCGCAGCGGGGCGGACGAGGTGGTGGTCACCGCCTTCGACGCGCTCGATCGCGCCTCGCACCCGGCCTTCGTCGAGCGGTGCTGGTCGGAGCACGGCGACATCGACCTCGTCCTCGTCGCGTTCGGGGTGCTCGGCGACCAGGACGTGGCCGAGCACGACACCGCCGAGGCCCTGCGCATCATCGACACGAACTTCACCGGCGTGGTCTCGGTGCTCGTCCCGTTGACCGACCGCCTACGGGCCCAGGGCCACGGCACCATCGTCGTGCTGTCCTCGGTGGCCGGCGAACGGGCCCGCCGGTCCAACTTCGTCTACGGGTCGAGCAAGGCCGGTCTCGATGCGTTCTGCCAGGGCCTCGGCGACGCCCTCGTCGGCAGCGGCGTCCGCATGGTCATCGTGCGGCCCGGGTTCGTGCACTCGCGCATGACCGAGGGGCTCGACCCGGCACCGCTGGCCACCACCCCCGATGCGGTCGCCGAGGCGATCCTCGAGGGCCTGGCCCGCGACCGGGAGATCATCTGGGTCCCCGCGGCGCTGCGCGGGGTGATGTCGGGGCTGCGACACGTGCCCCGACCCGTGTTCCGCCGGCTCCCGCTGTGACCCCGGCGACGCGGCGCGTCGCGGCCTTCGACTTCGACGGCACGATCACCCGCCGCGACACGCTCGGTCCGTTCCTCGTCGAGCACCTCGGTCGACTGCGGGTCGTGCGGGCCGGACTGCCCCACCTCCCCCGGCTCGGCGCTGCGGCACTCGGACGGTCCGACCGCGACGCGGCCAAGGACCGTTACCTCACGACGCTGCTCCGAGGTCACCCGGCCGACGACCTCGAGCGAGCGGGGCGCGGTTACGCCCAGCGCTTGCTCGAGCGCCGCCCGTTCCACCCGGCCGTGGTCGAACGACTCGACTGGCACCGCGAGCAGGGCCACCGGATCGTCGTCATCAGCGCGTCGCTCGCCGTGTACGTGGAACCCGTGGCCCGGGCCCTCGGAGCGGACGCGGCACTCGCGACCCGCCTGGAGGTGGCAGACGGAAGGCTCACCGGTCACATGGCCGGGGGCAACGTGCGGGCCGCCGCGAAGGTGCGGCACCTCGAGCGTTGGCTCGGACCCGACCCGGCCGAGGTGTGGGCCTACGGAGATTCAGCAGGTGACGACGAGCTCCTCGCCCGGGCCGACCATGCCCATCGCGTCCGCGGCGGGCAGATCGTGCCCGGGCCCTGAGGCGCACCCCGTTCAGGCGGCGGAGACCTCCACGGGCACCCCGTTGAGGACCGCGTTGCCGGAGAGCGGGTCGATGACCGCCGCGTCGGTGAGCAGGTTCGTGTTCACCCCGGCGTACTCCGCGGCCACCCGCATCGCGGTCCCATCGACCCCGTGGCCCCAGCCGTGCGGGATGCTGACCACGCCGGGGCGGATGCCGTCGGTCACCTCGACCGGCACCACCACCTCGCCGACCCGCGACCGGACCCGGGCCGGCCCACCGTCCTGCAGCCCGAGCGTCGCGGCGTCGTCCGGGTGGACCTGCAGGGTGCAGCGCGGCTTGCCCTTCACGAGGACCCGGAGGTTGTGCATCCAGGAGTTGTTCGACCGGAGGTCCCGCCGCCCGACGAGCACGTAGGCGGGACGCTCCGCGGCGAGCGACGGGATGAGGCGAGCCTCCACGTCGGCCACGAACGGCGCCGGCGCGAGGTCGATGCGACCGGTCGGGGTCCGCAGCACCTCCGGCAGGCGCGGCTGCAGCGGGCCCAGATCGATGCCGTGCGGGTTCGCCTCGAGCACCGCGAGGCTCAGGCCCGCCGGATCCGCGCCGAACCGATCCCCGTAGGGTCCGGTGCGCAGCATGAAGTCGACGATGCGGGCCGGACCCCGACGGTGCGAGAGCGCGTCGAGCATCTCGTCGGCGTCCGGCAGGTCATCGCGTTGGGCCGCCTTGCCGCACAGCCCGCCGATGATGAAGTCGTCGAGTCCCGCGCCCTCCTCCGCGCTGCCCTGCGCGCCACCGGCGATGGCCGCGAGCCGCAGCAGGATCTCCCACTCGTGCAGTTCGCCCTCGGGCAGTTCGTTGATGGGCGGCGAGTAGTTCGCGACGTTGCGGATCGACAGCGAGTAGAACGCGAGGTCGAAGTGCTCCTTCGTGAGGATGCCGCCGGGCGGCAGGATCACGTCGGCGTGGCGGGTCGTCTCGTTGCGGTAGATGTCGACGCTCACCATGAACTCGAGGTCCGCGAGCGCAGTGTCGAGGCGTCCTGCGTCCGGGGTAGACACCACCGGGTTGCCGGCCACGGTGACGAGGGCCCGGATCTGCCCCTCGCCCGGTGTGAGGATCTCGCGGGCCAGCGTGGAGACCGGGAACTCTCCGAGGACCTCGGGGTGACCGTCGACCCGGCTGTGCCGACGTCCGGTTCGGAAGCCGCGGCCCTTGCCCGGCGTGCCCCCCGTGTTCGCGCTGCCCGCGGCGTTCTTCGGGAACAGCGCACCGCCGGGCCGATCGAGGTTGCCGGTGAGCGTGTTCACCACGTCGACGAGCCAGGAGGCCAACGTGCCGTACTCTTGGGTGCAGGTGCCGATCCGGCCGTAGACAGCAGCGGTCGGCGCGTCGAGCAGCGCGGTCGCGAGCCGTCGGATGTCGTCGGCCGGCACCCCGCAGATCGGGGCGACCGCTTCGGGGCTGAAGTGCGGCGCGAGACGTTCGATCTCGCCGAGGCCGTCGACGAGGTCGGCGGCCCGTCCGAGGTCGGCGCGACCCGAGGCGAGGATCACGTGCACGAGGCCGAACAGCAGGTGCGCGTCGGTACCCGGACGGATCGCCACCCACTCGTCGGCCTCCTCGGCCGTCTTCGAGCGGCGGGGATCGATGCAGACGATGCGACCGCCCCGCGCCCGGATCGCCCGCAGGCGACCGGGCAGGTCCGGCGCGGTCATGAGGCTGCCATTGGACGCGAACGGGTTGGCCCCGAGCATCACGAGGAGATCCGTGTGGTCGATGTCCGGGATCGGGATGGTGATGGGCGTACCGAACATCAGCCCCGCCGAGACGTGCTTCGGCATCTGGTCGACGGTGCTGGCCGAGAACACGTTCGTCGTGGCCAGACCCTGGAGGAGTGCCTTGTTGTAGATGATCGGTGCGAGGTTGTGGGCACAGGGGTTGCCGAGGTACGCCCCCACCGCGTTGCGCCCGTGGCGCTCGATGACCCCCTGGAGCCCCTCGCGCACGACCGCGAACGCCTCGTCCCAGGTGACCTCGACGTACTCATCACCACGGCGCACGAGCGGGGCGCGCAGCCGATCGGGGTCGGCCACGAGGTCCTTGAGCGCCGCGCCCTTCGGGCAGAGGTACCCCTTCGAGAACACGTCGTCCCGGTCACCGCGGACGAGCGCGATCTCCTCCCCCTCCATGTGGAGCTCGAGGCCGCAGGTGGCCTCGCAGAGCGGGCAGGTGCGGTAGGCGATCGTGCGCATGGGTCCCCTCGTCGTCGCGGTCTGTGGCGAGGTTAGGTCGGACCACCCCCGCAGCGCGCTCCCCCGGTGGAGGCGCCGGTACGCTCGGCGGCCATGGACGATGACCGCCTCTACTTCCGCCAGCTCCTCTCGGGCCGGGACTTCGCGGTCGACGACGGCCTCGCTCGGCAGATGGTGAACTTCGCCTACCTCATCGGCGACCGAGCCACCGGCGAGGCGCTCCTCGTGGATCCGGCGTACGGGGTGCGCGAGCTCGTCGAGATCGCTGGAACGGACGGCATGCGGGTCGTCGGTGCGCTCGCGACCCACTACCACCCGGACCACGTCGGCGGATCCATGATGGGCTGGGAGATCGAGGGAGCCGCCGAGCTCGCGGCCATCGACGGGGTCGAGGCCCGGCTCCACTGCCACCGCGACGAGGCCCGCGGCATCAAGCAGGTCACGGGGCTGTCGGACTCCGACCTCGTGCTCCACGACGGTGGCGACGTGGTCGAGGTCGGCGCGATCCGAGTCGAGCTCGTGCACACGCCCGGCCACACGCCGGGCAGCCAGTGCTTCCTCGTCGACGGGATGCTCGTGAGCGGTGACACCCTCTTCCTCGAGGGCTGCGGCCGCACCGACCTGCCGGGTGGCGACTCCGATGAGCTCTACTACTCGCTCACCCAGCGGCTCGCCCGCGTGCCCGACGACACGGTGCTCTACCCCGGCCACCTCTACTCGGCCGAGCCCCACGCCACGATGGGCGAGACGCGAACCCGCAACTACGTGTACCGGCTGCCGACCCTCGAGCAGTGGCGCACCATGTTCGGCGGCTGAGCACCGCGCGCCGGCCCCGACCCGCACCGGGCGGGGCCGCCTAACCTGCGCCCATGGCTGACGCACCCTGGTCCGGAGACACCTGCTCACTCGTCGACGCGTTCCGCGCCGGCGAACGCTCCCCCGTCGACGAGCTCGACGCGACGCTCGCGGCGATCGAGGCCTCCTCGCTCAACGCGTTCTCGTACCTCGACCCCGAGGCGGCCCGAGCCGCCGCCGCGAACGCCGATATGTCGGCCCCATTCGGCGGCGTGCCGCTCGGCGTGAAGGAGCTCGACGCGGTCATGGGGTGGCCCGCGACGGAGGCGAGCATCCCGCTGCGCGATGAGATCG
>JBJTQX010000066.1:0-17304 GCA_046075855.1 Actinomycetes bacterium
CACCGCGCCGTCGCCGCGCAGGGCCTCGCTCAGCAGCGGTCGCGGCATGAGGTCGACGTCGAGGGCGGTCGGGTGGAACTGCATGAACTCCACGTCAGCCACCGCGGCGCCGGCCCGCAGAGCCATCGCGATGCCGTCACCCGTGGAGACCGACGGGTTCGTGGTCACCGAGAAGAGCTGGCCGGCGCCGCCGGTCGCGAGGAGCACCGCGTCGGAGCGGAGCTCGTGGGGGGATCCATCGGGCGCGATCGCGCGCACCCCCACGACCTCGCCGGCCTCCACGAGCAGGTCGACCGTGAACCACCGCTCCCGGGCCTCGATCCGCGGGTCGGCCCGGACCGCCGCCACCAGCGCCCGCTCGATCTCGGCGCCGGTCGCGTCCCCGCCCGCGTGCACCACCCGGGCCAGGGAGTGGCCACCCTCGCGGGCCAGCTCCAGCTCGCCGTCGATCGCGGCCCGGTCGAAGCGCGCGCCGAGCGCGATGAGCGCCAGCACCCGCTCCGGTCCCTCACCCACGAGCACCTCGACCGCATCGTCGTCGCAGAGGCCCGCACCGGCCTCGAGCGTGTCGCGGCGGTGCAGGGCGGGCGAGTCGGGCTCGGCGAGCGCGGCGGCCACCCCGCCCTGGGCCCAGTGGGTCGCCGCGTTCGCGAGCTCGCCCTTCGTGAGCACGGTCACGTCCACCCCGCGCCCGGCGGCCCGGAGCGCCGCGGACAACCCCGCGATGCCGCTGCCGAGGACGAGGAGGTCGGTCATCGTCTCGAGCCTAGGACCCCGGGAACGGGTGGCCCCCACGGAGCACGCCGAGGTCGCCGCGAACCGAACCATCGGCCCCCACCGTGAAGGTGACGTTGTCGATGAGCCGCGCCGCACCCACCCGGACCGCCACCGCGGCGACGTACTCCACCTCGGGCTCGAAGGTCGCGGTCGGCACGAGGTCGACACCGCGCAGCACCTCGGCGTAGTCGAGGTCCACACCGGGGGCTGCGACGAGCGCCGCGACCAGGTCCGCCTCGACCCGGGACCGGTCGCGTGCTCCGGCCCGCACCGCGTCGACCGCGGCGCACAACGCGACCGACAGGGCGAGGGCCGCGTGACGTGCGGCCGCGTCGAGGTAGGCGTTGCGGCTCGACATCGCGAGCCCGTCGTCCTCGCGCACGGTCGGACACGCGACGACCTCGGCCGGCACCGAGAGGTCGGCGACCATGCGCCGGACCACTGCGACCTGCTGGAAGTCCTTCTTGCCCAGGTAGAGCCGGCACGGTCCGACGATGTTGAGCAGCTTGGCCACCACGGTCGCCACCCCATCGAAGTGCCCCGGTCGGGACGTGCCGCAGAGTCGATCGGTGAGCCCCGACACCGTGACCGTCGTGGCGACCGCCCGTGGGTACATCTCGTCGACGGCCGGGCGGAGCACGAGGTCGACCTGCTCCGCCGTGCAGGCCGCGTCGTCGCGCGCCGGGTCACGCGGGTAACCCGCGAGGTCCTCGTTCGCGCCGAACTGCAACGGGTTCACGAAGATCGACACCACGGTGACGTCGCAGTCGGCCCGCGCTGCGGCCATGAGGGCACGGTGTCCGTCGTGGAGGTACCCCATGGTCGGCACGAACCCCACGGACCGACCGGCGGCTCGGGCCGCGGCGAGCTCGGCGCGCACCTCCTCGACCGTCTCCACGACCCTCACCGGAGCACCGCCTCGAGCTCAGGGTCGTCGCGGCCGGTGAGCCGCAACGCCTCCCGGGCCAGCGCGCGGTAGGCCGGACGTTCGCTCGGGTCGAGCGCGGCGAGGTGCGCGGCCACCGTGGCGTGGTCACCGCGGGCCACCGGACCGGTCAGGGCGGCGGCCGGACCGAGCTCGGCTGCGGCCTCGATGGTGGTGCGGACGAGCGGGAGGAACGCGTCGAAGGGCACTCGGGCTGCGGCGGCGAGGCGTTCGACCGCACCGAGCAGGGCCACGAGGTGGTTCGAGGCGACGGCGGCGGTCGCGTGGTAGCGGGTGCGCTGCCCGGCCTCTACCGTGAACGGCCGGAGCCCGATCTCCCGGGCCAACGCCTCGACCTCGGTCGGACCCTCGACCGCGGCGAACGCACCGACGAGCCGCGGTGCGCTCGTCGGACCGGAGAGGGTCTGGAGCGGGTGGAGCGCGCCGAACCGCAGGTCGGGCCGCGCCGCGCGCGCGTCGTCGAGCAGCGCGACCCCGTGCGCGCCGGCGAGGTGCACCACCAACGCCCCGGGCTCGGCGCCGGCGACCGCGGCGCACGCCGCGCCGGCCACCGCGGCGTCGGGCGTCGCGACGACGAGGAGCGCGGCGCCGCGCGCCACCGCGTCGACCGGGACGGCCCCGGCGCCTAGGCGGTCGGCGGCCGCGGCGGTCCGGACCGGATCGCGGCCGGCCACCCCGACCACCGTCCAGCCGCGCGCGACGAGAGCCTCGGCGATGGCGGTACCCGCGCGTCCGGGTCCGACGAGGGAGAGGGTTCGTTGCTGCACGGGCGGGGATCCGGCCCCGGGGAGGGTGCCGGTCAGGGGAACCGCAAGGCTACCGGGGCTCGCCGGACCCCGTCCCAGCCGGTCGTCGGGGGCTCGACGAGCGTCGGGGCGACGTCGGCGAGGGGGGCGAGCACGAAGGCCCGTTCCCACATGCGCGGGTGGGGCACCTCGAGGTCCGGGGTCGAGATGCGCAGGTCGCCGAGGAGGAGCAGATCCACGTCGAGGGTCCGGGGGCCCCAGTGCTCCCGCCGCACCCGGTGCGCGGCCCGCTCGAGGTCCTGGGCCAGCGCGAGGAGCGCGTGCGGATCGAGGTCCGTCTCGATCGCGACCACCGCGTTGAGGAAGTCATCCTGCACGGGTCCGCCCACCGGGTCGGTCTCGTAGACGGCCGAGACCGCGAGCACCTCCACCCGCGGATCGGCGATGAGGGCATCGACCGCGCCCTGGAGGTGGGCCAGCCGATCACCGAGGTTGGAGCCGAGCGCGAGGTGCGCGCGCACCGTCACGCCTCGATCCGGACCGCGGAGTACTCGAGGTGCTCGGGCACCGGCGGTCTGAGCTTGCGCACCGTGACCACGACGCGCGTGACCCGGGGATCGGATCGGCAGACCTCGGCGATCCGGGTCGCGAGCCGCTCGATGAGCGCGTACCGCTCCTCGGTCACGACCCGCGAGATCATCGCGGCGAGCGCGCCGTAGTCGATGGTGTCCTCGAGCGCGTCGGACTCGCCCGCTCGGGTCAGGTCGGCCTCGAGGTCCACGTCGACCTCGAACGGCTGGGCCCGCTGCTGCTCCTCGGGCAGCACCCCATGGGTCCCGAGCAGGCGGAGCCCCCGCAGCTGGATGGTGCCCACGCTCAGGACCCGCCGCGCAGGATGCCGTGGTCCACCGTGCTCGCAACGATCTCGCGTCCCACGGCACCGAGCTCGCGGCCGGTGAGCCGCTCCGCGACCATGATCGCCGGCGGACCGTCGGGGATGAGCCCGGTGTAGAGCAGGTAGCCCGCGAGCACGCCGACCAGCCGGTCCCCGAACTCCTCGTGGTGGAGCAGCACCCGCTCCGCCGGGTCGTCGAGGCGACGAGCGATGGTCTCGTAGATGGTGTGCAGGCGTTCGGGCATCTCGTCGTGACGACCGAGCGGCACCTGCTCACAGGCCAGCTCCGCCTCGTCGTAGGCGTGGAGGTTGTGGGGCGAGTCGAGCAGGGAGATGATCCGGGTGAACCCCTGCTGGTGGAGCCAGATGAGCTCCTCCTGGCGGCGGATCTTCCGGTGGTTCCGAGCGAAGCCGCCCGGTCGCTCCGAGGCCGCGAGCCGGTCCTTGATGACCCAGCAGAACGCTCGGGGCTGCAGGCCCTGCGCCCAGCGGCCGCGTAGCGCACTCATGCGGCAACCGCGTGGAGTCGCTCCAGGATGGCGATCGCCCGGGTCGCCGCGGCGACGTCGTGCACGCGCACCATCGCCGCGCCGTGCTCGATCGCCCACACCGTCGTCGCCGTCGTCCCGTCCTCGCGCGCCACGAGGTCGTCACCCGTGCCCTGCACCACACCGAGGAACGACTTGCGGCTCGCGCCGACCAGCACCGGCACGCCGAGCGCGGCGACCATGTCGCGCAGCCCCGCGAGCAACGCGAGGTTGTGCTCGACCGTCTTGCCGAAGCCGATGCCGGGATCGAGCATCACCGCGTCCCGGTCGATCCCCGCGGCGATCGCGGCCGCGAGCCGATCCGCGAGGTGCTCGGTCACCTCAGCCACCACGTCCTCGTAGCGCGGGGACCGCTGCATCGTGCGCGGCTCGCCCTGCATGTGCATCCCGATGAACCCGACGCCGGCGGCGGCCACCGTGCCGAGCATGTCGGGATCGTGACGACCGGCGGACACGTCGTTGACGATCCGGGCGCCGGCGGCGATCGCCGCCGCCGCGACCGTGGCCTTCGAGGTGTCCACGCTCACGGTCGCCTCGCCCGCGAGCGCCTCGATCACCGGGACGACCCGGCGCGCCTCCTCCTGGGCTCCGACCGGGTCGGCACCCGGCCGGGTGCTCTCCCCGCCCACGTCGAGCACCCGCGCCCCGGCCGCGAGCAGCGCACGGCCGTGGGCGATCGCCGGTGCCGCGGTGGCCCATCGGCCACCGTCCGAGAACGAGTCGGGGGTGACGTTGACCACGCCCATCACGGACGCGCCCGACTCGGTGATCCGCCCCCAGGTGAACACGCCGCGGAGCGTACCGCCCGGATCGCGGCCGCGCGCGGGGTCCGCGCCGGTCAGCCCCGGGCGGCCGGGACCCCGATGAGGCCCATGGCCTCGGCCCGGGTCGCGGCGTTCTCCTTGAAGATCCCCCGGACCGCCGAGGTCACGGTGATCGAACCGGGCTTGCGCACCCCGCGCATGCCCATGCACAGGTGCTCGGCCTCGATCACCACGAGCACCCCCCGGGGCTCGAGCGCGTCGACGAGGGCGTCGGCGACCTGCGTGGTGAGCCGTTCCTGCACCTGGGGCCGTCGGGCGAACCCGTCGACGAGCCGGGCGAGCTTCGAGAGGCCGGTGATGCGGCCGTCCCGCCCCGGGATGTAGGCCACGTGCGCATGCCCGTGGAACGGCACGAGGTGGTGCTCGCAGAGCGAGTACAGCGGGATGTCCTTCACCATCACCATCTCGTCGTGGTTGGCCTCGAAGGTGACGCTCAGGTGCGCTGCGGGATCCTCGTGCAGCCCCGAGAGGACCTCTGCGTACATCTCGGCCACCCGGGCCGGCGTGCGCAGGAGGCCGTCGCGGTCGGGGTCGTCGCCGACGGCCTCGAGGATCTCGCGCACGGCGCGGGCGATCCGCTCGCGGTCGATCTGGGGGGCGGGCTCGGCCACGGGACTCCTCACGGGCTCGGCGGTGCAGGACCGCAGCAAGGTAGCGGACGGCGCCGCGGCGGCGCCGAGCGATCGGCTCAGGTGCCGACGTACTCCACGATGGCGTCGAGGTTGCGGTAGCGCTCGGCCACGTCGAGCCCGTACCCGACCACGAAGGCGGGCGGGATGGTGAAGCCCACGTACCGCAGGTCGGTGTCGGTCTTCTGCAACCCCTCGCGCAGCAGCAACGCGCAGACCTCGAGCGACGCGGGGCCGCGGGCCTGGAGGTTACGACGCAGGTAGTTGAGGGTGAGCCCCGAGTCGATGATGTCCTCGACCACGATGACGTCGCGTCCCGAGAGGTCGAGGTCGAGGTCCTTGATGATCCGCACCACGCCGCTGGTGCGGGTCGCGGAGCCGTAGGAGGACACGGCCATGAAGTCGAACTCCACCGGGAGCTCGATGGCCCGCGAGAGGTCGCTCATGAACATGAAGGCGCCCTTGAGCACACCGACGAGCAGCGGCGCGCGCCCGGCGTAGTCACGGGTGATCTGCGCGCCGAGTTCGGCCACCCGCGCCTGCAGCGCGTCGGCCGACACCACCTCGCGCCCGAGGTTCGGGTCGCTCGTCGTCACTCGTCCCCCCATCGCCCGCGGTCGAACCCGGCGCGCACGCTAGCCCGTGCAGGTGAGCCGACCGTCGTGGCGCGATACCCGCCGTCCGCCCGCGAGCTCCGCGGCGCGGTGCTCCCCGGCGACCACCGCGTCGAGGCGCGCGAGCTCAGCCATCGAGGGCCAGGGCGGTCCGAGCCACCGCCGCAGCGCGCGTCGGGCGAGCGCGGGCGGCGCGGCGCGCAGCACCGCGACCTCCGGTGCGGTACGACCGGCGGCGTCGAGGAGCTCGTCGGCCAGCGCGTCGAGCAACGCTGCGTCCTCGGCCATGACGGCCGCCTGACGGGTGAGCAGGGGGACGAGGTCACGCCCCGCCCCCTCGGCGAGCAACGGCAGCACCGTGTGGCGGACCCAGTTGCGTCGGTGGGCCTCGTCGAGGTTCGTGGGATCCTCCACCGGCACGACCCCGAGCGCAGCGGTCACCCCGCGCAGCTCATCCCGCCGGAGGCCGAGCACCGGGCGCACCACCGCGCCGTGCGCGGCCGGGATGCCCGCGAGGCCGCTGAGCCCCGAACCCCGCAGCAGGTTGAGCAGGACGGTCTCTGCGTGGTCGTCCGCGGTGTGGGCGGTGAGGATCACCGAGGCTCCGGCCTCGACCCGGGCCGCCTCGAGCGCGCCGTACCGGGCGTCGCGGGCCCGGGCCTCGAGGTTCGGGCCGGGCGCGACCCGCACGGCCACCGAGCGGGCCCGGACCCCGAGGCGTGCGGCGGCCTCCTCGACCACCGCGGCCTCCGCGACGCCCCCGGGCCGCAGCCCGTGGTCGACGTGCACCGCGATGGGATCGAGCGCGTCACGCGCCGCGAGGACGAGCAGTCCGAGGGAGTCCGGTCCGCCGGAGCACGCCACGACGACGGGTGCCGTGAGCGGTGACCCGCCCGGACCGCGCAGGGGCGGGACGTCCCCGGCCGGCGCGGGCACCGCGGTCAGCGACCGCGGGTCTTGAGCCGGATCACCTTCACGTAGTACCCGAGGGCGAGCAGCGCGGCGATCCCGAGGAAGGACAGGAAGAGCACCGGCGCGATCCAGTAGTGCCAGGGCTTGGCCTTGGCGAGCACCCCGGTGGCCGCCCCTGCGGGCGCTGCGGTGACGAGCACGGCCGTGAGGGCGAGGATCATGGTGCGGAGGCTCTTCACGCGTCGCTCCTGTCGCAAGCGTCTCGGACCGGGGCAACGTAGCGCGCCGGATCGCACCGCGGCCCCATCGGAGAGTCCCGAGTCAGTCCGCCGGGCCCTCGCTCGCCAGCCGCCCGAGGATCCGTGACCGCACGTCGGGCGGCAGCGGATCGCGGGACCGCTCGGCCACGACGCGCCGCACCGTGACCTTGAGCGCGTAGCCCTCGCTGCACGGCGGACAGTGCTCGAGGTGCCGCACCACCGCGCGGTGGCGCCAGACGGTGAGCTCGCCGTCGAGGTAGGAGTACAGCTGCTCCCGGATCTCCACGCAGTCCATCTCGCTCCGTCCCCCTGTCCGCCTCGTCCGCTTCAGGCCCCGGCCCGCGCCGGGTCCGCGAGCCCGCGTTCGACGGCGAGGTCGAACAACGCCTGCTCGAGCCGCTTCCTTCCCCGGTGGAGCCGGCTCATCACCGTGCCCTGGGGGATGTCCATGATCTCGGCGATCTCCTTGTACGAGAAGCCGTCGACATCGGCGAGCAGCACCGGGATGCGGAACTGCTCGGGCAGTTCCTCGAGCGCGGCCTTCACCGTCTCGTCCGCGATGGAGTCGAGCACTGCGGCCTCCGGGGTCGCGCCCTGCTGGGCCGCCTGCTCGAGTCCACCGAGGGCACCGTGCAGCACGTGCTCCTCCATGTCGTCGATGCTGCGCAGGTCGGGCCGGCGCTGCTGACGTCGGTACTCGTTGATGAAGGTGTTCGTCGCGATCTTGTAGAGCCAGGCCCGCAGGTTCGTGCCCTCACGGAATCCGGGGAACCCCCGGAAGGCGCGCAGGTACGTCTCCTGGAGGAGATCCTCGGCGAGCGCCGGGTTACGGGTCATGCGCAGCAGGTGGTTGTACAGCTGCGGCATGAACTCCGTCGCGAGTTCGTCGAACTGTGCCTGATCGGCCATCGGCCCCGAGGATACCGGGCGCGGACCACCGCTTCCGTGGGCGATGATGGGTCGGTGGATCGCATCACCGAGCTCACCGACGGCGTGGTGACCCTCCGGCCCGTGACCGATGCGCACGTCGACGGGCTCCATGCGGGCGTCGCGGGGTCGGTGGCCGAGCTGGCCCCGTGGCTGCCCTGGTGCCACGAGGGCTACCAGCGGGCCGAGATGGCCGAGTTCGTCCGGCACGCGCGTCGCGCCCGAGACCTCGGGACCGAGCACCACCTCGTGACCCTCGACGCGCACGATGGCCGCGTGCTCGGCGCCTGTGGGTTGCGAATCTCCGACGACCGCAGCGCGATGGGCGAGATCGGGTACTGGGTCGCGACCGCCGAGACCGGGCGCGGCGTCGCGGCGCGCAGCACGCGGCTGCTCGCGGCCTGGGGGTTCACCGGGCTCGCCCTCGAGCGCATCGAGGTGATCCCCGCGGTCACGAACCACGCGAGCCGTGCGGTGGCGGAACGGGCCGGGGCACAGTACGAGGGGGTGGCCCGCAACCGGATCCCGCTCGGCGGGGGCGCGCGCGCCGATGCCGCCATCTACGCGTTCATCCGGGGCGACCTCGGCTGACCACCGGGGGCCGGGGTCCGTGCGCGCTCCGTGTACGATCCGCGACCGGTTGCCGGGGTAGCTCAGTCGGCAGAGCAGCTCACTCGTAATGAGCAGGTCAGGGGTTCGAATCCCCTCTCCGGCTCGGCAGCACCACGCGCATCGGCCCCGTCCACCCGGACGGGGCCGATCGTCGTATCGGGTTCGATCAGCGCGACTGCAGGCGCGCGAGCAGGCGCAGGATCTCGAGGTACAGCCACACGAGCGTGGAGAGCAGCGCGAACGCGCCGTACCACTCGTAGGCGGCCGGCGCACCTGCGGCCACGCCCTGCTCGATGAACGAGAAGTCGAGGAGCAGGTTGAGCGACGCGACGATGCAGATCCCGATGCTCAGCAGGATGCCGAGCGGCGAGGAGTCGGTGAGGAACGACGGCTGGGCCCCGAAGAGCGAGAGCACGAGCGAGACGAGGTAGAGGAGGGCGATCCCCATCGTCGCAGCGATGATGATGCCGGCCATCTTCTTCGTGACCCGCACGATGCGGGTCACGTAGAGGAAGAGCATCGCGAGGAACACCGAGCCCGTCGCGAGCACGGCCTGGAGCACGATGCCCGAGTACTGCTCGTTGTAGACCCGCGAGATCGCGCCGGCCCACACCCCCATGATCACCGCGTACGCGAACCCGGCGGGGGCCGCGAGGCGCGGGTTGCGGGCCGCCGCGATGGAGAGGCCGATGAGCGCTGCGAACCCGCCGATGACGAGCAGGGGCGACGCGGTGAGCACGCCTTCGGCCCGGGTCCACCCGATGACGCCGAACACGACGGTGACCGCGAACAGCACGAGCGTGCGGGCGATCACCCCGTTCACCGACATCGTGCGGTCGCCGGACGCGCCGACCCGCTCGATGTTCGCGGCGGTGAACGTCTGTTCGTTGAGCATCTGCTTCGACACGGGGACCTCCTGGGAACCGACGCGAGCCTAGGCAGCGGCGACCGCGGGCAGGTGGCAGAGCAACCACTCGAGCAGCAGCCCCTCGGCCGGGTTGAACTCGAAGGCGCGGCGGGCCCGGGCACAGGCCTCGAGCGCGTGGGTCGCCTCCCGTCCCCCCACCGTGAGCGGGAGCCGATCGGGGTTGCGTCGCGGCGCGTCGGGGGCCAGCGCGTCGCGGTAGACCGACTCGATCACCGCGATCCCCTCGAGGAGGGCCTCGGTGCGGGCACGTCGCAGCGCCCGGCGCTGGGCCTCGACGAGCCGGCGCCGGACGGCCTGCGCGGTCCGCGAGGTGTAGCCGAGCCGCTCCCCCTCGGCATCGGACTCCTCGAGCGCGCGGGCCTGCGCAGTCTCGAGCGCCGCCACCGCGTCGTCGAGCGTCGCGCCGAGCCCGGCTGCGAGCGCGACCACCGTGGCACCGTGCCCGGTGATGCGCGCCGGCACATCCGCGAAGGCCGTCCGGAGGGCTGCGAGACCACCGGCGAACGCCCGGGCCCGGTCGAGCCGGCCCCCCGCGGCCGCCGCCACGACCGCCGCGACCTCGGCCGGGACCCCCTCGTTCCGCAGCACGTCGAGCACCACCTCATCGGCGAGTGCCCCGAAGTCGATGCGCTGGCACCGCGAGCGGATCGTGGCCGGGAGCGCGTCCGCTGCGTCGGCCACGAGGATCACCACCGTGCGCGGCGGCGGCTCCTCGATGCTCTTGAGCAGCGCGTTGGCCGACGGGTCGTTGAGCCGTTCGGCCTCGAGCAGCAGCACGCACTTGCGCGGACCCTCGATCGGAGCCGCGTGGAGTTCGGGCAGCACCGCAGCCCGCACGTCGCGTTCCACCGAGTACTCGTTGGCGCTCGGACGGAACTCGATCACGTCGGGGTGCCGCCCCCGGGCCACCCGCTCGTCCCCGTCGGTGTCGATCAGCACCGCGGCGAGGGCCCGGGCGCCGTCCTCCACCCCCGAGCCGCGCGGCCCGACGAGCAGGTAGGCGTGCGCCGGGCGCGCGGCGGCCCGGCGGAGCGCGTCGAGCGCGCGGTCCTGCCCGATGATCCGGTCCACCAGCACGGGGCGACTCTACGGGCGGGTGGGACGTCCGAGGCGGGCCTCGACGAGGGCCTGCACCCGCGCCGCCACCACCTCGGGGGCGCCGGACCCGTCGAGGACGGCCCAACCGCGGGCCGCGGCCAACTCCCGGTAGGCGGTGCGCACCGTGGCGTGGAACCCGTCGTCCTCGCGTTCGAGCCGGTCCCCGGTGCCCCGCCCGGCCCGGCGCGCATCGGCCTCGGCGTCGGACAGGTCGAGCACGATGACGAGGTCCGGTTCGGTGCCGGCGGTCGCCCACGCGTTGAGCCCGGCGACCTCGTCGACGCCGAGCCCGCGGGCCACCCCCTGGTAGACGAGCGAGGACGGCACGTGCCGGTCCGAGACCACCCACGCGCCCCGCGCCAGCGCCGGGCGCACCAGCTCACCGAGCGCCTGGGCCCGGTCCGCGGCCATGAGCAGCGCCTCGGCCCGGGGGTCGAGCGTGTCCTCGCCCTCGAGCAGCACCGCGCGCACGGCGCGCCCCGATGCGGTGCCCCCGGGCTCGCGGGTCTCGACCGCCTCGACCCCCTGCGCGGTCACCCACGCCGCGAGCTGCGCGACCTGGGTGCTCTTGCCCGTGCCGTCGGCCCCCTCGAGGACGATGTAGCGACCGCTCACGAGCCGGGCTCGTCGGCCACTGCACCTGCGCCGGGTCGGGTCGGGTGGCTGCGCGCGGCCTCCTCCCGCCCGAGCCGCACGAGCTCGTGGCGAGCGTAGAAGCCGCCGAGGAGGACGACCGCGCCGCTGAACCACAGCGCGAAGCGCACCCCCGGGAAGCCGTAGTTGAACCCGCCGAACGAGAACTCCTGGTTCGGGATGAGGTTGCGGGCGAGCCAGTCCGCGAGGTCGGCGAGGAGCGGGGCCACCGTGAGCGAGAGGAGCAGGCAGAGCCGCACGACCGCGGCCAGCGATGCGAAGGTCCGCCCGCGGAGGTCCTCGGTCACGTGCTCCTGGAGGATGGTGAACCCCGTGATGTACGCGGTGCCCGCGCAGGCTCCGAGCAGCCCGATGCAGACCGCGCACAGCGCCTCGGACGAGAACGTGACGCCGAGGATCAGGAACATGCCGACCCCGATGACCGCCGACTCGAACACCGCCTCCCGCCGCAGCTTCGACTGCACGGCGAGCAGGGTGACGACCCCGATCGCCGCGCCCGTACCGAGCGCGGTCATGAGCAACCCGAAGGACGCCTGACCGTCGAGGATCTCCCCCGCGAACAACGATCCGAGCGGCACCATGGCCCCGGCGCCGATCACCCCGAAGCCCATCCCCCCGATGACCGCACGGGCCCGCCGGTCGGATCGCATGAACGCGAGGCCCTCGCGGATCTCGCGGACGCTCGAGGACCAGTCGAACCGTTGACCCCGCGTGCGTTCCGGTCGGCGGATCGGGAGGGTGAGCACGAGGATGGCCGAGGCCACGAACGTCGCTGCGTCGAACCACAGCGCCACGAGGGCCTTGTCGATGCCGAGCGACTTGAGCGCCACGAAGCCGCCGAGCCAGGTCGCGATCGACGCGCACGCCCCGAACGTGAACCCGCCGAGCGGGAACGTACCGTACGAGGCCACCAGTCCGAGCGAGTTCGCGTTCGCGAGCTGTTCCTTGGGGACCACCTCGGGGAGGGCCGCGTCCTTGGCCGGACCCCACAGCAGGGTGAGGATCTCGATCAGGAACGAGACGACGAAGATGTGGAGCACCGAGTCCGCGAAGGGCAGGGTGCAGATGAGCGCGGCCCGCCCGAGGTCGGCGAGCATCATGACCTTGCGTCGATCGAAGCGGTCCACGATCACGCCGCCGAGCGTGGCGAGGAAGAACGACGGCAGCATCCGGGCCACCATGACGAGGCTGAGCGCGAGGGCCGAACCGTTCGAGACGTGGGTGGTGATCGCGAGGATCGCGAACATCCCCGTCCAGTCCCCGAGGCTCGAGAGCACCTGCGCCGACCACAGGCGCACGAACGCGGGGTGGGAGAAGACCCGCTTCAGCGCAGCCGGATCCGGGGGCGGCTCGGCTGCGGAGTTCGGGATGAACGGGGTGTCGGTACTCACGCGCCCGTGAGCCTACGGCCGCAGCCCGGCCGAGCCGCGGCCCCCGCCGGCCCGATCAACCCTCGGCCGGGGGCTCCGCCTCCGTACCGGCACGCGGGGCCGCGCGCTTCGTGGCCCGCTTGGCCGCACCCGCCTTCGAGGTCTTCGACGTGCCCTTGCGCACGACCTTGGTCTTCGGCGGGTCGGCGGCGAGGCGCGCCGCTCGTTCCGCGAGCAGCTGCACCGCCATCTCCGCGGTCACCGAGGTCGGGTCGATACCCCGGGGCACGGTCGCGTTGATCGTGCCGTCGGTGATGTACGGGCCGAACCGACCGTCCTTCACCACCATCGCCGCGCCGGACTCGGGGTGCGGACCGAGGTCGGCCAGCGGCGGCTTGGCCACCCGACCACGTCCCTGCTTGGGCTGGGAGTAGATCGCGCGGGCCTCCTCGATCGTGATCGTGAGGAGCTGCTCCTCCGAGCCGATCGTGCGCGAGTCGGTGCCCTTGCGCAGGTACGGCCCGTACCGCCCGGTCTGCGCGGTGACCGGCTCGCCATCGATCTCCCCGACCACCCGCGGCAGGCTGAACAGCGCGAGCGCGTCCTCGTACGTGACCGTCTCCGGGTCCATGCTCGCGAACAGCGAAGCCCGTCGGGGCTTCACCTTCGACTTCGTCCCGGGCTCCTGGATCCCCACCTGCACGAACGGTCCGAAGCGACCGGTGAGCACGATGATCGGCTCGCCGGTCTCCGGGTCGGGACCGAGCTCCCGGGGCCCGAGGGTGCCCTTGGCCAGGATCTCCTCGGCCCGTTCGACCGTGAGCTCATCGGGCAGGACGCCGTCGGGCAGCGTGCACTTCTCGACGTCGCCCCGGTGCAGCGACTGCCCGTTGCGCCACACGTGCACCGAGATCTCGTTGCCCTGCGCGTCGTGGCCGATCGGGATGGCGTTCACCACCGCCATCTCGATGGTGTCGAGGTGCTCCTGGGACACGAGCTGCTGGAGGCCGGGTTCGGTGCGCCCGAAGCAGAACTCGTCGAGCCACTTCTCGACCTCGGCCTCACCGGCCGCGACCTGGTCGAGCGCCTCCTCCATGATCGCGGTGAAGCGGTAGTCGACCAGGTGCCCGAAGTGCCGCTCGAGCAGCTGGGTCTTGGCGAACGCAGTCCACGAGGGCACGAGCGCGCTCGTGCCGTAGCGGTACACGTAGCCCCGCGTCGCCGAGATCTTCTCGATGATCGACGCGTACGTGGACGGCCGACCGATGCCGCGGGCCTCGAGTTCCTTGACCAGGCTGGCCTCGGTGTACCGAGCCGGCGGGTTCGTGGTGTGACCGTCGGCCGCGAGTTCCTCGCAGGCCACCGCGTCGCCGGGGGCGAGCGCGGGGAGCACCGCCTCCTCCTCGTCCTCGGCCGGGTCGTCCTCGGAGATGTCGACGTAGGCCACGCGGAACCCGAGGAATGTGTAGGTGCGACCCGAGGCCCGGAACGTCACCTCCTCGGTGCCCGCCGGCGCGCCGATCCGCAGCACCGAGGTCAGGTACTGCGCGTCGGCCATCTGGCTGGCGAGCGTGCGCTTCCAGATGAGGTCGTAGAGGGTGCGCTCGTCACCGCTGAGCTCGGCCCGAACCTCCTCGGGTGCGCGGAACCGCTCACCCGCCGGACGGATCGCCTCGTGGGCCTCCTGCGCGCCCTTCGCCTTGCCGCGGGCCAGCCGGCCGCGGTCGTCGGGGAAGAGGTACTCCGCGCCGAACTGCTCGACGATCTGCGTCCGGGCGGCCCGGACCGCCTGCTGCGACAGGTTGGCGGAGTCCGTCCGCATGTAGGTGATGTAGCCGCGCTCGTAGAGGCCCTGGGCCACCGACATCGTGCGCCCTGCGCTCCAGCCGAACTTGTTGCCCGCCTCCTGCTGCAGGGTGGACGTCCGGAAGGGATCCTTCGGGCGGCTCGTGCCCGGCTTGGTCTCGGCGTCGCGCACCGTGAACGTCGCGCCCTCGAGCGACGCGACCAACGCGCCGGCTGCGACCTCGTCGAGGTGGCGGGCCCGGGACGAGCCCCGCAGGGCACCGGTGTCGGGATCGAAGTCCTTGCCCGTGGCCACCGGCGCACCGCCGACCTCGACGAGCTTGGCTGCGAACCGCCGCTGGTCGGCACCGGCGGCGGCCCGCATCGTCGCGGCGAGGTCCCAGTACCCCGAGCGCCGGAACCGCATCCGCTCGCGCTCCCGCTCCACGACGAGCCGGACCGCGACGCTCTGCACGCGGCCGGCGCTGCGCGCGCTCGGCACCCGGCGCCAGAGCACCGGCGACACCTCGTAGCCCACGAGCCGGTCGAGGATGCGTCGTCCGTCCGCCGCCTCGACCAGGTGGCGGTCGATCCCACGGGGGGCGGCGAGCGCCGCATCGATGGCCTCGCGGGTGATCTCGTGGAAGACCATGCGGTGCACCTCGATGCCCTTCGGCTGCAGCAGCTCGAGCAGGTGCCAGGCGATCGACTCGCCCTCCCGGTCCTCGTCGGTCGCGAGGTAGAGCGAGTCGGCGCTCTTGAGCGCCCGCCGGATCCCGGCGACCACCTCCTTCGAGCGACCGTGCGGCGGGGCCCACTCGAGCGCGAAGTGGTCGTTGACGTCGACGCCGAGGCCCTTCTCCGGCAGGTCTCGCACGTGGCCGTACGACGCGAGGACGGTGTATTCGTCGCCGAGGAACCGTCCGATGGTGTCGGCCTTCGTCTTCGACTCGACGATCACGAGGTGGTTCGGCAACGGTGCTCCAACGGTCGTTCGGACGCCGGGACGGTACGCCCGACCGGGGTCGAGGATGCGGTTCCCCGCGGCCTCGCCCTTTTTCCGTGATCGCAGGCCGGAGGGGGGCCTGTCAAGCCGAGCGGGTCGCGGGGCCGTAGTGTCAGCCCCCATGCCGACCCCCCTCGACACCCTCCTCGACCCCACCGGACCCGCATGGATGCTGGGATCCGTGCTCAGCCCGGAGGGTCTCCTCAAGGCCCTCGGATCCTTCGCGACGATCGGGCTCATCGCCATCGTGTTCGCGGAGTCCGGGCTGCTCATCGGCTTCTTCCTGCCGGGCGACTCCCTGCTGTTCACCGCGGGGCTGGTCTGCGCGGGAGGGCTCGAGCAGGTGGAGCTCAGCCTGCCGGTGATCCTCGTGGGATGTTTCGTGGCTGCGGTCGCGGGCGACCAGGTGGGGTACGCGTTCGGGAAGCGGGTGGGTCCCGCGCTCTTCCGCCGCCCGGACTCCCGGATCTTCAAGCAGCAGTACGTCGCGCAGGCCGACGCGTTCTTCGAACGCCACGGGGCCCGGGCGATCGTGCTGGCCCGGTTCGTCCCCGTGGTGCGCACCTTCACCCCGATCCTCGCCGGGGTCGGCAAGATGCAGTACCGCCAGTTCGTGATCTACAACGTCGTCGGCGGATTCGTCTGGGCCGTCGGCGTGATCATGCTCGGCTACTGGCTGGGCAACGTGCAGCTCGTGAAGGACCACATCGAGCTGTTCCTCGTCGGCATCGTGCTCGTGTCGGTGGTGCCCGTGGCCATCGAGTACCTGCGCCACCGGCGCAGCTCAGCACCCGTACTCGACCCCGAGGCGACCGCCGAACACCTCACCGACACGCTCGACGACTGATCCGGAACGGATCGAGGGGGCCCCACGGGCCCCCTCGACTCGATCGTTGCGTGGTGCCCGACTCCTGCGGGCCGGCGATCAGCCGGCGACGGCGCCGAGCTCCTCGGCCGCACCGATGCCGCCCGAGTCCCGCTTCGAGAAGAGGATCGAGGCACCGAGGACCACCACCGACACGCCCGCGATGACGAAGCGCATGTTCGAGTCCTCGAGCGAGATGATCGCCGGGAGCACGAGCAGGCTCACGAGGTTCATCACCTTGATGAGCGGGTTGAGGGCCGGGCCCGCGGTGTCCTTGAACGGGTCACCCACGGTGTCACCGATGACCGCGGCCTTGTGGGCCTCGGAACCCTTGCCACCCTCGTGACCGTCCTCGATGTACTTCTTGGCGTTGTCCCACGCCCCACCTGCGTTGTTGAGGTAGTTGGCCATGATTTGACCGGTGAGGATGACCGCGGCGAGGAACGCACCGAGCGCGTACTTGTTGATGCCGAAGCCGATGATGATCGGCGAGAGCACGGCGAGGAGAGCCGGCGTCGCGAGTTCACGCAGCGAGGCCTTGGTGCAGATGTCGATGACCGGGCCGTAGTCCGGTCGCTTCTCGCCCGCCATGATCTTGCCGTCGGCGAACTGGTTGCGGACCTCCTGCACGACCGTGCCCGCGGTGCGACCCACCGCACGGATGGCCAGCGCCGAGAAGAGGAAGGCGATCGAGCCGCCCACGAGGAGGCCGATGAAGACCTTCGGGTCGGCCACGTTGATCGGCACCTTCAGGAAGATGCTCTGCCCCTTCTGGAGCAGCGCATCGATCTTCTCCTGCCCGAACTGCTCGACCGCGATCACGTCGATGTAGGACGCGAAGATGGCCACCGCGGCGATGACCGCCGAGCCGATGGCGAAGCCCTTGGTGACGGCCTTCGTGGTGTTGC
>JBJTQX010000067.1:0-27128 GCA_046075855.1 Actinomycetes bacterium
GGCTGCGGCGGCGGTGTTGTCCTTGTCGACCGTCTGGTCGCTGTAGCCGAGGTTGTAGTTCGCGCACTTGTTCGTCGCGTCGATCTCGAGGAGTTCCCGGAACTTGGTCTGTGCGGTCGCGTAGTCGCCCTGCACCTCGGCCTGGAGGGCGACGTTCAGGAGCTTGGTGGCGTCCTCCTTGCTGGAGCCGCTGTCGCCCCCGCCACAGGCGCCGAGCGCGAGGCCTCCGATGAGGAGCAGCGAGCTCGCGGCGATGGCGGAACGGCGGACGGAGGTGGTGCCCATGTCGTACTCCTCGGTGTGGAGGCGGTGGAACGTGCGCCGAATGTACCGGGCCACGGCCCGCGATTGGTGGCGGGTCGCTCCTTTCGGCACGTGGGCGTTGGGCCTTGAGGCCTGTTCGCGGGCGTTCCCGCCCTCGGCGCCGACCGACACTCCACCGATCGCGCGCCGCCGGGCCGTAGCCTTCGGGGGATGTCGGGGGGTTGGCCGAGGGGCCGTCGGCGCCGGGAGCTCGAGGCGCGGATCGTTGCGGCCGAGCAGCGCTCGGACGCCTCCGTCGAGCGGGCCTGGGGGGTGGCTCGCCGTGCGGTCGACGACGTCGAACTGCTCCGGGCCGAGACCGCCGAACTCCGGCGACAGCTCGATGCACGCGAGGCGGGAGAGCGCCACGACCTCGTCCTCGCGCTCGACTCCGTGCATCGCCTCACCGAGGCCCTCGAGGCCGAGCGGACCGAACGCGCCGAGATCACGGCGGCCCTCGTGCAGATCGCTGAGGGCCTCGCGGCCCAGCAGCGGGCGCTCGAGGATCGGGCCAAACCGATCGGCGGCTCGATCTCGCCGACCCCCCTCGCGGCCGACGGGCGGATCGAGGTGCGTTCCCGGTTCGGGAACCGCTGGGTGGACGGGTTCGCGATCCACGAGGTGGTGCTCGGCGGTGACGCATCGGTCGGGTACCGGCTCCGGCGGGTCACGGACGGGTTCGTCCTGCCGGCGGTGTTCCCCGAGGACGACGTGCGGGCGGCCGAGTCCAAGGAGCGGGCCTGGCACCCGGTGGGGTCCACGATCGAGCCGGACCCTGCCCGCCTCGACCACTTCTGACGGTCCGCCGACCGTGGGGAAACCCGTCCTAGGGCCCATGCGCCGGGGCCGGCGATCCGCCGATGATCCCGGAGGAACGCCGACGGCCGGCGATACACCGGCATCTCGCCCGGTGCGTTGCCATCCGGCCCGTGACCGACTGTAATGGTGCCCACCCGGGAACCCGCCGAGGTTCCCGTCCGTTCTCGAACGAGCCCGCTCGCCCGACCCTCCCCGACCTCCCCGGAGCCCCACGTGATCACGAACCCGCCGGATCGTTCCCCCGACTCGGACCACCGGATCGCGGCGAGCGGCCCGCTCGCCACGATCGTGGCGGCCTCCCTCGCCGGTGCCGGCCTCATCCACCTCGCCTTCGCCCCGGAGCACCTCCAGACCTCGGGCACCCACGGCGCCTTCTTCGTGGCCGCGGCGTGGATGCAGCTCGTCCTCGCCGGGCTGATCCTGGCGCGCCGGGGTGGTCGCGCCACCCTCCTCGCCGTGATCGCCGTCCAGGCTGCGATCACGGGCGTGTGGATCGTCTCCCGCACCGTCGGCATCGACGGCGTGGTCGAGCCCTACGGCCTGCCCGACGGCCTCGCTGCGGCCTTCGCGATCGTGGCGGTCGCCGGCTCGGCCCTCCTGCTCCTCGGGTGGCACGGGCCGCGGGTGCGCGGCTTCGTCGGCGGCGTGGCCACCACGCTGTCCTCGATCGTCGTCATCGGACTCGTCACGATGTCGGTCTCGCCGGCGCTCGGTGGCGGACACGCCGAGGGCGCCCACGCGCACGGCGAGACGGAGGCGACCGCCGACGGCGGTCACGCCCACGGTTCCGGCTCGAAGGCATCGGCCGACCACGCCGACCACGCTGACCACGCGTCGACCGCCGCCGGTGCGACGGGGAGCGTCGGCCACGACGATCACGGTGACCACGCGACCACGGCGTCGGCCGGCGGCGCGACGGACACCCACAACCACGCCACGACGGGCGGTACCACCGGGACGACCACGCCGCACACCGACGGCCACGACCACACGACGGTGACCACGACGCCCGGCGACCCGTGCGCCCGCCTGATCATCTCGATCTCGGACCCGTGTCTCTCGGCCGAGCAGCAGGCCCGGGCCCAGGCGCTCCTCGACAACACGAAGGCCGCGCTCGCCAAGTACAACGGGCTCACGAACACGGCGCTGCGCAACGCGCTCGTCGCCGACGGGTACGGCTCGATCGGCGACGCCGGGACGGGCTTCGAGCACTTCGTGAACTGGCCGCGCCTCAGCGACGGCATCGAGCTCGACCCGGCGAAGGTCGAGTCGATCGTCCTCCAGCGCAACCCGGACAACACCTGGGTGCTCGGTTCCGGGATGTACATCCTCGAGCCGAACAAGACCATGGCGGACGTGCCCGAGATCGCGGGGTCGCTCACGACCTGGCACGACCACCAGAACCTCTGCTGGGAGGGCACGAGGGTCGTCGGCCTGCTCATCAACGGCACGTGCACCCGCGGCACGTTCCGCCCGACGCCGCCCATGCTCCACGTGTGGATGACCCCGCAGGTCTGCGGGCCGTTCGCCGGCATCGAGGGCTTCGGCGGGACCTGCGGCTCGCACACGCACTGATCCACGGCGGGCTACCCGCCACCGGAGACGGACCCACGGGGCCCGCTCGGCACTCCTGCGGCTGGCGGGGGGCGGGGCGGGCCCCGTACCTTGCCGGGGCACACTCGACGAGGGGGACCCGATGGCCGCGCCGGACCTGTACGCACCGACCTTCACGCCGCACCTCATCGTGCGGGCCCTGGAGCAGAACGCGGACCGACCGACGGTCTACATCGACGGGCAGGTGCTCACCGGGGCGCAGGTGCGCGACGAGATGAGCCGGTTCGTGCAGGCCTACCGGGCCTCCGGCATCGGGCTCGGCACGCCGGTCTCGATGCTGGCGCTCAACCGGCCCGAGGTCCTGTACTGCATCGGGGCCAACGGTGTCGCCGGGGTGCGCGGCACGCCGCTGCACCCGCTCGGCTCGGTGGACGACCACGTGTACGTGCTCGAGGACGCCGAGATCGAGGCGCTCATCTTCGACCCGATCTTCGCCGAGCGCGCCGCGGCCCTCAAGGAGCGCGTCCCTTCGCTGCGCCTCCTCTCGCTCGGACCGTGCGACGCGGCCGACGCAGACCTCATCGAGGTGGCGGCGGGCTTCGAGCCCGGCCCGCTCGTGCCGCCGGCGATGGACCCGGAGGGGCTCGGCGGGCTCGTGTACACCGGTGGCACCACGGGCAAGCCGAAGGGGGTCATGAGCACCTTCCGCAGCGGCGCCACCATGACCGCCATCCAGATGGCCGAGTGGGAGTGGCCCGAGGATCTGCGGTTCCTCATCTGCACCCCGCTCAGCCACGCGGGCGCGGCGTTCTTCATCCCGACCCTGCTGCGCGGTGGCTCGCTCATCGTGATGCCGTACTTCACGCCCGACGGGTTCCTCGAGACCGTGCAGGAGCACCGGGTCACCGCCACGATGCTCGTCCCGACGATGCTCTACACGCTCCTCGACAACCCGCGGCTCGACGAGTTCGACCTCTCCTCGCTCGACACGGTGTTCTACGGCGCAGCGGCGGCCTCGCCGACGCGGCTCAAGGAGGCCATCGAACGGTTCGGGAAGATCTTCTTCCAGTTCTACGGCCAGGCCGAGTGCCCGATGACCATCACCGTGCTGCGCAAGGACGAGCACGACCCGGACGACCTCGAGCGGCTGGCGACCTGCGGACGGCCCGTGCCCTGGGTCGACGTGGCGCTCCTCGACGAGCAGGGCAACCGTGTGCCCCGAGGCGAGCCCGGCGAGATCTGCGTGCGCGGCCCCCTCGTGATGGGCGGTTACTGGAAGAAGCCCGAGGAGACCGCCGCGGCCTTCGAGTTCGACTGGCTCCACACCGGCGACGTCGCCCGCGAGGACGAGCAGGGCTTCTTCACGATCGTCGACCGCAAGAAGGACATGATCGTCTCGGGCGGGTTCAACGTGTTCCCCCGCGAGATCGAGGACGTGCTCGGTACGCACCCCGCGGTCTCGCAGAGCGCGGTGATCGGCGTGCCCGACGACAAGTGGGGCGAATCGGTGAAGGCGATCGTCGTGCTGCGCCCGGACCAGTCGGCCGATCCCGAGGAGCTCATCGCGCTCGTGAAGGAGGCGAAGGGTTCGCACTACGCGCCCAAGACGGTCGACTTCGTGGGTGAGATCCCGCTGAGTCCGCTCGGGAAGCCCGACAAGAAGGCGCTGCGGGCCCAGTACTGGGGCGAGGCGGGTCGGCAGGTCAACTGAGGCCGCGTCGATCTCGGCTGGTCGACGCGGTTCGCGTAGCGTGCCGCCCGTGAGCACCGCCGGCGTCTCCGAGATCTTCGACCCGACCGCGTGGGACGCGGTCCCGGGTTTCGAGGACCTCGTCGACATCACCTACCACCGGGCCCGGGCGCACGGCACCGTGCGGGTGGCCTTCGACCGGCCCGAGGTGCGCAACGCGTTCCGCCCCGGCACGGTCGACGAGCTGTACCGGGTGCTCGACCACGCGCGCCAGACCTCCGACGTCGGCTGCGTGCTGCTCACCGGCAACGGCCCGAGCCCGCGGGACGGTGGCTGGGCGTTCTGCTCGGGCGGCGACCAGCGCATCCGCGGCCGTGACGGCTACCGGTACGCGGAGGGCGACACCGCCGAGACCATCGACCCGGCCCGTTCCGGTCGGCTCCACATCCTCGAGGTGCAGCGGCTCATCCGCTTCATGCCGAAGGTCGTCATCTGTGTGGTGCCGGGTTGGGCGGCCGGTGGTGGCCACAGCCTCCACGTGGTGTCCGACCTCACGCTCGCGAGCCGTCAGCACGCGCGGTTCAAGCAGACCGACGCCGACGTGGCGTCCTTCGACGGCGGGTTCGGCTCGGCCTACCTCGCCCGGCAGGTCGGCCAGAAGTTCGCCCGCGAGATCTTCTTCCTCGGCGACGAGTACTCCGCCGAGGACGCTCACCGCATGGGCATGGTGAACGCGGTCGTCGACCACGCCGACCTCGAACGGGTCGCGCTCGAGTGGGCGGCGAAGATCAACGGCAAGAGCCCCACGGCGCAGCGCATGCTGAAGTTCTCGTTCAACCTCATCGACGACGGGCTCGTCGGCCAGCAGGTCTTCGCGGGCGAGGCGACCCGGCTCGCCTACATGACGGACGAGGCCGCGGAGGGTCGCGACTCGTTCCTCGAGAAGCGCGACCCCGACTGGTCGCCCTTCCCCTGGCACTACTGACCCGTCAGGCGGGCACGATCCCGTCGAGCGCCGCGCGCAGGCGCGGCAGGGCGCGGCCGGCGGTGAGTTCCTGGAGCGCCGTCTCCGCCGTGGCCGCCACGAGGAGCCTCGCCGTCTCGAGCGGGTACTCGACGGCCTCGAGATCCTCGGCGAGGAGGCGAGCGGTCCGGTCGTTGCGCCGTCGGACCTCGTCGATGACGGCCGGTTCCGACCGGGCCTGGAGCAGCATGGCCCGGACTCCCCGTTGGCGTCGGCAGCCGTCGAGGAAGGCAGTGACGCGGGTCCGGGCGCGTGCGGGACCCGGCGGGAGCGCAGTGGTCGCGGCTTCGATCGCGGCGTACAGGTCGTCGTGGAACCGGCGGTGGAGCTCGACGAGCAGCTCGGCGCGGTCACCGAAGTGCACGTAGAAGGTGCCCTTGGCGAGTCCGGCCTCCCGGGTCACCTCGCTGATGCTCAACGCGTCGAAGCCGTCGCGGTCGACGAGGGCACCGGCGGCGTCGAGCAGGTCGTGGCGGGTCGGGTGCGACTCGTCGGCCCGACTCCCGGGCCCGCGGCGACGAACGGGGGCGCTCACCGGTACTCGGGGACGGCCGGGAGCACGAGGATGAACCGGGTGTCGGTGATGGCCCGCGCACGGTGCACCGCGCCCGGTGGCGTGTGGAGGTAGTCGCCGGGGTGCAGCCGGAGGCCGTCGATCTCGACCTCGCCGCTCAGCATGAAGAGCTCCTCGCCCTCGGGGTGCCGGTGGGGGTTGCCGGTGACCCCGGCCGGGATCGAGACCTCGATCGTCACGCCCCCCGTCTCGTGCAGCCGGAGGACCCGGAAGGTTCCGGCGGCGTCGGGGCTCTCGAGCCACTCACCCTCGTCACGGCGGATGCAGGTGGTCACGGTGTATCCCTCCGGATCTGGTCGAGGAACGGTTCGACGGCGGCGAGGAACTCGTCCGGCACCTCGGCGAACGCCTGGTGGCCGCAGGGGAGCGCGACGAACTCGGCATGGGAAAGCGCACGGCGGGCGCGGCGACCGTCGGTGGCGCGCGGCAGCACGGGATCGCGGCGACCCCAGACGAGCAGGGTCGGCGCGGTGATCCGGCCGGCGGCGGCGCGGGCGTCGTGGTCGGGTTCGGCGAAGGAACGCCAGAGCGACGCGAACGCGGCGACTCGCTCCGGCTCCCGTGCCATCTCAGCGGCGTGCGCTCGGATCGCGCGCACCGCGTCGGTGCTGCGCCGGAGGTAGAGGCGCGGGAGCAGGCGGAGCATTGTCGGCGCGAGCCGGCGGGAACCGATGGCTCGGCACGCGAGCACCGACCCCGGCCACCGCGGGGTGAACCCGCCCGGATCGACGAGCACGAGGGCGCGCACGAGGTCGGGTCGGTCGGCCGCCGCACGCAGCGCGGCGAAGCCGCCGACCGAGTTGCCGACGAGGACGAAGGGTCCACCGCCGATGCCGTCGAGGATGTGGGGCAGGCGCTCGGCGTACCCGAGCGCGGTCGGTGCGGGGTCGGCATCGGCCGCGCCCCATCCGGGCCAGTCGACAGCGTGCACCGTGCCCCGGGCGGCGAGGCGGTCGCGGATGGCCGAGAAGTCCGAGGCATCGCCGCCGTTGGCGTGGAGCAGCACGATCGGCGGGCCATCGCCGGTCGTGTGGACCGCCGCGCCCTCGATGATCCGGGTCGCCATGGGCTCGGACAGTACATGACCGAGCGGTCAGGTACTACCGGGCCGGGATCGGGGCCTCCCCGGCGACCGTCGTGCGGTGCATGAGGCGACGGTGGCCGGTCACGTCGCCCATGACCATGTGCTGGACGGCCCGGTTGTCCCAGAAGGCCACGTCGCCGGCGGTCCACCTCCATCGGCAGGTGAACGAGTCCTGGGTGGAGTGGGCGAAGAGCTGGTCGAGGATCGGCCGGGCCTCGTGGCCCCAGAACCCGTCGAGACCCACCGTGTACTGCTGGTTCACGAACAGGGTGTCGGCGCCGGTCTCCGCGTGGCGCCGTACGACCGGGTGCACCTGCGTGCGGTTGGCGTCGTCGGAGGTCGTGACGGTCATGCCCTCGAACCGGTCGTGGATGCCCTGCATCTTCGGGGAGTACGCGTCACGGGCGCTGTGGACTGCGTCGAGGCCGCGCAGCATCCGCTGCATGCCGGGGGAGAGGGTGGCGAACGCGAGAGCCTGGTTCGCGAAGAGCGTGTCGGCCCCGTAGGGCGGCACCTCGATCGCGTGGAGGATCGAGCCCATGGGCGGTTCGGGCAGGAACGAGAAGTCGGAGTGCCACACCCCGCCGAACGCGAGGCCTGCGGCCTCGGTGGGCTCTCGCCGCACCGCGATGACCTCGGGGTGCTCGGGGATCGAGTGCACGAACGGGACGGGGCTGTAGGCCCCGAACCGGCGGCTGAACCGTACCTGCTGCTCGGGCGAGAGCGACTGGTCGCGGAGGAAGATCACCCCGTGCTCGCAGAGAGCAGCGCGGATCTCGGCGATGACCGCGTCGTCGAGGTCGGCGGCGAGGTCGACGCCCCCCACCACCGCGCCGCAGGGGCCGGCCCAACGTTCGACGGTCACGTGCCGGTACGTGGTCACGGCGCCACGCCTCCGGTCAGTCGTTGTGGCGGCGCCAGAACCGGAAGCCCCAGCCCATGACCGCGCCGAGCAGCATCGAGACGACGATGACGAACCAGATGCCCCAGGTCACGTCGAGCCAGAGGAAGTTCACCTTGGCCTGCTCGGTGTTCTGCAGGACGAACACGAGCAGCAGCACGCCGGCGATGCCGCTTGCGATGAGGCCGATGGGGGCTCGCCCCGAACGACGGGGCGTACGTCCGGACATGGATCCGCTCCTCCTCACCCGCCGATCCGGCGGACGGCGCCGAGGCTAGCGGCGCGGGAGGGTGGCCAGCGGGGAGGCCGCGCCGTAGCGGTACCCCTGGAGCGAAGTGCACCCGAGGTCGGTGGCGATCCAGGCCTGCTCCTGCGTCTCGACGCCCTCGGCCACGACCTCGAGCCGGAGCACCCGGCCGATCTCGGCCACGCCGCGCACGATGGCGCGGTCGAGCGCGTTCGTGGCCAGCCCGGCGGTGAAGGTGCGGTCGATCTTCACGACGTCGATGGGGAACCGCTTGATGGCGGCGAGGCTCGCCCAGCCGGTGCCGTAGTCGTCGAGCGCCACCGACATCCCGTGGTCTCGCAGCTGCACGAGGTTGCGCTCGACGACAGCGAGGTCGCCCATGAGCACCGACTCGGTCACCTCGACCCCGAGACGGTCGAGCGCGATCCCGCGCTCGCTCGCTGCGGCGAGGATCTTCGAGGCCGCGTTGCGGCGCATGAGGGTCTGACCCGAGAGGTTCATCCAGACGCGGGGCAGGCGACGCGCGTCGGTCGCCGCGAGGTCGGTCACGACGAGGTCGAGGATCCGGTCGGTGAGGTCGTGGATGAGCCCGGTGGCCTCGGCGGCCGGCACGAAGCCCTCGGGGAGCACGGTCCCCTCCGGGCGTGGCCAGCGCACGAGCGCCTCGTACGAGGCGAGCTCGCCCGACTCGGCGTGCACGATCGGCTGGTAGTGCACGGCGAACTCGCGCTGCTCGATGGCCCGGTGCAGCTCGCCCTGGAGAGCGAGCCGATCGACCGCGTCCGCGACCATGCCGGCGTCGTAGCGGGCGACCTCGCCGGGGCCGCGGCGCTTCGCGGCGTACATGGCGACGTCTGCGTCGCGCAGCAGGTCGTCACCGTCGACGTCGGTGCCCGCGGTGCACGCGACCCCGATGCTCGCGGTCACGTGGACCTCGGTGCCGCCGACCTGCACCGGAGCGCGCAGCAGCGACTGGATGCGCGCGGCGAGGATCTCGGCCTGGTCGAGGTCGGTGGCGGGGGAGAGCACGACGATCTCGTCGCCGCCGAGGCGGGCCACGGTGTCCTGTCCCCGCACGGCGTCGCGCACGCGCACCGCGACCTCGCGGATGAGGTCGTCGCCCGCGCGGTGACCGAGCGAGTCGTTCACGAGCTTGAAGTGGTCGATGTCGAGCATGGCGAGCGAGACGGGACCGGCGAGCGGTCGTGCGAGCGCGTCGGCGAGGCGCTCCTCGAACGCGAGGCGGTTCGGCAACCCGGTGAGGGCATCGGTGCGCGCCTGGGCGTGGAGGGCCGCCACGAGACGGCTCTGGTCGGCCGGATGGGCCGGAGGGCCGGGGATCCGCTCGCTCGGGGCACTGAGAACCATGCGGGGCCTATCGGCACGCTCTGCGGCCGACTTGACCACGGAGGGTGGGATGGGCCGGGTGTCCCGGGGTACCCGAACCGAGGATTCTCCACTAGCCTCGCCCGCAACCGGAGCCCCGATGTGCCCCGGCCCGAGTTCGGGCAAGCCTCCTCGCTGCCGTCGTCGCTACTGCGTCGGTTGTGTCGTGCAGGGTGCGATCTCCCCGCTCGTCACGAAACCGCCCACCGGTTCCGGCCGGCGGGCGACCAGCAAGGAGCAACAAGGATGCCGACTGGCACCGTCAAGTGGTTCAACGCCGAGAAGGGCTACGGCTTCATCTCCCGCGAGGGTGGGGCGGACGTCTTCGTCCACTTCTCCGCCATCGAGGGCGCCGGCTACCGCTCCCTCGAGGAGGGGCAGGCCGTGGAGTTCGAAGTCGGCCCCGGGCGCAAGGGCGAAGAGGCCCGGAACGTCCGCGTCATCTGACGCACTCGCGAACCCGTTCCATCGGTGAGGCCCCGGCTCCGGCCGGGGCCTCACCGCGTCTGGACCCGGCGAGCCCCGGATCGGATCCGGCCGGACGAATGCGGTGGAATGTCGACCGTGACCGTCGAGGCCGTCGAGATCGTCCGGGTCGGGCTGCCGCTCGTCCACCCGTTCCGCACCGTCCACGGTGACCTGCACACGCGCGACGTGCTGCTCGTGCGGGTCGTCACCGACGCCGGTGAGGGCTGGGGCGAAGTGTCGGCGTTCACGACCACCGGGTACACGGCCGAGACCGTCGACGCGGCCGCGGCGGCCATCGAGCGGTTCCTCGCGCCTGCGCTCGTCGCCCGCGCGCCCGAGGACTGGCGCGAGCTGCGGACCCGGCTCACCGGGATCGACGGGTTCCCGGCCGCCCGCTGCGGCCTCGAGGTGGCATTCGCGGACGCCCGGTTGCGGGCCGCGGGCACCCCGCTGGCCGCCGATCTCGGCGCGGTGCGCGACGCGGTCGAGGTCGGTGTGGTCGTCGGGTTCGAGGCGGACCACGCGGCGCTGCTCGACCGGATCGCGGGGCACCTCGACGAGGGGTACGGGCGGGTCAAGGTGAAGATCCGACCCGGCTGGGACCGCGAGCCGCTCACGGCGATTCGGGACCGCTTCCCGGACCTCCCGCTCCAGGTCGACGCGAACGGCGCGTACGCGGCCACCGAGATGCGCACGGTCCGCTCGCTCGACGACTTCGATCTCGAGATGGTCGAGCAGCCGTTCCCGGCGTACGACCTCGCCTCCCACGCTCGCCTCGTGCGGGTGGCTCGCACCCCGGTATGTCTCGACGAGTCGATCACCTCGGAGGCGGCGGCCCGGCGGGCGCTCTCGATCGCGGCGTGCACGGTGGTGACGGTGAAGCCGGCCACGGTCGGCGGGCTGCGCGAGGCGATCGCGATCCACGACCTCTGCGTCGAGGCCGAGGTGCCGCTCTGGTGTGGGGGCATGCTCGAGTCAGGCGTGGGTCGCGCCGCCTCGGTCGCGCTCGCCGCGCTCCCCGGGTTCACGCGACCCGCCGACCTCTCCGCCAGCGCGCGCTACTTCGCGCGCGACCTCACCGAACCGTTCGTGCTCGAGGGCTCGACCCTGCGCGTCCCGACCGGTCCGGGTCTCGGCGTGCGGGTCGACGAGTCGGTGCTCGCGTCACTCGGCGCGGTGCGCCGCACGGTCGCGTCGCTCTAGGCCCGCTCAGAAGGCGGAGGGCACCATCGCCTCGATGAGGCACGGCCCGGGCGTGGCGAAGGAGCGGGCGAGCGCGGCGGAGAGGTCCTCTGCGGTCTCGACCCTCGAGGCGGGGACGCCGAGCCCCGACGCGAGCGCCACGAAGTCGACGGGCGGCTCGGACAGGTCGAGCATCTCGAGCGCGCGGGGCCCCGGGGTCGCGCCGACGCGGGAGAGCTCCATGTTCAGCACCGCGTAGGAGCGGTTGTTGAGGATCACCGTCGTGACGTCGAGACCCTCGTGGGCCTGGGTCCAGAGGGCCTGGAACGTGTAGAGCGCGGAGCCATCGGCCTCGACGTTGAGCACGCGCCGGTCGGGGCAGGCGATCGCGGCGCCGGTGGCAACCGGCATGCCGTAGCCGATCGAACCGCCGGTGAGGGAGAGCCAGTCGTGCGGCGGCGCGCCCGCAGTCGCCCCGTTGAGCCAGAGGCCGGTCGTGTTCGCCTCGTCGGCGACGATGGCCTCCTCGGGCAGCAGCGCACCGATCGCTGCGGCGAGCGACGCGCCAGTGAGTTCGCCCACCGGACTCTCCGGTCGGTGCCGCTCGGCCCGCGGCACCTCGACCCCGGAGGTGTCGATGGCGTCGAGGAGGCCGGCGATGGCGGCACGTGCGTCCTCACCGGCCTCGACGAGCGCGGTGACTGCGCATCCGGTCGGCACGAGGTCGCTCGGACGGCCCGGGTAGGCGAAGAACGAGGCGGGCGGCTTCGCGCCGATCGTCACGAGGTGGGTGAGCCCGTCGAGCTGGGATTGCGCGAACTCGGCGAGGTACGCGATGCGCTCGAGTGCTGGGAGCCCGGCGCCCCGGCGCATGCGCGCCGGGAAGGTCTCGCCGAACACCCGGGCACCCGTCGCCGCGGCGAGGCGGGTGACGTCGGCGAGCAGCTCCGGATCGCCGGCCACCTCGTCGCCGACGATGAGCGCCGCCGGACCGCCGCTGCGCAGGGCCTCCGCCACCGTGGCGATGCGGTTCGCGTCGGGCGCGATCGGGGTCGGGGCGCCCGCAGGCGCAGCGACGACGCCGCCCTCGCCCCAGGATGCATCGGCCGGGAGGATGAGGGTGGCCACGCCGCCGGGTGCGGTGCGGGCACGGGCGACGGCCTCGGCGCCCGCGGCGCCGACGAGGGCCGGGTCGGTGGTCGTGTGGACCCAGCAGGACACGTTGCGGGCCACCGTCTCGATGTCGGACTCGAGCGGCGCGTCGAACGCGTGGTGGTGGGTCGCGTGGTCGCCGACGATCGTGACGACGGGGGAGTGGGCCCGGCGAGCGTTGTGCAGGTTCGCGAGCCCGTTGCCGAGGCCGGGACCGAGGTGGAGCAGCACCGCGGCCGGCCGGCCGGCGACGCGCGCGTATCCGTCGGCCGCGCCGGTCGCCACGCCCTCGAAGAGCGCGAGCACGCCGCGCATGGCCGGTACGTCGTCGAGTGCGGCGACGAAGTGCATCTCGGAGGTGCCGGGGTTCATGAAGCAGACCTCGACGCCGGAGTCGACGAGGGTGCGGATGAGGGACTGGGCGCCGTTCACGTCGGGTCCGATCAGTCGAGGAGGGTGCCGGGGTTCAGCACACCGTTCGGGTCGAATGCGGCACGGATGCGGCGCTGGAGCGCGAGCTTGGCCGGGTCCTCGAGCTCGAGGTACCAGCGTCGCTTCGCCGTGCCGATGCCGTGCTCGCCGGAGATGGCACCGCCGAGGCCCATGCCCGCCTCGAAGAGCCGCCGCAGCACGGCGTACCGGGTCTCCGGGTCGCCCTGGAACACGGAGAGGTGCACGTTGCCGTCGCCGGCGTGGCCGCAGCCGGCGATCCAGGTCGCGTGCTCGTCGGCGATCTCGGCGACGCGGGCCATGAACTCCGGCACGCTGGCCCGGGGCACGACGATGTCGACGATGTCGTCGGCGCCGTTGGCCTTGGCCGCCCAGAACGCCTTCTCGCGGGCCTCGATGAGCTTCTCGCCCGCGGTGGAGGGCAGCACGTACACGTCGAGCGCGCCGAGGTCGGCCAGCAGCTCGCCGAGTTCGGCCACGTCCTCGTCGAGGCGTTCGGCCGAGCGCTGCTCGATCTGCACGACGAGGTAGGCGAGCGCGGCGCTCCGCACCGTCTCGGGGATGCCGAGGTCGAGGCCGACGAACTCGGTGACGACCGACATGGTGAGTAGGTCGATGTACTCGAGGATGAGCGGTCCCACCCCTCGGTCGAGGATCCGGGGCACGGCGGCGGTGACCTCGTCGAGCGTCGTGAACGGTACGAGGATCGTCGCGGTGTACTCGAGCCGCGGGTAGAGGCGCAGGGTGGCCTCGGTGACCACGGCGAGCGTGCCCTCGGAGCCGGTGATGAGCTGGGTGAGGTCGTAGCCCGAGGTGGCCTTCACGAACTTGCCGCCGGTGCGGATCACCTCGCCGCCGGCGAGCACCGCCTCGAGGCCGAGCACCTGGTGGCGGGTCACGCCGTACTTCACCGCGCGCATGCCGCCGGCGTTCGTGGCCACGTTGCCGCCGAGGCTCGCGCTGTACTCGCCGGGGAACACCGGGTAGACGAGCCGGTGGGGCGCGAGCGCGGCGTCGAGCTGCTCGAGGGTGACGCCGGGCTGCACGGTCGCGGTGTGGTTCTCCGTGTCGATCTCGAGGACCGTGGCCATCCGCTCGAACGAGATGAGCACGCCGTTCGGATCGGGCACGGCCGCGCCCGAGAGGCCGGTGCCGGATCCGCGCGCGGTCACCGGGACCCCGTGGTCGTCGGCGAGGCGCAGCACCTCGGCGACCTCGGCTGTCGATTCGGGACGTACGAGGATGGCCGGACGCACCGGCGTGACGGTGAGCGCCTCGTCGTGCGCGTAGTCATCGGGGATGGCCTCCCCGGCGAGTACCCGACCCGCGGGCAGCACCGCGGTGAGGGCATCGGCGAGCGCGGCGGACCGGGTCGGGTCGGAGGCGACGAGCATGGGCGCAACCGTAGCGACCGGTGCCTCCGTGGCGCACCGGGAGTGACGGGTAGCGTGCCCGCCCATGACCCTCCGAGTGATCCAGTGGAGCACGGGCAACGTGGGGATCCACGCGCTCCGGCTCATCGCCCGTCACCCCGACCTCGAGCTCGTGGGGCTCTGGGTGCACAGTCCCGAGAAGGTCGGCGTCGATGCGGGCACCCTCGCGGGGATCGAGCCGACGGGGGTGCTGGCCACGAACGACGCGGAGGCGCTGCTCGCGCTCGACGCGGACTGCGTCTGCTACACGGCGACCGCGGACCTGCGTCCCGGCGAGGCGATCGCGGACCTCGCGCGCATCGCCGCGTCGGGTAAGAACATCGTCTCCTCCTCGGTGGTGCCGATGATCTGGCCGGACCACGTGCCGGAGGGGCTGCGCGCGCCGCTCGAGCGTGCGTGCGAGGAGGCCGGCGTGTCCTGCTGGACCTCGGGCATCGACCCGGGGTGGGCCAACGACCTGCTCCCGCTCGTGCTCTCGGGATCCTGCGAGTACGTGGACTCGGTGCGGATGATGGAGATCGTGAACTACGCGACCTACGCGCAGCCCACGGTGCTCTTCGACACGATGGGCTTCGGCGGCTCGCTCGACGAGACCCCGATGCTCCTGCAACCCGGCGTGCTCACCTTCGCGTGGGGCGGTGTGGTGAAGGCGGTGTCCGCGGGCCTCGGCGTGGAGCTCGAGGAGATCCGCGAGGTGCACGAGCGGGTGCCCACCCCGGTGGACATCGACCTCGGGTTCGGCCTCGTGCGGGCGGGCACCACCGGGGCCATGCGCTTCGAGGTGCAGGGCATCGTCGGCGGCGTGCCGCGGGTGATCCTCGAGCACGTGACCCGGCTCGACGACGACCTCGCGCCGGACTGGCCGCAGCCGGTCGGACACAGCGGGTACCGGGTGGTGGTGACCGGCAACCCGTCGTACACCTGCGATGTGCAGATGATGGGCGACGACGGTGACCACAACACCGGTGGGCTCGTGGGCACGGCCGGACGCATCGTGAACGCGATCCCCGCGGTCTGCGAGGCCCGACCCGGGCTGCTCTCGGTGCTCGACCTGCCGCTCGTGGCGGCCCGGGGTCTCGTCAGGTCCTGACCGCGAGCTCGGCCGCGTCGCGGAACGCGCCCTCGAGGCGTTCGGCCGCCCGCGCGTCGCCGACCACCTCGACCGGGACACCGGTGGCGCGGAACGCCGCAGCGAGGGCGTCGTCGACGGGACCGGCGGCGGCGACGAGCACGGTCGAGGCCGGGATCGCCTCGCCCTCGCCGTCCGGACCGGTCACGGCGACGTCCGTGGCCGTGATGCCGGCGACGGCGTGGCAGGGGAGCAGCCGCACCCCGGCCGCCTCGAGGTCGGCGATCCACCGGAACCTGCCGGGGAGCCCAAGCTCGACCGCGAGCACCGCGCTCGGTTCGACCACCGTCACCTCGTGCCCGAGGCCCCGGGCGCGGCGGGCGAGCGTGAGTCCCGCCTTGCCGCCCCCCAGCACGACGACGGGTCCGTCGAGGTCGTCGTCCCAGGTCTCGAGGTCGTCGAGGCTGCGCACGTGCGGCAGGTCGGCGCCGGGCACGGCGGGTCGCCCCCACCCGCCGCCGGTCGCGAGCACGACCCGATCGAAGCCCGCCGAGTCGTCCGCGGCCACCGACCGCCCGAGGTGCAGTTCGACCTCGTGGCGGGCGACCTGCCCGAGCAACCAACCGAGCATGCGGTCGAGGTGCTCGTCGCCGCGGGCCGCGATCGCGAGCCGCCCACCGAGCTGCGTACCGGCCTCGCGCAGCACGACCTCGTGGCCGCGTGCCGCGAGACGCCAGGCCGCGTCGAGCCCGGCCGGACCACCGCCGACCACGAGGATGCGCTCCGGGGTCGCGGTCGGGCCGACCTCGAGGTCCTCCTCGCGTGCGGTCTCGGGCCGCGCGACGCAGGCGACGTGCGAGTTCAGGAAGATGTTGCCGATGCACCGGTACTGGTAGATGCACGGACGCACCTCATCCCGGCGTCCGGCCGCGAGCTTGGCCGGCAGGTCGGGATCCGCGAGCAGTCGCCGACCCATCGCCACGAGGTCCGCGTAGCCCTCGGCGATGGCCTCGTCGGCGGCCTCGGGGTCGAGGTGCCAGAAGGTGATGACCGGGACCGCGGCGTCGATGGCCGTGCGCACCGCAGCCGCCGCGCCGAGCAGCGCGCCCGGCGTGTGCGGCGTGTGCGCGTCGGTGATCCCGACCCCGACGGACGGGTCCGCGTACGCGCTCACGTGGAGGGCATCGGCCCCGGCGGCCACGAGCCGCGGTGCGAGGTCGAGCGCGTCGTCGAGCGTCTCGTGCGGCTGCCGGTGGTGCTCGACCGCGTTGAACCGGCACCACATCGGGAAGTCGTCGCCCACCCGGGCGCGCACCGCGCGGATCGTCTCGAGCAGGAGGCGGTCGCGCCGGGGTCGGTCACCGCCCCACGCATCGTCGCGGGTGTTGGTGCGGGGGGAGCGGAACGCGTCTAGCAGGTACCCGTGGCCACCGTGCACCTCGACCGCGTCGACCCCGGCCCGCTGGGCGCGCGCCGCGGCCGCGGCGAACGCCTCGATCGCGGCGAGCAGGTCGTCCTCGGTCGCGACGTGGAGGTCGACCCGGCTCGTCGGTTGGCGGAACGGACGCTGCATGGCGGCCTGCTCCGCCTCGGAGACCGTGCGGGCGATGCGGTCGGGGCCGTGGTACTCGGGGGGTGACGGCACGAGCAGCGGATGG
Organism: Actinomycetes bacterium; assembly: GCA_046075855.1. Taxonomy (GTDB): domain Bacteria; phylum Actinomycetota; class Acidimicrobiia; order IMCC26256; family IMCC26256; genus IMCC26256. Next base: position 16,995 of record JBJTQX010000067.1, read on the forward strand.
CCGGTCGCGATGGCGTGCAGGGACTGTGGACCGCCGTGGGTCAACTGGAGCGCGAGCCGCGCACCGTGGTGCTGGACCCGGGCCGCGAGCTCGGCGATGCCGGCGACGTGGTCATCGGTGTGCAGCGCGGTCTGCTCGGCCGCGAACGCGCCGCCCGGGTAGTCGACCGCGACGGACCCCACGATGATGAGCGCGACCCCGCCGCGGGCCCGGGCCTCGTAGTACGCGAGCTGCCGCGACGAGACCGTGCCGTCGGGGTTGGCGAGGGCGTCCCCCATCGGGCACATGAGGATGCGGTTCCGCAGGGTCATGGCGCCGATCCGCCCTGGGGCGAGGAGGTGGGGGAACGTGCTCACGCCGCCATTCTGGCTCCGGGCCCCGGCCCGGGCTCGGCCGCGGTTCGGCCCGGGACCGGATCGCGTGGGAACCTCCCTCGGTGCTCCAGGGCCACATCCACCCCGACTTCGCCCCGGTGGCCCGCGAGTTGCGCCGCGCCATCACCCACCGGTCGGCGGACCCGGGCGGTGCGGCGGTGGCCGTGTACCACCGGGGCGAACTCGTCGTGGACGCGTGGGGCGGGACCCGCGACGCGGCCGGTGACCCGTGGACCCGCGACACCGCGGCCCTGTCGTTCTCGACCACGAAGGGCGTGGTCGCCACGATCGTGCACCGCTTGGTCGACCGCGGTCTCATCGACGTCGACGCACCGGTGGCCGAGTACTGGCCGGAGTTCGCCGCGGCGGGCAAGGCCACCATCACCGTGCGCCACCTGTTGAGTCACGATGCCGCGATGCACCGGCTGCGGGGTCTCGTCGACGACGCGTACGGGATGCTCGACTGGGACGCGGTCGTCGATGCGCTCGCTGCGGCGGAACCCGCGTGGGCGCCGGGGACCCGGATGGGGTACCACGGCGTGACCTACGGCTGGCTGGTCGGTGAGGTGATCCGGCGGGTCACGGGGGGCAGCGTCGACGATGCGTTGCAGCGCGAGGTCGCAGCGCCCTTGGGGCTCGGCGAGATGCACATCGGGTGGCCGGCGGACCGACGCGACGATCGGGCCGACCTGCTCGTGGAGCTGAGTCCGACCGCTCGGTTCGAGGCAGGGACCCACCGGGCCGAGCGGATCGGGGCGCTGCGCCCGGCCATCGACGCGTTCGTGGTGCCGGCTTTCACCGACTTCATCCGGTCCGACGCGGTGTACGAGGCCGAGGTGCCCGCGCTCAACGGCTGCTTCCGCGCCTGCGACCTCGCCCGGCTGTACTCGGTGCTCGCGGCTGACGGCCTCGACGGCTCGACGCGGTACCTCGGTGCGGACACCCTGCGCCGGGCGACCACGGTGCAGCGTCCTGGGCGTCGCCCCGATGCCGTCGTGGGGTTCCCGATGGCGTGGCGCCTCGGCTACCACATGGCGGCCACCGGCCGCGGGGTGATCCCGAACGCCTTCGGGCACTTCGGGTTCGGTGGTTCGGGGGCTTGGGCCAGCCCGGACGACGACCTCGCCGTCGCCTTCACGTGCAACCGGGTCGCAGGCACGCCGTTCGGCGACTTCCGCATGCTGCGGATCGGCGCGGCGGCGCGACGAGCCGCACGCGCCCGCTGAGTTCGGCTACCGGAACGGCGTCGAGAGCTCGGGATCCGGCGACGCGTCGCAGGCGATGAGCGACGCGCGCTCGATCGCCGCGCTGCGGTGCTCGAGCGCCTCGAGGTACCCCGGGAACTTCTCGAGCGAGAGGAACGCGGCGCGGCTCGGGTACCAGACGGCGACGACCTCGTCGTAGTCCTCGTGGTCGCAGCCGATGACGACCTCGCGTGCCTCGGTCGACCAGAGGATCGCCCCGCCGACCGAGGTGATCGCCTGGAACGCCACGATCCCGTAGCGCAGGTAGGCCTCGCGACCGGACACCTCGGGGTCGGCGCCCGACCAGCTCTCGGGGTACGCGGCCCGCTCGCGGTAGCGGTTGAGGTTGAGCATCACGACGGGCGCGGGGTCGCCCTCGTCGACGACGGATCGGACCGTCGCGAGGTCGGGGTGAGCGTGGTCGGACACGGGACCTCCGGGTTCAGCGGGCGAGCAGGGCGAGCAACGAACGGGTGACGATGGCCTCGGCCTCCTCGGCGCTGTGCGCGGCCACCACTCGGAGGTACTCGATCGCCTCGAAGGAGCAGCAGACCTCGAGCGCGCTCAGGAGCTCGCGGCCGTCGGACGCCGAACGGGCGCGCAGCTCACGGTCGAACTGGGTCTCGAGCTGCTCACGCAGCAGGTCGCGTCGGGCGCGGATCGTGCGACGCATGGGGGCGGACTGCTCGATCAGGTGCCGACCGCCGCGCACGATCGGCGCGATGGCCGAGTGGATGGCGACGCGTTGGTGGGCGAGGGCCTGCGCGCGGTCGGCTCGCGTGCCGGTGGCATCCGGCGCATCGTGGAGCGCACCGATGCGTTCCCACTGGCGCTCGATCGCGATCTCGACGAGCGAGTCGAGGTCGTCGAAGAGCCGGAACACCGTGCGGACCGAGACGCCGGCCCGGGCGGCGACGTCGGCCGCCCCGGCGTCGTGGTGGCCCTCGCGGTAGAGGGCGAGCAGCGCGTCGACGACCGCGTCGTGGCTGCGTTGCGATCGGGCGCGACGACCGTCGAGGGTCGCGGGTTCCTTCGGCACCCGGGGAGCGTAGGAAATGGCAGTCGGAGTGTCAACTTCTGTCGACGGCGGCCGAGGGCTCCGTTACCATCACCGCATGCCGACGAAGCGATCGCACGTGCGCGTCCACGCGGCGGCCGACACGGTGTGGTCGCTCATCCGCGACCCCGAGCACTGGCCGTGGTTCCCGGAGCTCGGCGAGATGACGATGGATGGCGACCGTCGCCACGTCACGCTGCCCTCGGGCCTGCCGATCGTCGAGCGGATCGTCACGGTCGACGACACGCTGCGGCGGTTCCAGTACGAGATCGTCGACAATTTCGTGATCTCCGACCACCTCTCGACGATCGACGTGATCGATCTCGAGGACGACACCTGCCTGGTGACGTACTCGCTCGAGATCAAGCCCGACGCGATGGCGATCATCATCGGCTACGTGACCGGTCGGGCCATCCGCAACCTCCGCGACCTCGTCGAAGGGAAGTGACCGTGGGACGCCGGATCCTCTTCGTCACCACCGACCAGCAGCGCTACGACGGCCTCGGCTGCAACGGCGGTCGCATCGCCCGGACGCCGGTGATCGACGCGATCGCCGCGGGTGGCGTCCGCTACGAGCGCGCGCACCCGCCGAACGTCGTGTGCATGCCCTCCCGATCCACGATGATCACCGGCCAGCACGTGCACCACCACGGCGTCTGGATGAACGGCGTGCCGCTCCCCGTCGATGCGCCGAGCGTGGCCGCGTACCTCCGGGACCACGCGGGGTACCGCACGGCGCTCGTCGGCAAGGCCCACTTCGAGCCACTCCTGGACCCGTTCCTCATGTTCGAGGAGAACCGGATCGCGATGGCCGACTCGTTCGGGCCGGTTCGGGGCTTCGAGCACGCGGAGTTCGCGACCCACGCGGCGCGGGGCTACGCGCACTACTCGCAGTGGATCGCCAAGGAGCACCCGGAGGCGGCCAACGGCTTCTACCCGGTGCTCAACTTCAGCCTCGAGGTCAACGAGACGGGGGGCGGTGACACCGGCGCGCCGCAGGTCGCAGTCAACCCGGTTCCGAGGGAGTGGTACCAGACCGACTGGGTCGCGGACCGGACGATCGCCTGGCTCGACTCGCTCGAGGCCGACGACGACTTCTTCTGCTGGATGTCCTTCCCCGACCCGCACCACCCGTGGGACCCGCCGGAGTCCGAGGTCGGTCGATACGACTGGCGTGACCTCGACCTGCCCGAGGGCTACCCGGTCGACCGCGGGACGCGTGAGGCGATCCTCGACGCGAAGCCGGTGCACTGGCGACGCTGGTACGATGGCGACCTCGTGTCCAACTACGAGGCGCCGCGTGCGTGGGTGCCGGCGACGCTGACGCCCGAGCAGATCCTCGAGATCAACGCGCGGGTGCACGTCAAGAACGAACTCATCGATGAAGCGCTCGGGCGCGTCATGGCGGCGATCGAGGCGCGCGGCTGGACCGACACCACCGACGTGATCTTCACGACCGACCACGGTGAGTTCCAGGGCGACTTCGGCCTGCTGTTCAAGGGGCCGTACCACGTCGACTCGCTCATGCGGCTCCCGATGATCTGGCGACCCGCCGCGAGCGCGGGCGTCGACCCGTCGGTCGTCTCGACCCCGGTCGGGATCCTCGACCTCGCTCCGACGTTCTGTGAGATCGCCGGGCTCCCGGTGCCCGAGTGGATGGACGGGAGCCCGCTCCCGCAGACCGATGCTGCGGCCGCGGCGCAGGGGCGCGACTCCGTGGTGACCGTGTGGGACTCGGTGCACCCGAACGGCACGGCGATCCACCTGCGCACGATCCACCGCGACGGTTGGACCTGCACGGCGGCGCTGCCCGGCACGGTCCACGACGGCACCGAGGGTGAGCTGTACTGCCACGCCGAGGATCCGCTCCAGCGGGTGAACCGGTGGGACGACCCGCGCGTGCGGGACCTGCGGGACGACCTCGTCGCCGCCTGCCTCGCCACGCTGCCGGAGTTCTCCGACCCGGCACCCCTCGCCGCACCCGTCTGATCGGTCCGCTCGGGTCGGCCCGGCGGTCGAGTCGGTAGCCTGCCCCGCATGGCCGACCTCGTCATCCGCAACGCCACGATCGTCGACGGCACGGGAGCACCCGCGACCACCGGTGACCTCGCGGTGGAGGGCGAGCGCATCGTGGCGGTGGGCGACTGCTCGGAGGTCTCGACCTCGGGCGCCCGGGTCATCGACGCCGACGGCCTGCTCCTCACGCCGGGGTTCGTCGACCTGCACACGCACTACGACGGTCAGATCACCTGGGACCCGATCGTCGCGCCGTCGTCGGTCCACGGTGTCACGACCGTGGCCGTCGGCAACTGCGGGGTCGGCTTCGCACCGGCCGCGCCGGACCGCCACGACTGGCTCATCGGTCTCCTCGAGGGCGTCGAGGACATCCCGGGCACCGCGCTCGCCGAGGGGCTCACGTGGAACTGGGAGTCCTTCCCCGAGTACTTGGACGCGGTGGCGGCGATGCCACGCACGATCGACGTCGGGAGCCACGTCCCGCACGCGGCGCTGCGCACCTACGTCATGGGGGATCGGGGTGCGGACCACACGGCCGAGCCGACCGACGACGAGGTGGTGCGCATGGCCGCGCTCCTCGGCGAGGCGCTCGACGCAGGCGCGATCGGGTTCGCGACGTCGCGCACCGAGATCCACCGCACGAAGGACGGCGCCAACATCGGCACGCTCACCGCGGGGGAGCGCGAGCTCCTCGCCCTCGCCGAGGTCATGCGGGTCCACGGCCGCGGAGTGACGCAGCTCATCTCCGACTGCTACCTCTCCACCGACGAGGAGTTCGCGGCCCGTGAGTTCGACCTCATCGAGGCTTTCGCCCGCACCTCCGGCCGCCCCCTGTCGTTCACCGTGCAGCAGCCGTACCACGCGCCCGAGCGCTGGCGGTACCTGTTCGATCGGGTCGAACGGGCCCGGGCGACCGGCCTCGACCTCAAGCCCCAGGTCGCGACCCGGCCGATCGGCGTGCTCGAGGGTCTCGAGGCCACGGCGAACCCGTTCCTCTTCTGCCCGTCCTTCGGCCCGCTCCAGTTCCTCCCGCTCGGCGAGCGCGTGGCCGCGCTCCGCGATCCCGCGCTCCGCGAGCGGATCCTGCGCGAGCACGCCGAGTTGATGGCTGCGGTGCCCGACGGTCTCATGCGCCAGCTCTCCGGTGGCTTCGACGTGATGTTCCGGCTCACCGACCCGGTGGACTACGAACTCGACCCGTCCGACTCGCTCGCGGCTGCGGCGGCCCGAGCCGGGGTGGACGCGGCGGCCCTCGCCTACGACACGCTGCTCGAGGAGGACGGTCGCCGACTCCTGTACATCCCGCTCTTCAACTACGCGAACCACTCGTTCGACGACATCGCAGAGATGATCTCCGCGCCCTTCTCGCTGTTCGGCCTCTCGGACGCGGGCGCGCACTGCGGTGCGATCTGCGACGCCTCGATGACGACCTCGACGATCACCGTCTGGGCCCGCGACCGCAAGCACGGTGAGCGGCTGCCACTCGAATGGCTCGTGCACGGGTACACGCAGCGCACGGCCGCGCACCTCGGGTGGTTCGATCGCGGGGTCCTCGCGCCCGGCTACCTCGCCGACCTGAACCTCATCGACCTCGACCGCCTCGCGTGCCGTCCGCCGCGGATCGTCCACGACCTGCCGGCCGGTGGCCGCCGCCTCGTGCAGGACGCGTCCGGGTACCGGGCGACCGTCAAGCGCGGCAGGTTCACCTTCGAGGACGGCGAGCACACGGGCGCACTCCCGGGCGGGCTGCTTCGGGGCTCGCAGGCTGGCCCCGCGTAGATTGCTCCCGGCCCGCCGCCCGGCGGGTCGACGACGAGCGAGGGGTGCACATGGCGGCGAACGAGGGGCTGCTCTCCGGCGTCCGGATCATCGAGTTCTCGATGCTCGGACCCGCGGCCATCACCACGGCCCTCGCTGACCTGGGCGCCGACGTCATCAAGGTGGAGCCGCCCGCAGGCGACTACGTGCGGCGCATGACCTGGCCGATCGTCGAGGGCACCTCCCTCATGCACCTGCACGTCAACCGCGGCAAGCGCAGCGTCACGCTCGACCTGCGCACGGAGGCGGGCATCGCGCTGGCCCTCGACCTCATCCGCGAGGCTGACGTGGTCGTCGAGGCCATGCGCCCGGGCGGTCTGGCGCGCCGGGGACTCACCTTCGAGCGGATGCAGGAGATCAACCCGCGCATCGTGCAGTGCACGATCTCCGGCTACGGCATGACCGGACCGTACGAGACGCTCGCGAGCCACGGCATCGCGTACGACGCGTGGGCGGGCATCTTCGAGCCCGAGGTAGACGACCACGGCTTCCCGACCATCCCGAACCACGTGTCGATCGGCATCAACGCGGCGCCCCTCTTCGGTGGACTCGGCATCCTCGCGGCGGTCATCAAGGCGAGGGAGTCGGGGAGCGGGTGCGCGATGGAGATCGCGCAGTCCGACGCCGCGGCGGCCTTCGACTGGTACCGGAGCGAGTCGTTCAAGGCGTACGAGCGGCCCGAGTCGGAGGTCACGGGCAACGCGGCCGACGGGTTCGAGCGGCGTGCGCCGGCGATCGCCGGGATGCGGGGCGGTGTTCGGTACCAGCTCTACGCGTCGGCCGACGGCCACGTGCTCTTCATGGCGTCCGAGCAGCACTTCTGGAAGTCGTTCTGCGCGGCGGTTGATCGTTCGGACATGTTCGAGCGCTGGCCGGGTTCCGAGTACGGCGACCACGCGCGCGGCAACCGGGAGATGCAGGCCGAACTCACCGAGATCTTCCGGGGCCGGACCACCGCGGAGTGGGTGCAGTTCGGCATCGACGTCGACGTGCCGATCGCACCCGTCAACACCCCGCAGAACCTCCAGGACGACCCGCAGTTCGCGGCCCGGTTCTCATGGATCCCGAAGGAGCGGCTCGGCGCCGACCAGCTGCCGTTCCCACTGCTCATCGAGGGCCAGGAGCCGCTCGTGCCGACGAAGGCGCCGACGGTCGGCGAGCACACGGACGCCGTGCTCGCCGACGTGCTCCGCCTCGACGCCCGCGCGATCGCTGCGCTGCGCGAGCAGGGCGCGCTCGGCTAACCGAGGAGGGCGTCGGCGTACGAGCCGCCCTCACGGACGCCGGGCAGGACCGCGTACACACCACTGCCCACCGTGGTGAGGTAGTCGTTGAGCGCATCGCTCGCGGCGAGCCGCGTCTGGATCGGCACGAACTGCTCGCGCGGATCGCGCTGGTACGCCAGGAACAGCAGACCTGCGTCGAGCGCACCGTCGGCTGTGGCGCCCGCGCTGTAGTTGTACCCGCGGCGCAGGATGCGGGCCCCATCGTTCATCGCGGGCGCGGCGAGGCGGATGTGTGCGTTCGCCGGGATCGCGTCCGAGCCGGGCCCGCGCAGGCGTGGTGCCGTCTCCTCGGTGCCGCCGGACAGCGGAGCGCCGGTGGAGCGCACCCGGCCGATGGTCTCCTCCTGGTCGTCGAGCGCCTCGGCGTCCCACTTCGCGAGGTCGAGGCGGATGCGCCGCACCACGAGGTACGTGCCGTTGCGCATCCAACTCGGCCGTTCGCCGGCCCACACGACACGGTCGAACTGCGCGGGCGAGGGGTTGGCGGTGCCGTCCTTGAACCCGAGCAGGTTGCGTGGGGTCGGGGACTCGGTGCCGCGGGGGGTTCCGAGGAAACCGTCGACGGTCCAGCGCGCGCGGGCGAGCCCGGCCCCGGTCACCGTGAGCGCGTGGATCGCGTGGAAGGCGACCTGCGCGTCGTCGGAGCAGGCCTGCACGATGAGGTCGCCGCCGCTCCAGCGTTCGACGAGGGCATCACCGGCGAACGCCGGGAGGTCGGCGAGCGGTTCCGGTCGGCGGGCCGTGAGCCCGAACCGCCGCCCGTTCGTGCCGGAGAAGAGGGACGGCCCGACGCCGACGGTGATGGTGAGGCCCGACGGGCCGAGACCCATCGCCTCGCCGGGATCGTTGGGGGGCCGCGTGACGTCGAGGTTCGGGCCGGCCGGGAGCCCGCGAGCCATGCGCTCGGCGGAGATGGTCCACGCGTCGAGCAGGGTCCGGAGGCCTGCGCGGTCGGCCGCAGTCACGTCGAACGCGGTGACCGTGGCGTGCCGCGGTGCCGGGTCGGCGATGCCGGCCTGGTGGCGACCGTGGAAGGGGATGGTCCGCGCCTGCGTGCGGGCATCCGGGGGCCGGGTGGTGCTCGTCGTCGACGCGGCGCCGGCCACGCCCGGCAGCACGCCCGCACCGAGCAGTCCACCGGCCGCGCCGATGCCGCCGAGCACCGCGCGGCGTGACAGCGTGCGACGCGGCTCGGGGTGCACCGGCTCATCCATGAGCGGTCAGCCCCAGTACGTGCCGTCGAGCATCCGGCGCAGCGCCGGTCGGTGGTAGATGACCTCGTCGGGGTCATCGGGCCAGGTCGCCTGCCCGAACCGCACGGTGCGCTCGTGGACCCGGGTCATGACCACCGCGTGGCGCAGCGCCGCGTACACCTCGAAGAACTCGAGGTGCTCGAGCGGCACACGGGCCGCCTCCTCGTAGGTCGCGCGCACCCGGTCGCGGTGCATGAAGTCGGGGAGACCCGGGAGCTCGAGCTGCTCGGTGATCTCCTGGAAGAACACGTGGAGGAAGATCATCCAGCCGACGTCGAGTCCGCGTGGCGCGAGACCCGCCATCTCCCAGTCGAGCACCGCCGCCGGTTCGAAACCCGCGTACATGATGTTGCCGATCCGGGAGTCGCCCCACGACACCACGGTCTCACCCTCGTCGGCCGGCCAGTGGTCCTCGAGCCACGCGAACGCCTCGTCGATGATCGGGTGCGTACGCCCGTTGCGCACCCACTCGTAGTAGCCCCGCTGGGCCTCGACGTGGCGACGGAGGTGGGTGTCGCCGGGCGCGTCGAACTCGAGGAACCCGACGTCGACGTTGCCGGGGTTGAGCGTGTGGAGCTCGGCGAGCGTCTCGACCGTCGTGCGCTCGAGCGTCGCCCGCTCGGCCTCGGAGGCGGCGAGCACCCAGCCGTCCATGGTGTACGGCGGGATGTCGGGCGGCACGCGCCCGTCGACCCGGTCCATCACGAAGAAGGTGGCGCCGAGCGGTCCCGGATCGGTTTCGAGCCAGCGCATGCGCGGGACCGGAACGTCGGTCCGGTCGCCGACGAGCGAGATGATCCGGAACTGCGATTCGAGGTCGTAGACCGGGAAGACCGGCGTGTCGATGGTGTCCGGCTCGACCCGCGCCACGAGGTCGGCACGGTGCTCGCCGCCCCCGTCCCGCCACGACGCGTCGAAGAGCAGCGTCTCGCTCGACATGCCGTTCGACGACGGGCTCGTCACCTCGCCGATCCGGACCTCGGTGGCGTCGGCGAGCCGGCCCGCGAGCCAGTCCTCGAGCCGGCCACGAAGCGACGCCGGATCGCGGCTCGTCTTCGCGAGGCCTTCCTCGAGCGCGGTGCGGTC
>JBJTQX010000068.1:0-7230 GCA_046075855.1 Actinomycetes bacterium
GCCTCGAGGATGCGCGTCACCTGGGTCTGCTGGAGCATGACCTCGCTCACGAGCACGGCCCACGGGTCGCGGGTGGCCCGCCACGGCAGGTCGTGACGACCGTGGGCCAGGTACCACTCGGCGAGGCGGCTCACCGCGCGCCTACGGGGTCGAGGTGGTGGTGGAACTCGACGTGGTGGTGATCCCCCCGGTGCCGACCGAGATGGTGACCGAGGTGCCCGCGTCCGCGGCGGTGCCGGCGCTCGGGCTCTGGCTCACCACCTTGCCGCTGCTCGCGTCGATGGAGGGCACCTGCAGCACGACCACCGTGAAGCCCGCGCTGCGCAAGGTGAAGGTCGCGGCCGACTCGGTCGCGCCGACCACGTTCGGGACGGCCTTGGGTGCCGGTCCCGACGAGATGATGAGCTTCACGACGCTGCCCTTCGTCGTGGTGCTGCCGCCGGTCGGATCGGTGGAGATCACCCGATCGATCTCGACCGTGTCCGACGGCTCCCGCACGGTCTGCGGGGTGAGGTTCACCGCGCGCAGCTCGACGAGTGCGTCGTTGAGCGTGAGGCCGTCGAGGTTCGGCACGGTCACCTTCGGCTTGCCCGACGAGACGTAGAGCGTGATCGGCTGGTCGACCGGCACCCGCTTGCCTGCGGCGGGAACGGTGCGCGTCGCGTTGCCGGCGATGATCGTCTCGCTCTCCTCCTCCCGCGTCACGATCTCGGTGAAGCCCTTGGCCTCGAGGTCGTAGCGAGCATCCTCGGCGAGCTTGTCGTTCACGTCGGGGATGAGCACCGCGCCCTCTCCGGAGGAGACCCGCAGCAGGACCGTCTCACCTTCGGCGAGACGGGTGCCGCCCTCCGGGTCCTGGCCGAACACCTCGCCCTTGGGTCGGGTGTTCGGCACGCGGTCGACCCGCACGCGGAACCCGCGCTGCTCCATGGTCTGGCGAGCCGGCTCCTCCCGCAGGCCGACGACGCTCGGCACCTCGACGACGCTGCCGCCGCCGCCCCCGCCCGCTCGCGACACGAGCAGGCCGGCGAGCACGACGATGAGCAGGGCGATGATGGCACCCACGCCGAGGACGGTGCCCCGGCTGCGGCCCCGCGGGGCCTGCCGAGGCGGGGCGGCCACCGCCGCGCCGGCTGTGGTGCCCGCCACTGCGGCGTGGGCCGCGGTGGCCTCCACGTCGATGACGTTCGCGAACTGCGGACCGCCGACGATCGTCTCGCCCCGTCGGAACCGCAGCAGGTCGGCGCGCAGGTCGTCGGCCGACTGGTAGCGAGCCCCCGGATCCTTGGCGAGGCAGGTGAGGATGATCGCCTCGAGCGCGGGCGCGAGCTCCGGGTTACGGGTCGACGGGGGCGGTGCCGGGTCCTGCACCTGCTGGTACGCGACGGTCACTGCGTTGTCGCCGCTGAACGGCGGGGAGCCGGTGGCCATCTCGTAGAGCACGATGCCGAGCGAGTACACGTCGGAGCGCGCGTCGCACTCGAGCCCCTGGGCCTGCTCGGGGGAGAAGTAGGTGGCGGTCCCCATCACCGACCCGGTGCGGGTGAGCTCGGTGCCGCCCGTTCCGGCTCGCGCGATCCCGAAGTCGGTGACCTTGACCTGGTTCGCCGACGAGATGAGCACGTTGGCCGGCTTGATGTCGCGGTGGACCACCCCCGCAGCGTGTGCGCTGGCGAGCGCCGCCGCGATCTCCGAGCCGATGCCCGCGACCTGGAGGTCGTCGAGCCGGCCACGGGCCCGGATGAGCTCACGCACCGAGCGCCCGTCGATGTGCTCCATGACGATGAACGAGGTCTCGCCGTCCTGCCCCCAGTCGTAGACCGAAACGATGTTGGCGTGGTTCAGGTTCGCAGCGGCCTGGGCCTCGCGCCGGAACCGCTCGACGAACGCGGGGTCCCGCGAGAGCTCGGCGGCGAGCACCTTCACCGCAACGGGACGTGAGAGGCGACGGTCCTGGGCCAGGTACACCTCGGACATCCCGCCGCGTGCGAGCAGCTCGACGAGTTCGTAGCGTTCGGCGAGGACGCGGGGTTCGCTCATGGGTGTCGTCAACCTACCGCCGGGCCCGAGCGGGCGTGGGGCGCGTCACGGGGCACCGAGCAGGGTTCGCAGGACCTTCGCAGCCACCGGCGCGGCCACCCGACCTCCGGTCGCCTCGTCACCGGCCGACCCGCCCCGCTCGATGATCACCGAGATGGCGAAGCGCGGGGCCTCGGCCGGGGCGAACGCGATGAACCACGCGTGCGGCGGACCACCGGGGGCCTGCGCGGTGCCGGTCTTGCCGGCCACGGTCACCCCCGGGATCTGCGCAGCCGTGCCGGTGCCGTTGCGCACCACCGAGACCATGAACTCGGTGACGGTCGCTGCGGTGTCTGGGCTCGTGGCCCGACGCCAAGCTCGCGGGGTGACGCGGCGCACGACCCGGCCCTGACGATCCTCGACCCTCCGCCCGAGGTGCGGTTCCATGACCACGCCGCGGTTCGCGATCCCGGCGGCGACGAGGGCCATCTGCAGCGGGGTCGAGGCGATCGGACCCTGGCCGATGCCGGCGAGCGCGAACGACGGTTTGTCCTCGCGGAACGTGCCGGCGCGCAGGCCGAGGCTCGGCACTGCGCCGGGCGAAACGTCGAGGTTGGGCGCGAGGTTGAACCCGAACGCCTCGGTCACCGGTACGAACCGCTCGCCCATGTCGACGCCGAGCTTGGCGAACACCCAGTTGCAGGAGCGGCGGAACGCGTCCTCGAGCGTGCCGCCGCAGGGCTTGCCACCGAAGTTGTTGATCGGGTTCGTGGTCTGCGGGGGCACGTAGAACTTCAGGTCCGCGTAGTCCGAGTCCGGGGTGGCCACCCCGGTGTCGAGCGCGCCGGTCGTGGTCACGACCTTGAAGGTCGAGCCGGGCGGGTAGATCTCGCGGTACGCGCGGGCGAGCGCGGGCTGGGCCGGGTCGGCCTGCAGGGCGTCGTAGTACCTCTGCACCCGGCGGGTGTCGTGGCTCGCGAGCGGCTGCGGGTCGAACGACGGGTTCGAGTACATCACGAGCACCGCCCCGGTGCGCGGGTCGAGCACCGTCACCGAACCGCGCTGGCCCGCGAGCGCATCCCGTGCCACGGCCTGCGCGTCGGCCCGCAACGTCGTCACGAGCGTGCCGGTCTGGCGGTCGTCCGCGAGCAGCGAGGGCAGGCGCTTGAGGTCGCGGCTGAAGGAGCGGCCCGTGAGGTCGTCGTCGTAGGACCGCTCGAGACCGACGGTACCCACCACCACCGACTGGTACCCGACCGTCTCCGCGTACAGCGACCCGAACGGGTAGGTCCGCTGCCAGCCGTACTCGTCGTTCACTCGGGTGGAGCGGGCGAGGATCTCGCCGTCTGCGCTCACGATCTCGCCGCGGGGCCGGTTGACGTCACGCAGCGCGGTGCGGCTGTTGCGCGGGTCGTCCTGCAGGGTCTTCGCGTCGAGGAACTGCAGGTACGTGAGCTGCCCGACGATCACGAGCATGAGTCCGACGACCACGTAGGCCACGCGACGGATGGCCCGGTTCACCTCGGGCTCCCGATCGGCTCGGCCGCCCGCGCTTCGCGCTCGGCCGCGTCCTGGGCCTCGAGCGCGCTCTCGTCCGAGATCCGCAGGAGCAGACCGAGGATCACGAAGTTCGCGACCAGCGACGACCCCCCGTACGACACGAACGGCAGGGTCACGCCGGTGAGCGGGATGACCCGGATCACCCCGCCGACGATCACGAACATCTGGATGCCGACGATGGTGGTGAGACCGCCCGCCAGCAGTTTCGGGAACGGTCGGGTCGCCTGCACCGCGATGCGGAAGCCCGAACCGATGAGGAGGAGGAACGCCATCACCACCGCGACCGTGCCGTAGAGCCCGAGCTCCTCACCGATCGCCGAGAACACGAAGTCGGTCGCGGCGTTCGGGATGAGGTCGGGCCGACCGAGCCCGAGACCCTGGCCCGACAGCCCGCCGGAGCCGAGCGCGAACAGTGACTGCACGAGCTGGTAGCCCCGGTTCTGCCAGTCCGCCCAGGGGTCGAGCCAGGTGTCGACCCGCAGCTGCACGTGCGAGAAGGCCGCGTACGCGATGACCGCCGCCGCGGCGAACAGCACGATGCCGACGATCACGTAGGCCGAACGCTCGGTGGCCATGTAGAGCATCGCGACGAACACCGTGAAGAACAGCAGCGAGGAGCCGAGGTCTTTCTGCTGCACCATGATGAGGATGGCCGCGGCCCAGGGCAGCAGGAGCGGCCCGAAGTGGCGCGGCGCCGGTAGGTAGAGCCGACCGATGCGCCGCGTGCCGCTGCGCAGCAGTTCACGGTTGTCGCCGAGGTAGGCCGCGAAGAAGATGACGAGCAGCACCTTCGCCGCCTCGCCCGGTTGGAAGTTGAGCGGACCGAGGTGGATCCACAGGCGCGCCCCGTTCGCCTCGTAGCCGAGGCCCGGGACGAGCGGGAGCAGCAGGGCGGCGACGCCGAGCGCGAGGAAGGTCGACCGGTTCCGCCGCAGCGCGTCGACCCGTCGCACCAGCCCGAGGGTCAGGCAGAGCACGCCGATGCCGACCACGATCCACACGGCCTGGGTGCGGGCGATGCGGGCCGAGGCCGGGACCGACAGGTCGAGGCGGGAGATCATCACGAAGCCGATGCCGTTGAGCAGCGTGACGATGGGCAGCAGGGTCGGGTCCGCGTTCGGGGCGAAGCGGCGGATGGCGAGGTGCGCCACGAAGAACAGGCCGACCACCACCGCGAGGAACAGCCAGAAGTCCGCGGGCAGGGCCGGAGCCTCGGAGAGCGCGAGCAGCAGGTAGCCGCCGACCGTCACGAGGATGGCCACGATGCCGAGCCCGAGTTCGGCGGCCCGACGGGGCGCAGCGAGTGCGGTACGGGTCCCGCTCAATTCGTCGGGCCCGTGGCGCCCGTCACCCCCGACACGCCGCTCGCGCCCGGCAGGGTCGTGGTCGTGGTGGTGGCACGCGCGTAGTCGGCGGCGACCCGGTCCTGGATGCGCAGTACGGCGTCGCGGGCTTCGGCTTCGGTCGCGTACGAGCGCTGGTCGCGCACCCGGAGGCGTTCGGCGGGGTTCAGGTCACCGCGCTCGAGGGTGCGCGAGGTCCACGCGACCGTCGGCTGCCAGATGAACACGCCGCCGGGCACCCCCTGGTACACCGCGATGCGCTCGCCCCGGAAACCCACGTAGTACTGCCGCCGCGCGTACCAACCGACCCCGCCGATGGCGAGGGCCAGCACGAGCACGACGGGCAGCGCGAACCACAGGGCCCGTTGCAGGCTTCGGCCGCGTCGGCCCGTGCTCGCCGCGACCGTCGCGTCGCCGACCGCGCCATCGGGTGCGGGCTTGGCGGCGGCGCGCGCGGCACGGGCCCGCACCGCGGTCGCGCCCACGCCGATCTCGGGCAGGGGGGAGGGCGGCGGGTCGCCGGGCTCGCCGATCACGTCGATGACGACGACGGTGATGTTGTCCTCGCCGCCGGCCTCGTTGGCCGCGTCGATGAGCGCGGTGGCCGCGGCCTCGGGCTCGTCGGCGCGCCGCAGCACCGCGCTGATGTCGGCGTCGCGCACCATGCCACTCAGGCCGTCCGAGCAGATGAGCACCCGGTCGCCGCCGGTGAGCTCGAGGGCCACGTCGTCGACCTCGATGTCCGCCTCGATGCCGAGCGCACGGGTGATGACCGAACGCTGCGGGTGGACCGCGGCCTGCTCGAGGGTGATACGGCCCTCGCGCACCAGCTCCTCGACGAGGCTGTGGTCGTCGGTGACCCGGGCGAGGATGCCGTCGCGCAGCACGTAGCAGCGGGAGTCGCCGACGTGGCCGATGCGCAGGCCTCCCTCGACCTCGATCGCTGCGGTCAGGGTGGTGCCCATACCCTGCATCGCCGGGTTGGCGTCGGCCTTCTCGACGACCGCGGTGTTGGCGAGCGCGACCGCATCGGTCACGAGCGCGCCGCCGGCGATCGCCGCGCGCAGCGCCTCGATCGCGGTGGCGCTGGCCACCTCGCCGGCCTGGTGGCCGCCCATGCCGTCGGCCACCGCGAAGAGGCCGAGGCGTTCATCGTGGACGAAGGAGTCCTCGTTGCCCTCGCGCACCTGGCCGACGTCGGTGGCCGCGGCGGCGACGAGCCTCACCGGCGCACCTCGAGCACCGTGCCGCCGAGGCCGATGCGGTCGCCGCGGGTGAGGCGTCGGGTGCCGGCGAGGGCATCGCCGTTCACGATCGTGCCGTTCGTCGACGCGCTGTCCTCGGCATAGAGCGCGCCGTCGGCGGTGAAGAGGCGGAGGTGGATGGTCGAGACGAACTCGTCCTCGAGCGAGATGGTGCACCCGGCCGCGCGGCCGACGGTGTTCTCGGCGGCGAGCACGTACTCGCGACCGGCCTGGGCCTTCGGTTCGATGACCACGACCCGCCAGTCCCGGGTGCGGCGGGCGCGGGCGGTCGACTCGGCCGCGGTGGCGGTGCCCTCGCCGACCGGCGCGCGGCTGGCCCGGATCTCGCGGATGACCACGTAGACGACGCGCCCGAGGAAGACGAAGAGCAGCGCGAGGAAGCAGTAGCGCAGGAGGGCGAGCAGTGCGTCGGACACGGGGCCTACGACGCCTCGAAGCGCAGCGTCGCCGCCCCGATCATGATGACGTCGCCGTCGGAGAGCCGGTGGTTGGTGACCGGACGGCCGTTCACGAGGGTGCCGTTCGTCGACTGCAGGTCGACGAGGAGGTAGCCGTCGGGGGCGACCCGGATCTCGGCGTGGTTGCGGGAGGCCCGGCTGTCCTCGATGGCCAGGTCGCAGGAGGAGAGACGGCCGATGGTGACCGTGCGGTCGGCGAGCGGGAGGCGGGTGCCGTCCTGCACGCGCACGATCGACCCGGCGGTGCCCCCGGCCCCGGCCACGGTGCGGGCCTCGATTTCGATCCGGCCGTCCTTGAGCCGGTCGTCGTGCACGAGGCCCACCCGGATCGGCCCGAGGAAGGTCGCGTCGAGGGTGCGGGCGTGCTCCCGGGCCACCTCCACGAGGTCCGCCTCGATCTGCTCCTTGAGGTCGTCGAGGCGCAGGGCGTCCGCGTCGGAGAGGGCGACGGTGAAGTCGTTCGGCACCACGGGTCCGCGGGTGCCGAGCGTGCGACCGAGGTCCATCTCGCGCCGCAGACGGGTCACGAGCTCGGCCGGCTGCACCCCGGCGCGCGAGGTCCGGGTGAAGGTGCCCTCGAGCAGG
>JBJTQX010000069.1:0-7966 GCA_046075855.1 Actinomycetes bacterium
CAACAGCCTCTTCTCCTACCAGTCGGCCCCACCCGTCTCCGGGGCGCAGTGGGTGAAGATCGTGCTGCAGGTCAAGCCCCGGCGTGATCCCGAGACCACGCTCGTCCTCGACTCCGAGGTGAACCTGAGGAACAGGGTGCAGACATGAACCGATCCGGCGGCCCCACGACCACCCCGCGCCGCGGCGAGCAGGGCTTCGCCATGGTCACCATGCTCATCGTCATGGTGGTCGTCTCCATGCTCGTGGTCGTCATGCTCACCACGCAGAACCACACCACGACCGCCACCGCCCGCAACCGCTCCTGGGGTGCGGCCGTCCACGTCGCGGAGTCCGGGGTGCACGAGGCCATCGCCTACCTGCAGTCCACGAACGGCGTGCCGCCGAGCGGGGTCCAGCAGGGCACCACCGCCGAGGGCACCTGGCAGTACCGAGTCACCGCGCTCCCCCGGAACCACTACCAGATCGATGCGGTCGGCACGGTGGGTCAGGCCAGCGCGCTCGCGGCGTCCCGCCGCCTCCGGGTCCTGCTCGCGCCGCCGACCTCGTTCCGGTACGCCCTCTTCTCCCTGAGCGACGTGACCACGAAGAACAACAACGTGGTGTGCGGCGACGTCTGGGCCAACACCTACGTCACCGTGTACCAGGGTGACGAGGTGCTCGCCGCGGACTCGGCCGACTGCCCCTCCGGCACCGTCGGCTCCGGCCACGTCACCGCGGCGACCGGGTGGGTCGAGCTGCAGGGTTCGTCCTCGGTCGACGGGAACATCTGGTCGGGCGGGTACGACTCGGCCGGCACCGCGGTCACGGTCGGTAGCCACGGTCACGTCGGCGGCACGATCAAGGCATCCTCGAGCACCCCGGCCTGCGCGGACGACCCGAGCCACGCCCGGTACAAGGTGGTGAACGACGGCACCGCGAGCAGCACGATCACCACCTGGGGATCGATCACCGGCGGCGGGACGAGCGCCACCCGCACCCCGCTCACGTGCACGACCGCAGCCGCCGCCGAGCAGATGCCGACCTTCTCCTGGAACGCCGCGAACTATCCGGCTGCCACGTTGCACACCTACACGTTCCCGGCCGACTACCCCGCGTTCACCGCGTACGTCGCCGCGAACAAGTCGGGCCTGCAGGGCACCTTCTACATCGAGGGCGGCGACGCCTCGACCCCGATCGACCTGACCGGCGTGAACATCGCGGGCGACACGACGATCGTCGCCACCGGGTCCCCGATCGACGCGAACGGCGTGGGGTCGGCGAACAGCAGCGACAAGGTCCTCGTGCTCGTCTCGTACTACTCCGCCCCGGCCTCCGGTTGCACCACCGTGGGCGGCAACCCGGCCGACTGCGCCATCGGGTTCAAGAACAACTTCGACATGTCGGGCACGAGCCTGTCCGCGGGATCGAACACCGCAGCCCTGCTCTTCGCGCCCAACGGACCCATCGCCTTCAAGAACAACGCGCAGTTCAACGGGGCGGTCTACGCGAACAACATCCAGGTGAAGAACAACATGAGCCTCGCCTACGACCCTCGGGTCGACCAGATCGTGGGGTTCGGCCCGGTCACGCTCGACATCAACTCCTGGATGGAGTGCACGCCGGGCGCGGTGACCACGAGCGCCTGCTAGTCCGGCGGGCTCGGGGCACCCGGGCGGTTACGCTCCCCCGACCACCCACCGCCTGCTCCTGATCGGGGTCACCGTGTCCACCATCACCCTCACCGGAGCGACCTTCGAGGAGACCATCGCGTCGAGCGAGGTGCTCATCGTCGACTTCTGGGCGGAGTGGTGCGGGCCGTGCCGGATGTTCGGCCCGATCTTCGAGGATGCCTCGGACCGCCACCCCGGCATCACCTTCGCCAAGGTGGACACCGAGGCCGAGCAGGAACTGGCCGGCGCGCTCGGCATCATGTCGATCCCGACGCTCATGGTCTTCCGCGAGGAGGTGCTGCTCTACAACGAGCCGGGCGCGCTCCCCGGGCCCATGCTGGAGCAGCTCATCGAACGCGTGCTCGAACTCGACATGTCCGAGGTGCACGCGGCGGTCGCAGCCCAGCAGGACGAGGACTGAGGCGACGCCGGGCCGAACCCCGGCGTCGCGTCAGTTCGAGGTGATCTTGAACGCGCCACGCATGAGCGGGTGCACCCGGCAGAAGTACGCGTAGGTGCCGGCGGCGAGGTTGGACGGCGTGGACCAGTTGCGCTGCCCGCTCGTCGGCGGTCCGTAGTTGCCCAACTGCCCGGAGTCCAGGATCACGGGGCCGTCGGCCACCGGGTACGCGATACCCGTGGACTTGTTGCACGGCAGCTTGCAGGTCGTGATCGAGTGCCAGATCCCGTACCCGTAGCCGATCGGAACATCGAGGTTCCGGAACCGCAGCGCGGTGCCCTGCGGCACTGCGGGGATGTGGGTGGCCAAGTCGAGGTCGCCCGGCGTGTACTCGAAGTCCACGATGTCGATGGTCGGCACGCCACCGACCGTGGGCGGTGTCATCTCGGTCAGGGTCGACGGGTCGGGCAGGTCGGGGTCGAACCCCCCACCGTGGTTGTCGTTCTCGGGGAGGTGGCCGTGGGTGAGCACCCCGGGCACGTCGACCGGATGCAGCTTCGAGAACGGACTGCGTCCGCCGCGGTTCGGGGCGAACCAGGTCACCATGATCCCCATGCCCTCGTACCAGGACCACCCGTTCGTGTCGTAGGTCGTGGTGACGTCGAGCACGTCGCCCGGGCGCACTCCGACCCGCCAGGTCGACGGCGTCGCGCCCATCGAGACGTCCCAGGAGACCGGGCCGGCCGGCTCGTAGTAGTTGGCCGCCGACCGGAACAGGCGCGCACGCTTCACCGCGCCCGAGAGTGGCATGGTGCGGGTGAGGCTGAGATCGGTCCAGAGCCCACCGGGATGCAGGTGGCCTGCTGTCGCGATGAGCGCGCCGCGCACCGGAATGGTGTAGCGGTTGCGGATGTTGCCGTCCGGGTAGGGGTCCGCGACGTCGGTCGGGTACGTCCACTTTCCTTCGGTCCCCGTGCCCGCGATCGCATCGAACACCGGGTACGAGGAGCCGTTCCGGACGTCCATCCAGATCGGGACGGCCGGCTTGATGCGGGCACCGGACACCGTGTACGGGATGAAGTCGAAGTCGTAGGTGACCTTCACGTCGTACGCGTTCTCATCGAGCACGTGGAGCATGTGGTTGAGCAGCCACGTGTCGCCGGGGTCGTACCAGTACCCGAACGGTCGCGGGATGGTGAGGTTCGTCTTCTCCTCCCCCGTGGCGAAGAAACGCTCGGGAATGTCCGGAGCCGTCCAGTCGGGCCGCGACATGTTGAGCCACACCGCGTGGTGGAGGTGGATGAGGTCGACCGGCGGGATCGTGCCGTCGGTGAGGATGAGGTTCGGGCGGATCCCGACGATCCAGCCCGGAACGGTCGGGCGCAGCGTCCCGCTCCCGTCGTTGGGCAGGTAGGCGTTGTTGATGGTGTTCTGCCCGGGGTTGAGGTGGAACGGCCCGGCCTCGTAGTGGATGGTCTGGGCCACGAGCGGCGGCAGCACGGTGCGCCGCGGGGTGGCGGCGCCGGCGATCCCGGCGGGCACGAGGAGGGCGGCCGCGAGGCCGAGGCCGAGGAGGGCGGACGTTCTGCGCATACTGAGAGCGTAGAGCCCGATCGGTCGGACGGTCCACACCCTCCGTGGTCGCCCGGGCGGGCGGCCGGGCCGAATCAGGAGGTCATGCCCCCGAGTCCCACGAGGCCCCGGGCCAGCTCGATCTCCCCCATGTGGCGCAGGCCGTGCTGGTACAGCCAGCACTCGAGGGCGTCGAGCACCGTGATGCCCTCCTCCGCGGCCACCCGCGCGCTGTACGTGCTCGCCACCTGCGGCGGGAACGGACGGGGGATGAGCACCCGGGTGAAGATCGCCGGGTCGACCTCCTCGAGCCAGGCCTCGGTGCGGCCGAAGACCGCGCGCTGGTACTCGCAGAACGCCTCGTAGTCACCGATGCGCTGGTGGATCATCTCATCCACGGTCCGGTGCTTCCCGTGATCGTCGATGGCCATCTGCACCCGGTCCTGCCACTCCGGGTTCCAGATCGGCGTCATCCCGGAGATGAGCATGAAGGACGCGTCCTCCATGTTCGTGTAGTGGAACAGGGAGAACGCGATGGGCAGGACGCCCTCGCGCTCGAAGTGGTTCACGTGCTCGAGGTCCATCGAGGCCGTGGCCTGGTAGTAGAGGCCGTGCATCGTCCGCATGCGGCGCTGGAGCGAGTCGAGGACGAGGTCGGTCATGGTGCGGGCTCCTCGGGCGGGGACGTCGCCGCCGATGCTACGTTTTCGACAGTCGCCCTGCCAATAGTCGCGCCGGGCACTCACGACCGGGGGAACGTACGTGGAGTTCTGCATCGCCTTCGCGAACATCGGACCGTTCGCCGACCCCGAGGGGGCCGTCCGCTTCGGGCGCGCCGCGGAGGAGGCCGGGTTCGAGTCGCTCTGGACGGTCGAGCACGTGGTCGTCCCGGCCGGCTACCAGTCGCAGTACCCGTACGACCGGTCGGGACGCATGCCCGGAGCCGAGGACGCACCGATCCCCGACCCGCTCATCTGGCTCGCCTTCGTGGCGGCGGTGACGACGCGCATCCGCCTCGCCACCGGGATCCTCATCCTCCCGCAGCGCAACCCGGTGGTGCTGGCCAAGGAGGTCGCGACCCTCGACGCCATGTCGGGCGGCCGGGTCGAGCTCGGCATCGGCGTGGGCTGGCTCGCGGAGGAGTTCGACGCGATCGGGGTGCCGTTCCGGGAGCGCGGTGCCCGCACCGACGAGTACGTGGCGGCCATGCGCGCGCTGTGGTCCGAGGACCGCGCGTCGTTCTCCGGCCGGTTCACCGGGTTCACCGACTGCATCCAGCGGCCGCAGCCGGTGCGCAGTGGGGTGCCCATCCACGTCGGTGGCCACTCCGAGGCCGCGGCGCGGCGGGCCGGACGCCTCGGCGACGGGTTCTTCCCGGGGAAGGGCAACCACGAGGAACTGGCTCGGCTCATCGGCATCGCCCGCGCGAGCGCGGTCGAGCACGGACGCGACCCCGACGCCATCCAGGTCACCGCGGGCAGCGGCGGCATCTTCGGACCGGACGCGCTCGACGAGGTGAAGCGCATGGCCGACCTCGGCGTGCACCGGCTCGTCGTGCCCTCGGTCCTCTACTTCTCCGACACCGCCGACGCGCTCGCTCGATTCGGCGACACCATCATCGCCAAGGCCTGAGGCCGCTCGCCGTCCGGCGGGCCACCACGAGGAGGCAGCACATGCGCAACTACGGGCAGTACGAGGGCCGGATCGGCCGCTACCTCGCCGACTCCGAACCGTGGTGGCCCACCCCGCCGCACCCGGGCGACGACGCGCCGAACGTCGTCATCATCCTGTTCGACGACCTCGGATTCTCCCACTTCGGCTGCTTCGGCTCGACCATCGAGACGCCGAACATCGACGCGCTCGCGGCGAACGGGCTGCGGTTCACGAACTTCCACGTCACGCCGGTCTGCTCCCCGACCCGGGCCGCCCTGCTCACCGGTCGCAACCACCACAGCGTGGGCATGCGGAGCATCTCCAACTTCATCACCGGCTTCCCACACATGACCGGGCACATCTCGAACCACGCATCCACCGTGGCCGAGGTGCTGCGCGACGAGGGGTACACGACCTTCGCACTCGGCAAGTGGCACCTCACGCCGATGGAACGCGCGTCGGCCGCCGGCCCCTACGACCAGTGGCCCCTGCAGCGCGGGTTCGACCGGTACTACGGCTTCCTCGACGGGGAGACCGACCAGTTCCACCCCGAGCTCACGTACGACAACCACTGGA
This sequence comes from Actinomycetes bacterium, assembly GCA_046075855.1. Classification (GTDB taxonomy): domain Bacteria; phylum Actinomycetota; class Acidimicrobiia; order IMCC26256; family IMCC26256; genus IMCC26256. The sequence goes on from JBJTQX010000069.1 coordinate 5,852, forward strand.
TCGAGCCGCCGCGCACGGTCGAGGAGGGGTACCACCTCTCCGAGGACCTCGTGGACAAGGCCATCGAGTTCGTCCACGACGCGAAGTCGATCCGCCCCGATCGTCCGTTCTTCACCTACCTCGCGTTCGGCGCGACGCACGCCCCCCACCAGTCCCCGCCCGAGTACCTCGCGAAGTACCGGGGCCGGTTCGACGAGGGCTGGGACGTCATCCGCGAGCGGTGGTTCGCGAACCAGCAGGCGATGGGCCTGCTCCCCGAGGGCACCGAGCTCGCCCCCCGCAACCCGGGGGTCGAGGCGTGGGACGACCTCCCCGAGAACCAGCAACGCCTGGCCATCCGCCTCCAGGAGGCCTACGCCGCGTTCCTCGACCACACCGACGAGCAGATCGGGCGGTTCATCGACGCGCTCCGCACGCTCGGCGAGCTCGACAACACGCTCGTGGTGCTCCTCTCCGACAACGGGGCGAGCCAGGAGGGCGGCCCGTTCGGGGTCATGCACGAGATGAAGTTCTTCAACTTCCTCATCGAGACCCCGGACGAGGCGATCCACCGGATCGACGACATCGGCGGACCCCACAGCCACGCGAACTACCCGTGGGGTTGGGCGCAGGCGGGCAACGCACCGTTCAAGTACTACAAGCAGAACACGCACGAGGGCGGAGTGCACGTCCCGCTCATCATGCACTGGCCCGCACGGATCACCGAGGGTGGCGGCCTGCGCGACCAGTTCCACCACGTGAACGACGTGGTGCCGACCATCTACGAGCTGCTCGAGGTCACGCCGCCCGACACGTACCGGGGGCTCGAGCAGATGCCGGTGACCGGCACCTCGATGGCCTACGCCATCACCGATGCCGCGGCCGAGAGCCGCAAGACCGTGCAGTACTTCGAGATGCACGGGCACCGCGGCATCTACCACGAGGGCTGGAAGGCGGTGACGAAGCACGACCCGGGCACCCCGTTCGACGAGGACCGCTGGGAGCTGTACCACGTGGCCGAGGACCGCTCGGAGTGCCGCGACCTCGCGGCCGCGATGCCCGAGAAGCTCGCGGAGATGATCGACATCTGGTGGCGCGAGGCGGAGGAGCACGGGGTGCTGCCCCTGGACGACCGCGGGGTCGAGCTCTTCGGCGCACGCTTCCGCGAGCACTCGGTGCACCCGCCCGACCGGGTCTACCGCTACCGGCCGCCGATGGCCCCGATGCCCGCGCAGGCCAGCGCGCCGATCGGCGGTCGATCCTGGGACCTCGAGGCGACCGTCACGCGCGACGCGGGTCAGGGCGGCGTGCTCTACGCGACCGGGACCGAGAACTCCGGGGCCAGCGTGTTCGTGCAGGGCGACCGGCTGGTGTTCGACTACAACTGCTTCGGCGACCACCACGTGGTGGAGTCGTCGACGACGGTCCCGGTCGGCTCGAGCACGGTCGGCGTGCGGTTCCGGCGCATCAAGCGCAACGGCATCGCCACCCTCGTCATCGATGGGGTGGAGTGCGGCACCGTCGAGATCCCCTTCGTCATGAACGTGATCTCGAGCATCGGGCCGAGCGTCGGTTACGACCACGGCTCGCCGGTGAGCGAGCACTACGACGACGAGTTCGCCTTCGAGGGCGGGATCGAGGTGGTCGAGATCCGGGTCGCGCACGGCCGCGACCATGAGGGGCTCGCGGAGTCCGAGGCGCTCGAGGCCTGGGCCCGGCAGTGACCGCCGGGGCCGGCCCACACGCGACGAGGCCCCGGCTCAGCGCCGGGGCCTCGAGCGCGTTCGGTTCGGTGCCGACGATCAGGCGAGCTCGCTGCAGATCGTGTCCACCATGAGCCGCGTGACCGTGTACGGGTCGCAGTTGGCGTTGGGACGACGGTCCTCGAGGTAGCCCTTGCGGTCGATCTCGCACTGCCACGGGATGCGGATGGACGCACCCCGATCGGACACGCCGTAGGAGAACTGGTCGTACCGCTGCGTCTCGTGCGCACCAGTGAGCCGGCTCTCGATGTCGTGCCCGTAGTGCGCGATGTGGAGGTCGGCCTTCTTCCCGAGGGCCTCGCAGCCGGCGATGATCTTGTCCCAGCCGCCGTCGTCACGCATCGACTTCGTGGAGAAGTTCGTGTGCGCGCCC
>JBJTQX010000070.1:0-52805 GCA_046075855.1 Actinomycetes bacterium
AGCGACGAGTGGATGCCGGACTCCGAGGAGCTCACGCCGACCATGAAGCTCAAGCGTCGGGGCATCAACGCTCGCTACGCAGCCGAGATCGAGGCGCTCTACTCCTGAGCGGCTCGGGCCGCCCGACGGAATCGGGTCAGTCGACCTGGGCGACCACGACGTGGTCGCGACCCTGATCCATCGCGTCGTCGAGCGCGTGCGCCGCGCGCAGGATGAGCTCGTCCGCGTCGAGCGCGTGGGAGGGGTAGCAGGCGACCCCCGCCGAGATGGTGATGCCGTCGCTCACCGGGTTCGAGTGGAGCAGGCCGCGCAGGCGTTCGGTGGCCCAGACCGCGCCGGACTCCGAGGTGTTCTCGAGCAGTGCGGCCACCGTGAGGTCGTCGGCCCGGAACGCACCGTCGGCCTCGCGCAGGGTCTGCTTCAGCACGGCACCGAGCGCACCGAGCGCCCGCTCCCGGTCCAGGCCGGAGAAGTCATCGACCCCGTCGATCCGCACGAGCACGAGCGATACCGGGTGGAGCTGACGTCGGGCCGCGGCGACCCGCTGGAGGAGCAGCGGCTCGAGCAGCGCCGAGTCGAGGAGGCCGGTGGTCGCGTCGACCCCGTTGCGCCCGACCGGCGCCGGGGCCGGAGTGGGGTCGCTGAGGCGTGCGACCTGCGCGGTGAGGTGGTCGGCGTCGGCGACGGCCGCACGGTGGGGGCCCACGAGGGAGGCACCGAGCATCGCCGCGACCATGGCGAACGAGCCTGCGAGCAGGCCGAGGGCCGGGAGGCCGGTGAGCTGGCCGGCCACGCCCGCGCCGAGGCCGAGCACACCGACGAGCACGAGCAGGCTGAAGCGGTGACGGTTCACGGGGGGTGCTATCGGCACCTAGGCGGCGGACCCTGAGGGGTTCGTGCCGGCCCGGTGGGCCAGCCCGAGTGCGGCCAGGTCCTCCACGATCTCGGACAACCGGAAGTCCTTGGGCGTGTAGACCCGGGCCACGCCGGCGGCCAGGAGGGTGGGCTGGTCGGGTTCGGGGATGATCCCGCCCACGACCACTGGGGCCTCCACTCCGGCCGCCCGCAGCAGCCGGACCGTCTCGGGGACGAGCTCGAGGTGGGAGCCCGACAGGATGGACAGGCCGACCACGTCGACGTCCTCGTCCTCGGCGGCCGCGGCGATCTGGGCCGGGGTGAGCCGGATGCCCTGGTAGATGACCTCGAGGCCGGCGTCGCGAGCGGCCACCGCGATCTGCTCGGCTCCGTTCGAGTGGCCGTCGAGACCGGGCTTGCCCACGAGGAGGCGGATCGGTCCGCCGGTCCCGGTCGCCGCACGGATCCGGTCGCGCACCGCGACGAGCTCCGGGCCCGGCGTCGCCGCGACGGCACCGACACCGGTCGGGGCCCGGTACTCCCCGAACACGCCGCGCAGCGCGTCGGACCACTCGCCGACGGTCCCGCCGGTACGGGCGAGCGCGATCGTGGCGGGCACGAGGTTGTCGCTCGACGCGGCGGTGCGCGTGAGGTGTTCGAGCGCGTCGGCGACCGCGCGGTCGTCGCGCGCGCCCCGCCAGGCCGCGAGCCGCTCGAGCTGCTCCGACTCGGCCGCTGCGTCGACGACGAGGATCGCCGCCTCGCCGTCGATGCCCTCGGCCAGCGGCGACGGCGCGGTCTCGGTGTACGCGTTGACCCCCACGACGGTGATGTCGCCGGCCTCGATGCGACGGACCCGCTCCGCGTGCGACTGCACGAGGCGCCCCTTGAGCTCATCGATCATGGCGAACGCCCCGCCGCCGTCGAGCACCCAGTCGAGCTCGGCAGCCGCGGCCTCCTCGAGCTCGGTGGTCTTGGCCTCGACCACCGTCGAGCCCTCGAACAGGTCGGGGTACTCGAGCAGGTCGGTCTCGAAGGCCAGCACCTGCTGGATGCGCAGCGACCACTGCTGGTCCCAGGGCCGGGGCAGGCCGAGCGCCTCGTTCCACGCGGGCAGCTGGATCGCCCGGGCCCGGGAGTCCCGGGCGAGGGTGACCGCGAGGGTCTCGAGCACGATGCGCTGCACGTTGTTCTCCGGTTGGGCCTCGGTGAGGCCGAGGGAGTTGACCTGCACGCCGTAGCGGAAGCGTCGGAGCTTCTCGTCGGTCACGCCGTAGCGCTCCTGCACGATGCGGTCCCAGAGTCGGCCCATGGCCCGGAGCTTGCACATCTCCTCGACGAACCGGATGCCCGCGTTCACGAAGAACGAGATGCGCCCGACCACCGCGGGCATCTCGTCGCGGCTGACCTGACCGCTCTCGAGCACGCCGTCGAGCACGCCGATGGCGTTCGCCATCGCGTAAGCGATCTCCTGCACCGGGGTCGCACCGGCCTCCTGGAGGTGGTACGAGCACACGTTGATCGGGTTCCACTTGGGGACGTGGCGCACCGTGTGCGTGATGACGTCCACGGTGAGGCGACGCGACGCCTCCGGTCCGAAGATGAACGTGCCGCGGGAGAGGTACTCCTTCACGATGTCGTTCTGGGTGGTGCCGGCGAGCTTGGCCACGTCCTCGCCGCGCTCCTCGGCCAACGCGATGTAGAGCGCGAGCAACCACATCGCGGTGGCGTTGATCGTCATCGAGGTGTTCATGTCCTCGAGCGGGATCTGGTCGAACAGCGCCCGCATCTCGCCGAGGTGGGGCACGGGCACGCCGACCTTGCCGACCTCACCGCGGGCGAGCACGTGGTCCGGGTCGTACCCGGTCTGGGTGGGCAGGTCGAACGCGACCGACAGCCCGGTCTGCCCCTTGGCGAGGTTGGTCCGGTACAGCTCGTTCGAGGCTCGGGCCGAGGTGTGGCCCGAGTAGGTGCGCATCACCCAGGGGCGTTCACGGGTCACGTCGTCCTCCTCGCCGAGTGCGCGCGGGCTACTTGCGGTAGTCGTAGAAGCCCTGGCCGCTCTTACGACCCAGCCGCTCGGCGCTCACCATGCGGCGGAGCAGCGGTGCCGGGGCGTAGTTCGGGTCGCAGAACTCGGCGTACAGCGCCTCGAGGATGGAGAGGCTCGTGTCGAGGCCGACGAGGTCGAGCAGCGCGAGCGGGCCCATCGGGAACCCGCAGCCGCCCTTCATGGCCGCGTCGATGTCGTCGCGGGTGGCGACGCCTGCGTCCATGAGCCGGATCGCGTTGTTGAGGTACGGGAAGAGCAGCGCGTTGACGATGAAGCCGGCCTGGTCCTTCACCTCGACCGGGCCCTTGCCGCACGCCTCGGCGAAGGCCCGGCACTCGGCGATGGTCTGGTCCGAGGAGGTGATGGCCCGCACGATCTCGACGAGCGACATGGCCGGCGCCGGGTTGAAGAAGTGCACGCCGCAGACCCGCTCGGGTCGACCCGTCTCCATCGCCATCTCGACGACCGGCAGGGTGGAGGTGTTCGTGGCCAGGATCGCACCGTCCTTCACGATGCGGTCGAGGTCGTTGAAGAGCTGCTTCTTCGTGGGCAGGTCCTCGAGGATCGACTCGATGACGAGGTCGCAGTCGGCCAGCTCGTTGAGGTCGGAGACGCCGCGCACCCGGGCGAGGGCGGCATCGCGGGCGTCCTGCTCGAGCCGGCCCTTCTCGACCTGCTTGTCGAGGGACTTCTGCAGGCTGGCGACCATGGCGTCCGCGCTCGACTGGGACCGGCTGCGCAGGATGACGTCGAACCCGGCCTTCGCGGCCACCTCCGCGATGCCCGACCCCATGATCCCGGATCCGACGATTCCGACGCGCACGATGTCGCCCATGGCTCCACTTCCGTCTGCGAGGGGCGCCTCGGCGTGCGCCCCGGGAGCCGGGACGGTACCGGAGCCCCGTCGCCGCACGCCACCGGGGCGCCGAGGCTCGGGGCGCTAGCGTGCGCGCCATGTCGGAGACCACGCGGCACGGCACGCTCGCACTCATCGGCGGGTCCGAGTGGACCCCGTCGGCCGCACAGCTCGACGGCTGGCTCGTGACGCGCGCGGGGGCCGGCTCGGCGGTGGTGGTCACCACGGCCGCGGCGTTCGCGGGACCCGAGCGGGTCGGCGCGGCGGGCCGGGCCGCCCTCGAACCGCTCGGTGCCCCGGTCACCGTGCTCGACGCGCTCCACCGGGCCGAGGCCGAGGACGAGGACCTCGTGGCCTGCGTGCGCGAGGCCGCCCTCGTGTACCTCGCCGACGGTTCGCCGCTCCACCTGCGTTCGGTGCTCAAGGACTCGGCGCTGTTCCGGGCCATCCGGGCTGCGCACGGAGCGGGTGCGGTCATCGCGGCCTCGGGCGCAGGGGCCACCCTGCTCGGCGATCCGATGGTCGACCCACGCGGTGGTGCCTACACGGTCGGCCTCGGGATCGTGACCGGGCTCGCGGTGCTCCCGCACCACGCAGCGGCGCCCCGACACCTCCTCGACCGTTCGCTCGAGTTGCTGCCGGCCCGTTCCACGCTGGCCGGCGTGGACGACGGGACCGCGCTCGTGCGTGAGGCCGACGGCACCTGGCGGGTGGTCGGTGCGGGCGAGGTGACCCTCTACACCCACACGGAGGGCCGCGTCGCGACCCGGATCGGCACCTACCCGGCCGACTCCGTGATCGACACCTTGACGATGTAGACCGGCTTGTCGGGCTTGTCGCTCGCATCGCGGGGAACGTTCGAGATCGCCTGCGCGACGTCGAGACCCTCGGTCACCACGCCCCAGGTCGCGTACTCCGGCGGCAGGGACTCACCCTGCGGACCGGTGACGATGAAGAACTGGTCGCCGAAGGTGCCGGCCGGCGCCGACGGGGTCTTCGCGGCCGCGATCGCACCGAGCGGGTAGGCCCCGTCGGGCACCTCACCCACCACCGAGGACGGCGCCTCCCCGGTGCCGTCACCCTTCGGGTCGCCCCCCTGGATCACGAAGTCCGGGATGACCCGGTGGAACGTGAGCCCGTCGTAGTACCCGCTCTTGGCCAACTGCACGAAGTGGTTCGTGGCGATCGGCGCGTTCCGGGCGTCGAGCGCGAGCACGATCGTGCCCTTTGAGGTCCGCATCGTCGCGGTGTACTGCTTCGACGCGTCGATCGTGGTGGAGGTCACGGGTCGCGTCGTGCGGGTGGTCGCGGTCGTGCTCGTCGTCGAGGTCTGCGACGAGTCCTCCGACCCGCGGAACTGCGACCACGCGAGGATGGCGACCACCGGCAGGAGGAGGAGCGCGAGGTTGCGGGCGCTCCGGTTGCGTCGGCCGCGCTTCGCCGCGGCCTCCCGGGCCGCCTGGGCCGCAGCGCGGTTCTGCTTCTGGCGCTCGCGCTTGTCGGACTTGGTCACCGTCGTTCCTCTCGGCCGATCGGGGTCACCGCGGCGCGGGACCGGGGGTCTGGGGCGCGGGGGGCACGTAGGCCCGACACGGTTGGGCCCGCAGCGCATCGCACGGGGGCAGCGCGGTCGGGAGACCCTTGGGGACGCGCACCTGGGTCAGCACGAGCCGGGAGGCCCGGGGGCCGCCGACCACCACGGTGTTGCGGGTGGCGCCGGTGTTCGGCAGGGTCTGGAAGGTCCACGACGGTCGGTTGCCGCCGGGGGCCTGCACGGAGATGCGCAGCCGCGATCCCGCGCGGAACACGTGGGCCGCAGGGAAGAGCGCGACCCGCACCTCGGCCGGCCGACCGGGCACGAGCTTGCGGGCGTCGGCGCGGGTGTGGGTGTGACGCGGGCTGGTCTGGGTGCTCGTGGTCTCGTCGAGCGCACGGTGGCTGGCCCGCAGCCACCCGCTCTGCACGTAGGTCTCCTGGCCGTCGGGCCGCACCTCGGTGAGCGTGACCTCGAGGTCGGTGTCGGTCGCGGTGGAGGCCACCTTCAGGTCGACGCTCCCCGGCCCGGCCACGGCGAGGGGCTCGGCGAGGGCGGGGGTGATCCAGGAGAGCGAGGAGGCCGAGTCGAGCGGGATCCAGTTGAACCGGGAGTCGGCCCGCCAGATGGCTGAGCCCGAGCCGTCCCAGGTCTTGCGGGGTCGCGCCTCGGGTTCGTAGTTGTAGGAGAGCGACTCAGCCCGCCGGGGTGCGCGATCGACGAGCGAGCCGTCGGCCCCGAGGAACAGCGTGCGGGCCTTCGCGCTCGGGTACGGCCAGGCCGGCGCGGTCGACTCGGCGCTGGCGATCGGGGAGCCGGGCGCAGTGCCGGGCTTGCCGCCGACCTCCCACAGCACCCGAACCCGCGGTTCGGCCTCGTAGGCCCGCAGCGCGGCCTGGTAGGACGAGAACGAGGTGAAGCGGTCCTCGGGGATCGTGAGGTTCGGGACCCCGGTCACCGTGGCCCAGATGGTGGGCGCGCTCGCGCGCACAGCCTCGGAGACCTTGGGGATCCGCTTAGCCACGTAGAAGTCGAGGAACTCGATCTGCCGGGCGAGCACGGCCGGGTCGAGCGACTCGGTGTGCGTGCCGTTCTGGAGGATCGCGCGCATCGGGATGTCGGAACGGAAGCGGCCGAGCATCTCCGACCAGTGGCCACCGGTCTGCTCGTCCTGCCACTGCCCGACGATGAAGGTCGGCACTTCGATCCGGTCGACGAAGGTGGTCGGCGCCACCGTGTCGTAGCCCTCCGGGTACCCCGGAATGCCGCGGGTCGAGTAGTACGGGTTGTCGTCGATCGTCTGCATGAGGTCGACGTTCTGGCCCCGCAGCCCGAGGTTGTCCTCGCAGGTGTCATCACCCTGCTCCACCCGCTGCACGACCCACTTCGCGCCCTTCGGGTCGGGCCAGCGGTTCTGGTCGAGGCGCTGCTGCGCCCAGTCCTTGGCGAACCCGTCGTTGTAGATGCCACCTGGGTAGAGGGTGCCCCGGTAGGTGTCGTCGATGACCGACAGCGGCGTGATCGCGCTGAGGTGCGGCGGCTGCGTGGCCGCCACGAAGAGCTGAGAGATGCCGGGGTACGAGATGCCCGCGAGGCCGATGCGACCGGCCCACGGCTGGGCCGCGACGGTCTCGACCGCGTCGTAGCCGTCGAGCGACTGGATCTGCTCGAAGAAGTTGAACGACCCACCGGAGCAGCCGGTACCGCGCATGTTCACGCCGACGTAGGCGTATCCCTGCGCGTTGGCGAGCAGCTGGAACAGGTTGAGGGAGGCGGTCGGGTTCGACGGGTCGTAGCCCGAGTACTCCAGCAGCGTCGGGTACGGACCCTCGTCAGCCGGGCCGGGCAGCGAGACGTTGACGCTCAGCTGCGTGCCGTCGCGGGTCGTGAGGTAGCCGTAGCCGCCCGCGGGGATCGGGTGCTTGCGGTACCAGGACTGCGCCGGCGTGTCGTCGGCGCCGCGCACGGTGAGCGGCTTCGAACGCTTCAGGCCGGCGACGTCGACGCGGTACCCCGAGCCGGGGTCGACGTCGCGGAACACGAGGCCGCCGAGCTCGTCGACCGTGCCGCGCCCGACGCGAGCGCCGTCCGCGTCGAGGAGGGTCGCCTTCAACCCGGGGCTCGCCCCGACCAGGTACACCTGCTCCACGCTGCCGTGTGCGTCGACTCGCACGAACCTGGGCGAGGCTGTCGCCGGACCGGCGCCGGCGATCAGCCCGGTGGCGGCGAGCCCGCAGGCGAGGGCGACGGCGGTGAGACGTTGGCGGACGGTGCGCACGGGGACTCCCTCGGTCGACTCCGCCGATCCGGCGGCGCCGCATCGTTCCACACCCGACCCGCCCGCGTCCGCTCGCCCCGGCCGGCGCGATACGAGCGGGGGCGCTCGGGGCCGCGCTGGTACCGTCCGAGCCCGTGGGACTCGTCGTGCAGAAGTTCGGGGGCAGCTCCGTGGCCGACCCGGATCGCATCCGGGCGGTGGCGGACCACGTCATCCGCACCCGGCGGGCCGGCCACGACGTGGTCGTGGTCGTCTCGGCGATGGGCAAGTCCACCGACGATCTGCTCCGGCTGGCCCACGACGTGGCCAGCACCCCGAGCGGCCGGGAGATGGACATGCTCCTCACCGCGGGCGAGCGCATCTCGATGGCCCTGCTCTGCATGGCCATGATCGACCGCGGGGTGCACGCGGTGTCCTTCACCGGGTCGCAGGCGGGGATCGTGACCGACACCGTGCACGGCCGGGCCAAGATCCTCGAGATCAAGGGGGACCGCATCCGGGAGGCCCTCGGCGAGGGTTCGGTTGCCGTGGTCGCCGGGTTCCAGGGCATCTCGACCGACAAGGACATCACGACGCTCGGTCGGGGCGGCTCGGACACCACCGCGGTCGCGCTCGCCGCCGCGCTCGGCGCCGACACCTGCGAGATCTACACGGACGTCTCCGGCGTGTACACCGCGGACCCGCGGATCGTGCCGAAGGCGCACAAGCTGGCCAAGGTCTCCTACGACGAGATGCTGGAGATGGCCGCGACCGGCGGGCGCGTGCTCGCACTGCGCTCGGTCGAGTTCGCACGGAACCACGGCGTGCCGGTGCACGTCCGCTCGAGCTTCACCTGGGAGCCGGGCACCTGGGTCGTGGAGGAGGACCCCTCGATGGAGCAGGCGATCGTCAGCGGAGTCACGCACGAGACCGCGGAGGCCAAGGTCACGATCACGCGGGTGCCGGATGAACCAGGGGTCGCGGCCCGGTTGTTCCGGCGGTTGGCGGACAGCGAGATCAACGTCGACATGATCGTGCAGAACGTCTCGACCGACGGCCACACCGACATCTCGTTCACGGTGCCCGAGGTCGACCTGGACCGCACGTTGCAGGTGGCCGAGGAGATCGCGGGTTCGGTCGGCGCGAGCGGGGTCCTCGCGGATCCCGACATCGCCCGGGTCTCGATCGTGGGCGCGGGGATGCGCACGAACCCGGGCGTCGCGGCCCGGATGTTCGAGGTGCTGGCGGCCGAGGGCGTCAACATCGACATGATCAGCACGTCGACCATCCGCACCTCCTGCGTGGTGCGGGCCGACGACGTGGAGCGTGCGGCCCGTGCCCTCCACACCGCCTTCGGCCTCGACGCGGCCTGAGGTGGGCGTGCGGATCGGCGTCATCGGCGCCACGGGCCTCGTCGGCCAGGAGATGCTCGGCCTCATCGCGTCGCGCCGGTTCCCGGCCGACGAGCTGCGGGTCTACGCATCGGCGCGCTCGGAGGGACGCGTGCTCACCTGCGGTGACCGCGAGGTGGTCTGCGAGGTCCTGCGCGACGGGTGCTTCGACGGCCTCGACCTCGTCGTGGTCGACGTCGACGACCCGATCGCGCAGGAGTGGGCGCCGATCGCCGCGGCGGCCGGGGCACGGGTGGTGGACAACTCCGCGGCGTTCCGGGGCGAACCCGACGTGCCGCTCGTGGTGGCCGAGGTGAACCCCGAGGACCTGCGCGAGCTGCCCCGCAACATCGCGTCGTGCCCGAACTGCACGACCATGGTGCTGCTCACCGCGCTCGCACCGCTCCACCGCGCCGCGGGCATCGACCGCATGGTGGTCTCCACGTACCAGGCGGTGAGCGGCGCGGGGCAGGCTGGCATGGACGAGCTCGACGAGCAGTGGCGGGCACGGGCGACCGACCTCGCTCCGCTGCGTCGGGCCGCGGCGGTGGAGGGCGCGATCACGCCGGGCAAGGTGTGGGGCGCGCCCATCGCCGGCAACGCGATCCCGCTCGCCGGTTCGGTGCGCGAGGCCGGGTACACCTCGGAGGAGTGGAAGCTCGTGCGGGAGACCCACAAGATCCTCCACGACGACGCGATCCGGGTCACCGCGACCTGCGTGCGGGTCCCGGTCTACGTCGGCCACTCGATGACCGCGAACGTGCAGTTCCGCTCGGCCATGGACGCGGCGGGCGCCGCCGCGCTGCTCGCGGCTGCGCCGGGCGTTCGCCTGGTCGACGGCGGGGCGGGCGCGCCCACGGCGCTGGAGGGCGCGGGCATCGACCCCGTGCTGGTCGGGCGCCTGCGCGACGACCCGACCCAGGCGAACACCATCGACCTCTGGGTGACCGGCGACAACCTGCGCAAGGGCGCCGCGCTCAACGCCATCCAGATGGCTGAGATCCTCATCGCCCAGGCCTGAGTCGCCGCCGCACGCGACGACGGCGCCCCGGAGGGCGCCGTCGACGGTGGTCGGGATGCCGGGATTTGAACCCGGGGCCTCAGCGTCCCGAACGCTGCGCGCTAACCAAACTGCGCTACATCCCGAAGGGGTGGTGAGTGTAACCGGGGGTGGTTCAGGCCTGGCCCTCGACCGAGCGGACGGGGCTGAGCAGACGCTTGATCGCCCGGCGGAGCGTGCCCGCGTCGATCGGCTTCACGAGCACCGCGTCGGCCTCGGTGCGGGCGGCGAGGAAGCGGTCCGCCTCCCGGTCGAGCAGCAGGAGGATCGGGACCTCGGGGAGCCGTCCCGCGGCGGCCTCGAGCCGCAGGTCGAGCGCGGTGGCGATCCCGCCCTGGTTCGCGATCTGGAGGTCGAGGATCACGAGGTCGATCGATTGGGCACCGACCGCGTCCCGCACGTCCTGGCCCCGCGTCACCTCGAGGACCCGCTGGCCCGGCCCGGTGAGCCCGGTGCGGACCTGGTCCCGCACCCAGGCGGCTTCGGCAGCGACGAGGATCGTGGTCACGGGAGCGAGGCTACCGCCCCGACCCCGCCCGCGGCACACCCACGCGGGTGCTCAGGGGCCGAGCAGGAGCGCCGCGATCTCGTCGAGCGCGTCGACGTCGTGCACGTCGCGGCTCAGGAACGGGACGAACGCGACCACCGCACCCGGGCCGAGCCGCAGCTGCACCCCCTCGAGCTGCTGGCGCTCGCGGGCCGCGACCTCCTGGAAGTCCGCGAGCACGTCGAGCCGATCCGCGGTGCGGCCACGTGCGGCCACGGTCGCAGCGTCACCTGCGGGCAGGGCACGGAGGGCCGCGGCGCGGGCGTGCAGCGCGCCGCCGCGCGCCGGACCGAACTCCGGGTGCACGCGGTTCACGATGAGCCCGTCGACCCGGTACCCGTGGTCACCGATGGCCTGGGCGAAGTGCTCCGCCTCCTCGACCGCGTCGCGCCGGGGCGAGGTCACCAGCACGAAGCGCGTCGAGGGTTCGGCGATGAGCCGCTGCACCCGACGGGCCCGGGTACGGAAGCCCTCCTCCATGCCCTCGAAGGCGCGGAAGAACGCGACGATGTCGTCGACCACCGCGGTGCCGATGATCCGGCTCGCGCTGCGCACCAACGCCTGGACTGCGACCCCGGCTGCCCGGAGCCCCGTGCGCGCCGGGGCGGTGATGAGGCGGAACACCCGGTTGTCGAGCAGCCGCAGCAGTCGTTCGGGCGCGTCGAGGAAGTCGAGCGCGTGTCGGCTCGGCGGGGTGTCGACGACGATGAGGTCGTAGTCGCCGTCCTCGTGGAGCTCGTGGAGCTTCTCCATGGCCATGTACTCCTGCGTGCCGCCGAGCGCGGAGGAGATGGACCGGTAGAAGCCGTTCGTGAGGATGCGTTCGGCCTGCTGCGCGTCGGCCGCGTACCGGAACACGAGCGCGTCGAAGGTCTGCTTCGGGTCGAGCATCATCGCGGAGAGGCGGCCGCCGCCGTGGTCGTGCGTCCCCGCCCAGTGCGCGGGGTCGATCACCACCGGGTCGGGAGCGAGCTCGGGGAGGCCGAGGGCGTCGGCGAGCCGGCGGGCCGGGTCGATGGTGACGACGACGCTGCGACGCCCGCGCCGGGCTGCGGCGATGGCGAGCACCGCTGCGGTCGTGGTCTTGCCGACCCCGCCGCTGCCCGCGCAGATCACCACGCGGGCGTCGTGCAGGAGCGCGTCGAAGCCCGTCGTGGTCACGGTGCCTCCAGCGGATCGGGCAGCGCGGCGATCCCGGCAGCGAGCGCGTCGGCGAGCGCGTCGAGCTGTGGTCGCCCGATCTCGGCCTCGAAGACGAAGGGCAACCGGAGCTGGGGGAGCGGCAGCGCGTCGGCGAGCACGGCGGCCTGCCGCTCCTGCACCGCGGTGCGAGCCCGCCGGAACGCGACGGCGGCCGAGAGGTCAGCCACCTCGGGCTCGGTGAGCGGGAGATCGGCGGCCGCGGCGTCGGTGGCGATGGCCACGAGGTCGTCCGGGTCCTGCGGATCGCCGAGGCGCGGGTAGATCCCGTTCACCACGACCGGCGCGAGCGCGACTCCCACTCGGTCCTCGAGCGCGAACGCGGTCTCGACCGCCTCGTTCACCGGGGTCTCCTCGGGCGCGGTGACGAGCATGACCTGGGTGCGCTGCGGGTCGGCGAGCATCGCGGTCGCCTCGGCCGCCTGCGCCCGAACGGGTCCGGCGGCCACCACCTCGGCGAGGCCTGCGGGGGAGGTGAGGAACGTGATGGCGTGGCCGGCCGCCGGGGCGTCCACGACGATGAGGTCGTACGCCCCCTGCTGCTCGAGGCTGCGCACCTTGCCGAGCACGAGGATGTCCTGCACGCCGGGCACCGCCGAGGCGATGACGTCGAGGACGCCGCTCGCGCCGAGGCGCCGCGCGATGCGGCCGAAGCCGTTGCCCTCCAGCCAATCGGCGAGCGCGGCCTCGGGGGTCAGGGTGCGGGCCCGGATGCCGGGGGCGAGCTCGAGCTCCTCGTACCCGAGGTCGCGGGAGCCGAAGGTCGCCGCGAGCCCGGATTTGCCCTCGACCTCCACGATCAGCACGCTGAGGCCGGCGCGGGCGGCACAGACCGCGAGCGCAGCCGTGACGGTCGTCTTCCCGACCCCGCCCTTCCCGGCCACGATCACCACCCGTGCGGTGGTACAGAATCGCCGCAGATCCATCGACCGTGATGCTACGGGAGACCCCTTGCCGCACCTCCGACGCCTCCTCCCCACGCTCGGCGTGGTGCTGGTGCTCGCCGCGCTCGCGGCGCCCGTCGGGGCGGCCGAGCGGGCACCGTCGACCGGTCGGGGCGGCATCCTCGTGGTGCAGGTGCAGGGGCTCCTCGATCCGCCGAACGCGCGGCTCGTCGCCGACGCGGTGGGCGATGCGAACCGGGCCCGCGCTGCGCTGGTCATCCTGACCCTCGATTCGGGAGGTGCGGTCGACGTCGACACGCGCGCACTGGTGCGGGCGGTCCGCCGGTCCCGGGTCCCGGTGACCGTGTGGATCGGCCCAGCCGGGGCCGAGGCCCGCGGCGCCGCGGCGGTGCTGGCCGCAGCCGCCACCGTGGTGGGGGTCGGCACGGGCGCGCACATCGGTCCGGCGCACCCGGTGCGGCGGGACGCGAGCGGCCCGAGCCCCTCGGTCACCCGGGCCTGGCTCGCGGCACTGGGCGGGCGCAGCGCGACCCGGGCCGGGGCGTACGCCACGGTGCGCCGCAGCGCGAACGACGCGCTCGACCTCGATGCGGCGAGCGGTGTCTGCGGGCGACCCCGCGCCGGACGTCCCGAGCCCTGCCCGACCCTCGGCGCGTTCCTCGTGGGGCTCGACGGACGTACGGTCATGACCCCGGACGGCCCGCGCACCCTCGACACCGCGCGCGTCGTGGGGACGGGCCAGGACCGACGGCGCCAGCCGAACCAGCCGGTCGCGTTCCGCAAGCTGCCGCTCACCGGACAGGCCGAGCACACCCTCACGAACCCGTCCATCGCCTACGTGCTGTTCCTCGTCGGGCTCTCGCTCATCCTCTTCGAGTTCTTCACGATCAGCATCGGGCTGGCCGGCGGGGTCGGCGCGCTCGCGGTGATCGGCGCCTGCGTGGGCTTCGCCCACCTCCCGGTGACCTGGTGGGCGGTCGCGCTCCTGCTGCTCGCAGTGTTCGGGTTCGGGGTCGACGTGCAGACGGGCCGACCCGCGGTCTGGAGCGGCATCGGCACGGTCGCGCTCGTCTCGGGGTCGGTGCTGCTCTACGAACCGGGCTCCTCGCTCCACGTGCCCTGGTGGCTCGTGGTCGTGATGGTCGCGTCGGTCCTGCTCTTCATGCTCGGCGCGATGCCGGTGGCCGTGCGGTCGCGCTTCTCGACGCCGACCGTCGGCCGCGAGGGCCTCGTCGGGCGCATGGGGGAGGCTGCGGTCGATGTGGCACCGGACGGGGTCGTGCTCATCGACGGGGCCCGTTGGCGGGCCCGGACCAACCGGGCCACCCCGGTGCCGGCCGGTGCCGCGGTGCGGGTGGTCGAGGTCGATGGGCTCGTGCTCGAGGTCGAACCGGAGGAGGGCGGGGCCCGCGACTACCGGGAGATGCGCCGGGGCCGGGTCGGCGACCCGGAGGGCACCGAGGAGGCCTGAACCCGCCCGATCTGCGGTGTTCGGCCCCGAATCGCCCCCTTTACCGGCGCGGGGGGACGGCGGTAGGTTCGATCCGCGGGCGGTCGCGGAGTCCGGCCGCGGAAGTGAGCCCACCGTGCGTACCTCCACCACCATCGATGCCTGGCAGCTCCGGGCCTCCTGCCGCGGCCCCGAGTCGGTGCTGTTCTTCCCGCCCACGACCTCCGAGCGTCGGGATGAGCGCGACCTGCGGGAACGACGGGCCAAGGCCATCTGCGCGACCTGTCCCGTGCGATCCGAGTGCCGTGAGTACGCGCTCGAGATCCGCGAGCCGCACGGCATCTGGGGCGGCCTCAACGAGGTCGAACGTCGCGCCCTCCTCGAGGTCTGAGCCGCGGACCCGACCGGGCGACGGCCGTGACCGCGCCCCCCGGCCCGCTCCCGATCCGGGAGGCGGCCACGGTCATGATCGTGCGCGGCGCGCCGCTCGAGGTGTTCATGCTGCGCCGCAACCCCGACGCGGTGTGGGTGGGCGGTGCCCACCTGTTCCCCGGGGGCGCCGTCGACCCGGAGGACCGCGACCCGCGCGTCGCGCGTCGCGGTGCCGACCTCGACGACGCGACCGCCAGCCGGGCACTCGGCCACGCGCGCGGCGGGCTCGGGTACTGGGTCGCCGCGATCCGTGAGGCGTTCGAGGAGGCCGGGGTGCTGTTCGCCCGGCACGCGGACGGACGCCCGCTCGATCCGACCGATGCGGTATGGGCCCGGCTCACCGAGCACCGCGTCGCGCGCAACGCCGGACGGATCGGGTTCCGCGAGATCCTCGAGGCCGAGGACCTCGTGCTGACGCTCGACGCGCTCGCGGTCACCTCGCACTGGATCACCCCGCCCGGGCAGGCCCGTCGCTACGACACCTGGTTCTTCGTGGCGGCCGCGCCCGAGGGACACACGTACGAGCACGACGACGGGGAGAACACCGAGTCGGTCTGGGTGCGACCGGCCGACGCGATCGCGGCGCACGATCGGGGCGAGATCGACCTCATCCTCCCGACCCGGCGGTCGCTCGAGCTCCTCGACCGGTTCGCGTCGGCCCGGGATGCGCTCGACGCGATCGCTGCGGCCCGCCGAGCGCCCGATGGACGCGCGGCCCTCTGGCGCGAGTCCGGGGGCGGCGAGCGGGTCGCGCTGGCGGGCGAGGCGGTCGACGCATGAGCACCACGCTCGTGCCGGGCGTGGCGAGCGCGCTGTCCCCGCTCGTGCGTCGGGTGCTCGCACCCAACCCGAACCACATGACCGGGCCCGGCACGAACACCTACCTCGTGGGGGTGGACGAGGTCGCGGTCATCGATCCGGGTCCGGACGACCGGGGCCACGTCGACGCGATCGTCGGTGCGGCCGGCGCGGAGCGCATCCGGTGGGTCCTGCTCACCCACACCCACCTCGACCACTGGCCGGCCGCGACGCGTATCGCACTGCGCACGGGCGCCCGGGTGCTCGCGTTCCCGACCCGGGAGCCGGGTCTGCACCTCGACGGCCGGCTGCGCGACGGCGACGCCGTGGTCGGCAGCGAGTTCCGGCTCGAGGCGATCCACACGCCCGGCCACGCCCCCAACCACCTCTGCTTCCGGCTCGAGGAGGAGCGGGTGCTCTTCACCGGCGACAACGTGCTCGACGGCATGTGGTCGGTGATCTCACCCGAGCGCGGCGGGGACATGGCCGAGTACCTGCACTCGCTCGAGCGCATGCGCCGCCTCCGGACGGCCTGGCTCGCCCCGGGCCACGGTGACCGCATCGACGATGCCCGAGCCCGCATCGACGAGTACCTCGCGCACCGTCGGGACCGGGAGCGGCAGGTGCTGCGGACGCTGCGGCGCGAGCCGGCCACGGTCACCGCGCTCGTCGCTCGCCTCTACCCGGACCTCGACGCGCCGCTCGTCCCGGTGGCGGCCCGGCAGGTGCACGCGCACCTCCTCAAGCTGCGGAACGAGGGTCGGGTGACGGGGCGCAGCGTGCGGGCCCGGTGGACGGTCGTCTGAGGGCCGAGCCGGGCCGGGTCAGCCTGCGGTGCGGCCCTCGAGGGCCGCCGCGGCAGCCTCGAGGATGCGGGCGGTGCACCCGGCCATGTCGAGCGGGGGGAGCGCGACCGTGGCGATCTCGGCGGCGAGGGCCCGGAACGCCTCAGCCGCGGGGCCCGTCCCGTCGAGCGCGACCGGCGATCCGGTGTCGCCGCCGTCGCTCACCGCGGGTTCGAGCGGGATGCGCGCGAGGAGCGGGGCTCCGGTGCGCGCGGCGAGCGCGGCGCCCCCGCCCGAGCCGAACACCGCGAGGCGCGACCCGTCGGGGAGCGCGAGCTCGCTCATGTTCTCGATGACGCCCACCACCCGGAGGTGCGATCGGCGGGCCATGTCGGCGACCCGAACCGCGACCTGC
The DNA here is from genome assembly GCA_046075855.1 of Actinomycetes bacterium. Classification (GTDB taxonomy): domain Bacteria; phylum Actinomycetota; class Acidimicrobiia; order IMCC26256; family IMCC26256; genus IMCC26256. The sequence goes on from JBJTQX010000070.1 coordinate 16,539, forward strand.
TGTGCCGCGCGAGCGGGGGTCGTGACGACGAGCACCTCGGCCTGTGGCAGGAGCCGGGCCAGGCCCATCTGCACGTCGCCGGTACCGGGAGGCATGTCGATGAGCAGGTAGTCGAGCTCCCCCCAACGCACGTCGGTGAGGAACTGCTCGAGCGCCTTGGCGAGGATGAGTCCGCGCCACATGAGCGCGCTGCCCTCGTCCTCGACGAGGAACCCCATCGACACGACGCGCAGTCGACCCGCGCCGACCGGGAGCTCGTTGGGATCGATCTTCCCGTCGTGCCCGCCGAGGCGGCTCCCGAGGCCGAGCATGCGCGGCACCGAGAACCCCCAGATGTCCGCGTCGAGGATCCCCACGGTGAAGCCGCGGGCGGCGAGCGCGGCGGCGAGGTTCACCGTGACGCTGCTCTTGCCGACCCCGCCCTTCCCGCTGGCCACCGCGAGCACGCGGGTCGTGGCGGGCACCGTGGTCTCCGGGGCGTCGGCCTGGGCTCGGCGGCGGGCCACATCCATCGTGTGCGCCCGTTGCTCGGCGGTCATCTCGATCCAGTCGACCTCGACCTCCTCGATGCCCGGCAGCGAGGCGACCCGGGCCTGCACCTCACGGGCGATCTGCGCGCGGAGCGGGCACCCGAGGGTGGTGAGCACGATCTGGACCGAGGCACACCCGTCGGCGACCGTGACCTCGCCGACCATGCCGAGGTCGGTGATCGGGGCGTGCAGCTCGGGGTCAACGACGCCGGCGAGGATGCCGCGCACCGCCGCGACGTCGGCGGTCTCCGGGGTCGTCGGGCTCGGCTCCACGCCCCCACGATACGGCGGGATCGGCCGGCGCCCGCACGGGCGACCGGGAACTGCGGGCCCGGCGTCGGGTACCCTGTCGGCCGGTAACCACGCGCGGGAGCCGCCCGCCCCGGTACGGGCGGCCGACCCGTCGATCCCATGGAGGCACCGACCATGTTCAGCGTCACCGACTCCCGGTCGCAGTTCCTGCTCACCGACTCGGCTGCGGCCAAGCTCAAGCAGCTCATCGAGGCCGAGGAGCAGCCGGGCCTCGCGCTGCGGGTCGCGGTGCGGCCGGGGGGCTGCTCCGGCTTCTCCTACGAGATGTTCTTCGACGGCGACGTGTCCGACGAGGACGTGCGCAGCGAGCAGGGTGGGGTCACGGTCGTGGTCGACCCCGCGAGCATGCAGCACCTCGGCGGTGCGTCGCTCGACTACCAGGACGGGCTCCAGGGCGCCGGGTTCCACATCTCGAACCCGAACGCGCAGCGCACCTGCGGCTGCGGCCAGTCCTTCTCCTGATCGGAACCACCCGGTGAGCGGTCGCCGCGCTCGACGCGTGTCGGGGCCGTTCGTCGCGTCGGCGGGGGAGCCATGACGAGCTGGATGGTCGTGACCTCGACCGACAACTTCCAACGCACCATCGACCTCGGCTTCACGGTGCAGGGCTTCAAGGCCCGGCAGCGCAAGAAGGTGATGGAGCGCATGGCGTCGGGTGACGACCTCCTCTACTACGTGACCGGCGTGCAGGTGTTCGCCGCGACCGCGCGCATCACCTCGGAGGGGTTCGAGGACCACGAACTCATCTGGACCTCGAAGCCCGGGGAGGACTACCCGTGGCGGGTCGAGGTCACCCCGGACCGCGTGCTCGCGGAGTCCTCGTGGATCCCGACCGAGGTCATCGCCCCCGGCCTCGAGTACGTGCAGAAGTGGCCGGCCGAGCACTGGAAGCTCGCGTTCCAGGGCAACCTGCACCTCATCCCGGACGCCGACTTCGCCGCGGTGCGGCGGGCGATGGCCCGTGGGCGACGGGCGGAGATCCCGGCCCCGCCGCGGCGCGGCCGACGCCGTTAGGCCACGACGCGGTCGAGCGCAGCCCGGATCTCGTCGGTCGCGAACGCGCCGTCGAGCCGCTCCTGGATGGTCCCGTCCGGACCGATGGTGAAGAACCAGGGTTCGCTGTCGAGGCCCCAGTCGGTCACGGTGGGGACGAGTGCGGTGCCGTCGATGGTCGCGTAGATCTCCACGTGCACGAGGTCGACCGCCTCCCGGTAGTCCGGAGCGATCGAGAGCACCTGGTCGAGCACCGGCCCGCAGTATCGGGTCTGGCAGCGGGCCGGGGTGGCGAAGAGCACGCCGACGGCCCGGCCGCGGCCGACGAGCGCGTCGAGCGAGGTCGGGTGGAGGTCACAGGCCGGCTCGCGGGTGCAGATCGGGTCGACCCCGAGGGGTGCGGCGGCCGTGGGCGACGCGGCGCGCGGTGCGGCCTGGCCCGGGATCGGCGCGATCGCCTCGGCGCCCACCTGGAAGAAGAGCTTCGTCGGTCGCCCGGCGAGGCTGGCCCGACCCTCCCACACGCCGGCGGTCGGGAGCACGAGGTCGACCGTGTAGACGCCGCGCCCCTTCGGCAAGCCCTCGGTGTGGAGTTGGGCGGGCAGGTCGTCGCCGAAGGAGCCACCCTGGGGCCGGACGGCGATCGTGGCCTCGCCCTCGTCCACGAAGTCGCCGTCCCGGGTGAAGATGAACGCGAACCGTTGGGGGTTGCGGCTCACGTAGAGGTCGGACGACACCCGCAGCGACTGGAGCTTGCCGGAGCCGTTGCCATCGGCTCCGCTCCCCGGCGACCGGGCATCGCGGGAACCCGAGCCGCTGCACGCGGCGAGGGTGACCGCCCCACCGGCGGCGAGGAAGGTGCGGCGGGAGAGGTTCGGGATCGTCATCCCCCTATTCTGCCGTCGGAGGTGTCGCGTGTCCCAGCAGGTGTCGTTCACGCTCGACGGTGCGCCGGTCACGGTTGCAGCGGAGCCGGGGGAGAGCCTCCTCACGGTCCTGCGCGAGCGCCTCGGCATCACTGCGGTGAAGGACGGATGCGCGCCCCAGGGCCAGTGCGGGTGCTGCACGGTGCTCGTCGACGGCGACGCGCGCGTCGCGTGCGTCACCCCGGTGGCTCGGATCGCCGGACGCACGATCACCACCGTGGAGGGGCTCGACCCCGGGTGGCGGCGCGACCGGGCCGAGGCCCTGCTCGCCACCGGCGGATCACAGTGCGGCTTCTGCACGCCGGGGATCCTCGTGCGCGCCGCAGCCGCCGAGACCCGCGGGCGCTGCGACCGGGAGGCGCTGGCCCGTGCGCTCGTGGCCAACATCTGCCGGTGCACCGGTTGGGTCGGGGTGCTCGACGGGCTCTGCGGTGCGGTGCCGACCGATCCGGACCGCGACCTCGATGCCGCCGCGGCGCGTGCGCACCTCGAGGGCGGAGTGCCGCAGCGGGTCGACGCCTCGGTGCCGCTCGGCGCTGCGGCCTACGCGGACGATGCGGCGCCGCGCGATGCACTCGTGGCGGTGCTGCGCCCACCCGGGTCCGACGCGCCCGGCGAGGAGGTCGACGGAGACTGCTGGATCCTCGGGCCGACCCTCGCGGCCGCGCGCGCCGTGGCCGGCACGGTGCAGGGTCGTCGTACGACGGTCGACGACGCGCCGCCGCTGTCGGTGCCCGAGGCTCCGACGGACGGGGTCCGGCTGGCGACCGGCTGGGTCGACGCCGCGTACCTCGAACCGGACGCGTCATGGTGCGAGCCCGGCGGCGAACCTGCGTCAGCCCGCGGCAACGGCGGCGGGTTCGGGGGACGGGCGACCTCGATCGCGCCGGGTGCGGCCCGGGTGCTCGCGTCGCGGCTCGGTCGACCGGTGCGCACCGTGCTCTCCCGGGAGGACGTCGTGCGCCGATCGCCGAAGCGCGCGCCGATCGCGGCCACCGCACGGGTCGAGGGTGACCGGGTGATCGTGGAGGGTCGGTGCGCCGCGGGTGGCGAGGCCCCGCTCATCGCCGCCGCGGCCGCGACGTGGCCGTACGCGTTCGTGGTGGATGCGACCTGGGAACCGTTGGCCCTCGTCGGTCCTCCGGTCGGCACCGCGCTGCGCGCGGCGGGACTCGCCGAGACCGCGGTGCTCGTGGAGGGCGCGCTCACTGCCGCCGGGGTCGACCGCCTCGCCTCACTGCGCGACGCCCGGGCCGCCTCGGTGCTGCTCGACACCTGCGTGGCGAACCCCGAGGGCGCACTCGCCGGGGCGCGCGTCGCGATCGATCCGGCGACCGGTCGGCTCGAGGGGGTGCGGGTGCGGGTCGCCGCCGGGGACCCCCTCGACGAGGCGGTGCTCCGCTCGTACGCGACCGGTGCCGCGCACATGGCGCTGGGTTGGGTCCTCACCGAGGGGCTCGCGGTCGATCCGGAGTCGGGGACGCCGCTCGACCTCACGATCCGTTCGCTCGGGGTGATCCGGGCGAAGGACACACCGCCCATCACCGTGGAGATCGTGGACGACGCGGGGCCGGCCCGCGGTCGGGCCGGCGACGCAGTGTTCGCGGCGGTCGCCGCCGCGACCTGGGACGCCCTGCTGCGGGCCGAGGGGACCCGACCCGCTACGTTCCCGGCCCGCGATACCCGCACCGCTCGGCTCCTGCGCCGCTGAACCCCGAGGTACGACGATGCCCGCCCACCCCCTCCCGACCCCGAGCGCCCCGCCCGCCGCTGGCCCCTACTCCCATGCGGTGCGCGCGGGGGACTGGGTGGTCTGCGCCGGCCAGATCCCGCTTGACCCGGCCACCGGCACCCTCGTGGAGGGTGACGTCACCGCGCAGGCCGAGCGCGTGCTCGGCAACGTGCGCGCGGTGCTCGGTGACGTCGGCGGCACGCTGGCCGACGTGGCGAAGGCGACGATCTTCCTCGTGGACCTCGCGGACTTCGCCGCGGTGAACGCGGTGTACGCCGAGGCGTTCGGCGACCACCGCCCCGCGCGCTCCACGATCCAGGTCGCGGCGCTGCCCGCGGGGGCCCGCGTCGAGATCGAGGTGTGGGCCCACCTGCCGGTCGCTGGGTAGGCTGCGACCATGCCGGGACCGATCCTCATCGTCATCACCATGGTGCTCGCACTGCCCGTCGCGACGATGCTCGGCGGCGCGGTGTGGAGCGCAGTCATCGGGCAGCTCATCGCCGACGACGCCGACGAGCGCCACGCGGACGCCCCGAAGTGAGCCGGCCGCAGGCCTGATCAGCCCGGGGCGACGACGGCCACGGTCGTGAGGTCCTCGCCCACGGTCACCGGTCCCGTGTACCCGCCGGCCCGGACGTCGGCGGCGAACGCCTCGGCCTCGGCCGCCGTGGTCGGCTGCGGGATGAGGTGGGTGAGCAGGAGGTGCCCGACCCCGGCCCGCTCGGCGAGGCCACCGAGGGCGACGGCGTCCGCGTGGTAGTCGAAGATCTGCTCGAACGCAGTGCCGCGGATCACCTCGCGCATCGCCGTGGCCCGGCATGCCTCGTGCACGAGCACATCGCAGCCCTGGGCCAGGTGTTCCACCTCGGCGCAGACCCGGGTGTCCCCGGAGATCACGACCACCCCGTCGGGGGTGGTCACGCGGTAGGCGACGGCCTCCTCGACCGGTTCGTGGTGCACGAGGACCGCCTCGACGTGGACCGAGCCGTCGGGGCTGCGCCAGACCTCGGTCGGTTCGCGGGTCGCGGCGAATGCGCGTCGATCGACCTCGAGCGGCCCGTGGTGCGCGTGGCCGGCCCGCAGCGCGATGTCGACCGCGAACGGATCGAACATCTCGTCGACGAAGCGCGTGCACTGACCCTCGGGGCACACAATGGTGAGCGGCCCGGACGGGTGGAGCATGTCCTGGATCCAGCGGGTCATGGCCAGGTCGGCGACGTCCGCGAGGTGGTCGCTGTGGATGTGGGTGAGGAAGAGCGCGTCGAGCGCGTGCGGCGCGACCCCGGCCTCGACGAGGCGCATCACCGTGCTGCGTCCCGCGTCGAACTGCAGCGCGAGGTCTCCGGACCGCACGAGCGTGCCGGCTCCGGCGCGCCCGGGTGCGGGGTGCGGAACCCCGGTTCCGGTGAGCGTGACCCGCGTCGTCACGTTCCCGGGGTGAACCGGGACTGGCCGAAGCGGTAGCCGACCGACCGGACCGTGTGGATGAGGCTCGCGTGCTCCTCGCCGAGCTTGGCCCGGAGGCGACGCACGTGCACGTCGACCGTGCGCGCCCCGCCGTAGTACTCGTAGCCCCAGACCCGGGACAGCAGCTGCTCGCGGGTGAAGACCTTGCCCGGGTTCGAGGCGAAGAACTTCAGCAGCTCGTACTCCATGTAGGTGAGATCGAGGGGCTGACCGGCGAGCGCGGCCTGGTAGGTCTCGAGGTTGAGCACGAGGTCCGCGTACTCGAGGATCTCGACGGATGCGCCGCGACCGGCCCGGTGGAAGAGGTGTCGCAGCCGGGCCTCGAGCTCGCGGGGGTGGAACGGGCTGAGGCAGAAGTCGTCGAAGAGGTCGTCGCGCTGCTCGAGTTCGGCCAGCTGCGCGCCTCCGACGAGCAGGAGGAGCGGCTCGAGCACCGCATCGCGCTTGCGCAGGGTGCGGCAGAGCGAGAACGCGCCCTCGGGGTCCTCGTCGGCCGCGATGATCGCCCCGGACCAACCCTCACGCGGCTCGGCCTGCGCGGCGACGGCCGCGTTCGACACGGCCTCCCATGCGTAGCCCGCGAGGTCGAGGGTCTGCACGAGGAGCGCCGGGGGCGGGTCCGGGAAGACGAGGAGCGGTTCCATGGTGATCAGATCGAGGGCAGGTACCGGTCGAGTTCGAACTGGGTGACCTGGCGCCGGTACGCGTTCCACTCGTCGCGCTTGTTGCGCACGAAGTACTCGAACACGTGGTCGCCGAGCGCGGCCTGCACGAGCGGCGAGGCCTCCATGGTGGAGACGGCCTCGTCGAGCGACTGCGGGAGGGCCCGGAACCCGGCGGCCCGCCGGTCCTCGGCTGACATCTCCCAGATGTTGTTCGTCGCCTCGGGCGGCAGGTCGTAGCCGCCCTCGATGCCTGCGAGCCCGGCCGCGAGCATGACCGAGAAGGCGAGGTACGGGTTGCACGCGGGGTCGGGCGACCGGAACTCGATCCGGGTGGACGACTCCTTGCCCCGCTTCGCCGGGGGCACGCGCACGAGCGCGCTCTCGTTGTTGCGGGCCCAGGAGATGTAGGTGGGCGCCTCGTACCCCATGATGAGCCGCTTGTAGGAGTTCACCGTCTGGTTCGTGACCGCGGTGATCTCGGGCGCGTGGTGGAGCAGGCCGGCGATGAACCGCTTCCCGGTCTCGCTGAGGCCGGTCTCGTCGCCGGCATCCGCGAACGCGTTCACCCCGTCCTTCTCGAGCGAGAGGTGGCAGTGCATACCCGATCCGAACGCGTCCTCGATGGGCTTGGGCATGAAGGTCGCGTAGACCCCGCCGTCGCCGGCGATCTGCTTCACGATGAGCCGGAAGGTCATCACGTTGTCGGCCATGGTGAGCGCATCGGTGTACCGCAGGTCGATCTCGTGCTGGCCCGGACCGTTCTCGTGGAACGAGTACTCGACGGGGATGCCCATGTGCTCGAGCATCGTGATGGTCTGCCGGCGCAGTTCGCTCGTCATGTCGGTGTGGGTCAGATCGAAGAACCCGGCCCGGTCCACCGGCTTCGGCTTGCGGGACGAACGGAAGTAGTAGAACTCCATCTCCGGTCCGACGAAGAAGGTGAAGCCACGCTCGAGCGCCGCCTCGAGGTTGCGGCGCAGCACGTGGCGCGGGTCGCCGGCGAAGGGCGTGCCGTCGAAGTGCTGGATGTCGCAGAACATCCGGGCCACCGGCGCGTCGTCGCCCCGCCAGGGGACGATCTCGAAGGTGCTGGCATCGGGGACGGCCAGCACGTCGGACTCCTGGATCCGGCTGTACCCCTCGATGGCCGAGCCGTCGAAGGTCATCCCCTCCTCGAGGGCCGTCTCGAGCTCGGCGGGCGTGATGGCGAACGACTTCAGCGTGCCGAGGACGTCGGTGAACCAGAGCCGCACGAAGCGGACCCCGCGTTCCTCGACCGTCCGGAGCACGTACTCCGACTGGCGGTCCATGGGGGGCAGTATGCCGGAGGGACCCCGCGGATCGTCCGGTCGTTGCCCGCGGATACCCGGAAACGAGGAAATCCTGCGCGAGGATCCGGGTCAGCGCCCCGTGGTCGGTGCGGGGCCGTCGCCGGGCAGGGTGATGGGGTTGGGGCAGGGAGCGCACGGGATCCTCGGGACCGCCACCGCCGCGGTGAACCTCGTGATCTGGGCCGGGGTCGCCGCCCTCGTGGTCGGCGTCATCGTCTCCGGGACCCGTTCCCGCCGCTGACCGGGTGGCGCCCGGCGGTCCCCCCACGGGAGGATCGGGCGGTGACGACCAGGGGCGATGAGCAGGACCTCCTCGACGAGCTGCGCATCCGGCGGCTCCACGCGGCCTACGTCGACGCGGTGAACCGCCGGGCCTGGGTCGAGTTCGCGGACCTGTTCCGACCCGACGCGGTGCTCGAGGTCCGCGCCGGCGGTGAGCGGGCCGACGAGGTGGTCGGTCCGGCGGCGATCGGGGCGCTCATCGGGGGCTACCTCGAACCCCTCGACTTCCTCGTGCAGGTCGTGCTCAACGCCCGCATCGTGACCCGCTGGCAGGGCGATCCGGACCGAGCGGCCGCCCGGCTGTCCATCGCCGAGCACCGGCAGGCCACCGCGACGGGGCGCGAACGGCACTCGCTCGGCACCTACCACGACGAGTACGTGCGGGCCGACGGGCGCTGGTGGTTCGCCCGTCGTCGGTACGACCGGCAGGTGGTCACCGCGGAGCCCGGTTCACCGCGGGACCTCGACGTCGCACCGATGCCGGCGGACGTTCCGGACCTCGGCCTGCCGGGGTCGGCGTGGCGGATCGACTGAAGGGCGAGGCGGCGACCCCGGTAACGTGCGCCGCCATGTCCAGTACCCCCCGCTCCGGAACCCTCCGCGCCGTGTCGACGGTGCTCCTCGCCGCCATCGGCCTCTCGGGTGTCACCGCGCTCGCGGTGCCCGCCGGCGCCGCCCGTCCGAAGGCGCCGAGGATCTACGACCCCGCGCCGCAGCCCGGGGCGAAGCGACTCCACTTCGAGGCCGGGCCGTTCGAGGTCGAGCCCGGTCAGAACAACATCGCGTTCCTGCCCGGCATCGAGAAGCCGAAGGTCGACGGGTTCATCACCGCCATCCGCCCCGACCTCAAGTTGGCGAACGGGAAGACCCCCGGGGTCGACGTCGTGCACCTGCACCACGGGGTCTGGCTCAACCAGAGCGCGCGCGACGCGACGATGGCGGGTCCTGAGCGCTTCTTCGCCGCGGGCGAGGAGAAGACCTCGATGATCCTGCCGAAGGGCTACGGCTACGAGTACCGGGCGACCGACCAGTGGACGCTCAACTACATGATCCACAACCTCTGGCCGAAGCCCCAGAAGGTGTGGATGACCTACGACATCGACTTCATCCCGGCCACCGCCAAGGTCGCCTCGTCGATCACGCCGGCCCGCCCGGTGTGGATGGACATCCAGAACGGCAGCATCTACCCGGTGTTCGACGCGCTCAAGGGCTCGGGCACGAACGGCACGTACACCTACCCCGACCAGGAGCCCGACGCGTACGCGAAGCAGGCGAGCGAGGCGACGCCGGTCGGTCGGCGCGGGTTCCGACCCACCGGTCCGAAGAACGTCTGGACGGTCGACGAGGACCAGACCATCATCGCCACGGCCGGCCACCTCCACCCGGGCGGTCTGCACAACGACCTCTACGTCACCCGGGCCGGCGCGACCGCGCCGAAGGTGCAGCGCAAGCCGGGCGCGCCCGACACCGCGCACCTGTGGCGCAGCGACGCGATCTACTACGAGCCGGCGGGCGCAGTGTCCTGGGACGTCTCGATGACGGTCACGCCACCTGACTACCGGGTGCAGCTCCGGCAGGGCGATGTGCTGTCGACCACGGTCACCTACGACACCCGCGACGCGGCCTGGTACGAGTCGATGGGGATCATGGTGCTCTGGACCGCACCCACCAAGGGCATCGATCCGTTCGCCCGACCGGTGCCGAAGCGCGGTCTCCTCACGCATGGGCACCTCGCGGAGAACGACAACCATGGGGGCAAGCCCGCGGGCAAGGACTACATCGACGCCCGCAAGGTGCCGTCGTCGCCCGCACCCGTGGCGAACATCCCGATCGAGAACTTCGTGTACGCCCGGGGCGACATGTCGCTGGCCGACAACATCCCGACCGTGCCCGCCGGTTCGTCGATCACGTTCGACAACGCGCCGGACGCGCCGAAGACCTCGGCCGGGATCTGGCACACGATCACCGCGTGCAAGGCGCCCTGCAACCGTTCGACCGGCATCGCGTACCCGCGGGCCGACGCGGCCATCCAGTTCGACTCGGGTGAGCTCGGCATCGCCGGGCCACCGACGGCGAACCGGCTCACCTGGCAGACGCCGAGCGACCTGCCCCGCGGCACCTACACCTACTTCTGCCGCATCCACCCGTTCATGCGCGGCGCGTTCCGGGTGACCAACTCCTGATGTCCCGTCGTGCGCTCGTCGTCGGCGCGATCGTGGTGGTGGTGCTGGGGCTCGCCGGCGCGGCGTGGTACGCGTTCGGTGGTTCCGACCCGGAGGGTCCGCAGCTGCCGACGCGGGCGAGCGGTGCGAGGGGGCCGACCACGATCGACGGCGACTGGACGGTGCGCCCGACCGGCTCCTTCGTCGGCTACCGCATCTCGGAGCGCTTCGTGGGCGGGCTCGCGGACGTCGACGCCGTCGGCCGGACCTCGGCGGTCACCGGCGGGTTCCGGATCGGTGACGCGCGGGTCACCGGGCTCTCCATCGAGGCGGACCTCACGGCCCTGGCCAGCGACAAGGCCGCCCGCGACGCGTACCTCGACCGCAACGCGCTCGAGACCGGGACCTACCCGACCGCGAGGTTCGTGGTCGATCGGCCGGTCCGCCTGCCGGGGCGCCCGCAGGGTACGCAGGTCGCCCTCACCCTCGTCGGGCGGCTCACGCTCCACGGGGTGACCCGACCGTTCACCATCCCGGTGAAGGCCCGCTGGAACGGGGGGACGATCGACGTGATCGGCACCGCGCCGATCACGCTCGCCGAGTTCGGCATCTCGACCCCCCGTACGCCGGTGGTCACCGTCGCCGATCGGGGCACGGTCGAGGTGCAGCTCGTGTTCGTCCCCCGCTGAGTCAGCCCTCGAGTGGCACCGGCGCGGGTTCGGCCAAGCCCGCGGCCCGGGCCCCGCGCAGTCCGTCGAGGGAGACGAGCAGCAGCGCGAGCCAGGCCACGGCGAACCCGATGCCGCGCCACGCGGGCATGGGCTCGCGGTAGACCGCAACCCCGAGCACGAGGTTGATGGTCGGGACGATGTACTGCAGCCACCCCAGGGTGGTGAGCCGCACCCGGCGGGCTGCCTGTGCGAACAGCAGCAGCGGCACGGTCGTCACCACCCCGGCGAACAGCAGGAGCACCTCGGTGGTGCGGTCCGCCGACGCGAGCGGTCCGGGTGTGCGGGCGGTGAGCACCGCGAGCACCGCGAGCGCGACGGGCAGCAGCACGAGGGTCTCCGCGGTGAGCCCGAGGAGCGGATCGAAGCCCACCCGCTTCTTGAGCAACCCGTAGAGCGTCCAGGACGCGGCGATGACCACGGCGAGCACGGGCGGCTCGCCGTAGCCGACCGACAGCACGATGACTGAGAGCGCCGCGAGTGCGAGTGCGAGGCGGGGGAGCGCACCGAGGTGCTCGCGCAGCACGAGCGCACCGGTGAGCACCATGCCGATGGGGGACAGCAGGTACCCGAGCGCCGCGTCGACGACCCGGCCGTGCGTGACGCACCAGATGTACACGCTCCAGTTCGTCGTGAGCGCGAGCGCCGCGAGCACGGTGCGCGCGAGCGTGCCACGGTCCCGCAGCCGTGCGAGCGGGGCCCACCCGCGCCGGACCGCAACGATGCCGATGAGGAGCAGGGCCGACGCGGTGATGCGCCAGGCGATGATGGTCGCCTCGCCCACCCCGTGGACCGCGTGCCAGTAGATCGTGATGAGTCCCCAGAGCGTGTAGGCGGTGGCACCCGCGGCGAGGGCCTCGCGATCTGCGGCGCGCTGCTCCACGTCAATGCCTACCGGGCTGACCACAATGGGGAGGAAGTGCCCATCACAATGCCCATGATCGGGCCGCGCTGCGGGTCCGGGATGCGCGCGCAGCGAACCACATGGATGTAGTTGTCCGGGTCGATCCCTACCGTCGAGCACATGCAGGACGCAGTGTCACACGATCCGAGCGACGCCGAGCCGATCCCCCACGACGTCCTCGTCGTGGCCGCGGACCCGACGGTACGAGCTGCGCTCACGGCCCTGTGCCGCGTGGCCACCGGGCGCACCGTGCGCGACGCACGCAGCGTGCCGACGACGCTCGTACCGGGTGAGGTCGCCCTCGTGGTCGTCGATCCCGGCGACGGCACGCACGGGGTGGCGCGTACCGTCACCACGGCGGCGGCCTTCATCGTGCCGGTGCTCATGATCCCGCCGGTCTGGCGGGATGCACTCCTGGCGGGCGCGCTGGGCGACACGGCGCGCGCGGTGCCGGAGATCGCGGCGATCGTCGCCGCGGCGATCGCCGGGGGCCGCCCGGGCGAAGGCGCGCCGATTCCGCTCGGGGAGCGGGAGCGCGCGGTCGTCGCCCTCGTGGCGCTCGGGCGCACCGACGGCGAGATCGCGGCCGAGCTCGGCATCGCGACCTCGACGGTGCGGTCGCACCTCGACCGCATCGGTCAGAAGACCGGCGCCCGCCGCCGGCCGGCGATCCGCCGCCTCGCCCGACGGCTCGGGCTGCCGACGTCCGACGACGCGACCTGACCCCGAGGTCGGCTGCCGCCCGAGGCCGACCCGTATCCTTGGCAGGTGGACCGCATCCGCGTCGTCGCCGCGCAGGCGAACCTCGTCGTCGGCGACCTCGACGGCAACGTCGAGCGAGCCCGTGCTGCGGTGGAGGCGGCGACCGGCGCGGGGGCCGACCTCGTCGTGCTGCCCGAGCTCACCGTCACCGGGTACCCGCCCGAGGATCTGCTGCTGAAGCCCGCGTTCCTCGCCGCCGCGCGCGACGCGGTGGGCGCGGTCGCGGCGCACACCGGGCCGGTGGTGGCGGTGGTCGGGTTCCCCGAGGTGGTCGGCGACCGCTTGGTGAACGCCGCGGCGGTCTGCGCACACGGACGGGTCGTCGCGACCTACCGCAAGCACCGCCTGCCGAACTACGCGGTCTTCGACGAGCAGCGCTACTTCGTACCCGTGGCCGAGGACGGTCCGCTCGTGGTGGTCGCCGGCGTGCGGGTCGCCGTCACCATCTGCGAGGACGCGTGGTTCCCGGATGGGCCCGTGCTCACCCAGGCCGCAGGCGGCGCGGAGCTCGTCGTGAACCTCAACGCGTCCCCGTACCACGCAGGGCGGGTTCACGAACGCGAGGCGATGCTGGCCACCCGGGCTGCCGACGCCGGCGTCCCCATCGTCTACGCGAACCTCGTCGGCGGGCAGGACGAGCTCGTCTTCGACGGCGCCTCGATGGTCGTCGACGAGCACGGGCACCTCGTGGCCCGGGCCCGGCAGTTCGCGGAGGACCTCCTCGTCGTCGACCTCGAGGTGCCCACGGGCACCGCACGGCGGGCGGTCCCGCGGCCCGCCGCCGCGCCGCTCCCCGAGGTGGAGGTGAGCGGGGCCACCCGCGCCGGTGCCCCGGTGCTCCCGGCGCGGGTCGAACCGTTCCTCGACCCCGTGGCCGAGGTGCATGCGGCGCTCGTGCTCGGTACCCGCGACTACGTGGGCAAGAACGGGTTCGGCGACGTGGTCATCGGTCTCTCCGGCGGGATCGACTCGTCGCTCGTCGCCGCGATCGCGGTCGAGGCGCTCGGTGCCGATCGGGTGCACGGCGTGCTCATGCCGAGCCGGTGGTCCTCCGAGGGCAGCCTCGTCGACGCGCGTGCACTGGCCGACGCGCTCGGTATCCAGACGCTCACCCTGCCCATCGAGCCGGTGCACGCGGCCTTCGAGGGCACCCTCGAGCCCGCGTTCACCGGCCGGGAGCCCGACCTCACCGAGGAGAACCTGCAGGCCCGCATCCGCGGCACCCTGCTCATGGCCCTGTCCAACAAGTTCGGCTGGCTCGTGCTCACCACCGGGAACAAATCGGAGATGGCCACCGGGTACTCCACCCTCTACGGCGACATGGCCGGCGGGTTCGCGGTCATCAAGGACGTGCCGAAGGTGCTGGTGTACGCGCTCTGCGAGGACCTCAACGCGCGCGAGGGGCGCGAGGTGATCCCCCGCGCGGTCCTCGACAAGCCGCCGAGTGCGGAGCTGCGGCCGGACCAACGGGACGAGGACTCGCTGCCGCCCTACCCGGTGCTCGACCGGATCCTCGAGGCCTACGTGGAGCGGGACCGCTCCGTGGCCGACCTCGAGGCCGAGGGTTTCGATCCGGCGGTCGTGGCCCAGGTCGCGCGCCTCGTCGACCGCAGCGAGTACAAGCGTCGGCAGGCGCCCCCCGGCGTGCGGGTCTCGCCGAAGGCGTTCGGCAAGGACCGGCGCCTGCCGATCACGAACCGCTGGTCCGGCTGAGCGGGCCGCGTGCCGACCCGTGAGCGCGGCCTGCGCGCGTACGCCCCCGAACTCGCGATCGTCCTCGCATCGGTGCTCTACGGCGCGACGTTCCGCGTCGTGCAGGTGTCGGTGGAGCGCACGAGCCCGCCCGCGTTCGTGCTCATGCGCTACACGCTGGGTGCCCTCGTCCTGCTGCCGTTCGCGCTCCGACGGGGCTGGCGCGGGCCCCGGGCCCTGCCGCGGGACGGCTGGCGTCTGGTGGTCGCGGTCTCGGTGCTGGTCGGCGCGTGCTCGGGGTTCGGGGCGCTGGTGCAGACGCTCGGCCTGCGTACGACGACCACCTCGAACTCCGCGTTCATCACCAGCCTGTTCGTGGTGTTCACGCCGATCATCGAGTCGCTGGTGTACCGACGGTGGCCCCGCCTCGGGATCGTCGGCGCGGTGGCGGTGTCGCTGCTCGGGCTGTGGCTGCTCACCGGCGCCTCCGTATCCATGGGAACGGGTGATCTGCTGACGCTGGCCTCGGCCGCGCTGTACGGCGCGTGGTACGTGGCCATCGGCGCCTACACGCACCGCATGGACATCGTCGCGTTCACCTGCACGCAGCTCGTGGTCGCCGCGCTCATCATGGTGCCGTTCGCGCTGACCACGGGGTTCGGTCAGATCGACGGGTACGTGGTGGGCACGGTGCTCTTCACCGGCATCGCCTGCACGGCCCTGGCCTTCGCGCTGACCTCCTGGGCCCAGCGGCTCGTCGACCCCTCACGGACCACGGTCATCAGCTTGGTGGAACCGGTGGTCGCCGGCATCGTCGGGTACTTCGTGGGGGAGCGCCTCGGCATCGGCGGGTACGTGGGCGCGGCGCTCATCGTGGTGGCGATCCTCATCGCGGAGCGGGGCACCCACCCGAGCCGCACCGGGGTGACCGAACCGGGCGCAGGTTGACCCGGCGCGCAGCCCCGCGGAGAATGCCGCCATGGCTGATGGTCGCACCCCTCGTCCCGCGTTCGCGCCCTGGGATCGGCGCACGCTCCCCGGGCTCTTCGACGTGGAGGAGTCCGCGCGGCGCGTCGGCGCGTACGCGTGGCTCGAGATGCGGCTGTTCGAGGCGCTCGGGGGGTGGATCGCCACGGTGCCCGAGCTCGACGTCAAGCTCGTGCTCGGTCGGCACTGCTACCACCACGCGTGGCACGCCGAGCAGTTCCAGCAGCGCCTTCCCGAGCTGCGCGAGATGAACCCGGACCGGCTCACCCTCCCGGCGGCGGGCATCGAGGCGTTCGCGGCCGCGCTCACCGAGCCCGAGGGTCCCGATCGCACGATCGAGAAGCTGGTCGGCGTGTTCCGGGTGCTCCTGCCCCGCAAGATCGCGGCATACACCTACCACCGCAACGGCACCTCCACCATCACCGACGCGCCGACGATCCGCACCCTCGACTTCGTGCTCCAGGACGAGCTCGCCGACTGGCGCGAGGGGGAGATGCTGCTCCAGTCGCTCATCTCGACCCCGGCCGAGGTCGAGCGGGCCGCCCGGCGGGCGGCCGAACTCGAGGCCATCGTCTCGGCGGCCGGTGGCATCGCCGGTCCCGGTACGCTGGGTGCCGTCACCGACGAGGGGGTCGTGCAGTGAAGAGGTTCCTCCCGGTCCAGGAACTGGCCCGCGACGAGCGGTTCGTGCGCGCCTCCATCACCGACGGCATGACCGACCCGCGCAACGGTCGGGTGGCCGAACGCAGCATCAGCACCGCGCGGCTCGAGCCCGACCGGGTCTCGGCCGGCGACCGGGCCCGCTCGCTCATGCACGGCATCTTCGTGGGTGAGATCCAGGCGCTCGAGGGCGCGGGCCGTACGACCTTCGACTTCGACGACGCCGAGGCGCCGTTCGCGTTGAAGCTCGACATGGCCCGGCAGTGCTGGGACGAGTCGCGTCACGTCGAGATCTCGGTGAAGCTCGGCGAGCACATGGGCACCGAGATCGGCGAGTACACGGAGGCGACCTTCCTCTACGAGGCCGCGTGCGTGCCCGACCCGGCCATGCGGCTCTCGGGCGTCAACCGCGCGCTCGAGGGGCTCGCGATCGACGTGTTCAACACGATGAAGGAGTTCGGCGAGGTCTCGGGCGACCCGGTGCTCCACTTCTGCGAGGACTGGATGCTCGCCGACGAGGTGACCCACGTGAAGATGGGGTCCGACTGGCTGCGCCGCCTCACCGAGCGGGACCCGGAGCGCCGGGCACGGGCCCTCGAGTTCCAGCGCACGGTCGACAAGCTCTTCAGCCTCGGCGGGTTCCGAGGGGAGACCGACGAGAACCCGATCCAGATCGCCCGCCGGTTCCGGGAGCTCGCAGGGTTCGACACCGCGGAGATCGACGAGATCGCGCAGCTGGCTGCGGAGTCCCTCGCCGAGGCGCGGGCCCAGGTCGCCGGCTGATCGCCGCCGTCGTGGCGCGCATCACGCTCATCCCCGATCACTTCGCGCTCGTCCTCTTCGACGCCGACCGGGTGCGGGACCTCTGCGGGGAGGTCGCCGACGCGATCGGCGCGCCGGCTGACACCGAGTTCTCGATCGAGATCGACGAGGAACTCGGTCAGCCCCTCACCGCGTCGTACGTCGACGCGCGCGACGGTCGGGCGCTGCTCTGGTACTCGGGCGGCAACTTCGAGGACACCCACCGCCCCCGGCACCTCGACGAGACGCGGGCCCGGCGGGAGCTCGCGGTCGGCATGCTGCGCGGGATCGATCGGCTCGGCGGTCGGTTCGCGGCGGCGCCGGTCGACGACCAGCTCACCGACGCGCAGCGCGCGCTCTGGGAGGTCTCGGCCGAGGGGCGTGCGGCCCGCGCCGGCCTGCCGACCCGCACCGATCGGCTGCGGTACGTGTTCCGGCTCGCGTGTGGCTTCACCGATGAGGCCGACGCGGCCTACGAGCAGATGTGGGGGAGCGACGCACCCACCTGGTCCCGCGTGGTCGAGCTCGCGGAGGTGCTCGGTCCGAACCGGCCGAGCGGCCGGCGGGCGGTGCGGCGCGACGACCTGCGCGCCCGGCGCAGCGGGTCGGTCGGCGCCTGACCGCTCAGCGCAGGTCGGTCGCGCTGATCGCCATCGCCACGTCGACCTCGGGCGCGAGCGCGAGGAGCGGGGGCGCGGCGCCGGCCAGGGTCGTCATCGCGTCGCCGGCCAGGTGCTCGCCGAGCGCAGCGTCGTCCCGCCACTTCTCGACCACGACGAACCGGCCCGGGTGCACCATCGAGGCGGTGAGGTCGACGTTGATGCACCCCGGGGCCATCCGGGTGAGCACGGTGTAGCGGGCGAGCAGCGCGCCGAGTTCGGCCTCGGCGCCCGCTGCGGCGGTGAAGGTGAGGAACTGGAGCGTGAGGTCCGGCTCGGCCGATGCGTCCGTTGTGTGGGCTCCGTCGGCCCCCTCGCGCTCGGTCACCCGGCTCCGTCCCTGCTCAGCGGGTTCTCCACAGCCACCTGGGGATATCGCCCGGCTTGACGCGCCCGTTACTGTACAAGGACACTCCCGGGGCGAGCCGGGGGTGGGTCCACGGGACGATCGGAGCACCGGCGGGGCGGGAATGGATTCCCGGGCCCGGGTGTTCTCAGTTGTCCACAGCCTCATCCACCGTCCGCCGGGCGGTTCGGGTGGGCGTCGGGGACGGCAGTACGACGAGAGGTCGAGGGGTCAGCGTGGCGAAGGATCGTGTGGAACGGGACGAAGAGGACCTCGTCCGGCTCTACCTCACCGACATCGGGCAGTACAACCTGCTCACCAAGGACGACGAGGTCCGGCTCGCCCAGCTCATCGAGAAGGGCATCGCGGCCCGTGAGGAGCTCGCCGCCGGCGGGAAGGGTCTCACCCCCGCCAAGAAGCGCGAGCTGCGTCGGGCCGACCGCGAGGGCGAGGAGGCGACGCAGACCTTCGTGCAGTCGAACCTCCGGCTCGTCGTGTCGATCGCCAAGAAGTACCAAGCCTCCGGGCTCCCGTTGCTCGACCTCATCCAGGAGGGCAACCTCGGCCTCATCCACGCGGTCGAGAAGTTCGACTGGCGCAAGGGCTTCAAGTTCTCGACGTACGCGACCTGGTGGATCCGTCAGGCGATCACCCGGGGTATCGCGAACACGGGTCGCACCATTCGGCTCCCCGTCCACGCGGGTGACACGCTCGCCCGGCTCCAGAAGGCGCGCTCGCGCCTCGAGCTGAAGCTCGGCCGTCCGGCCACGCTCGCCGAGCTCGCGGCCGAGGTCGAGATGCCCGAGGACAAGGTGACGGAGGCGCTGCGCTTCGCAGCGGAGCCGCTCTCCCTCTCCGAGCCGCTGCGTGAGGACGGCGACGCCGAACTCGGCGACATCGTCGAGGATCGGTCGGCCGAGTCGCCCTTCGAGGTCGCGGCCACCGCGCTGCTGCCCGAGGAGATCGAGAAGCTGCTGTCGCCGCTCGACGAGCGGGAGAAGCAGATCCTCCAGCTCCGCTTCGGGCTCGACCGGGGCGAGCCGCGCACGCTCGAGGAGGTCGGGGAGCACTTCAACCTCACCCGCGAGCGGATCCGGCAGATCGAGGCCCGGGCGATGTCGAAGCTCCGGCACCCCTCGGCCGACACCGGCGCCCGCGACCTGCTCGCCGTCTGAGCCGGGGCGGGACGAACCCGCCGAACCGCCCGGAACCGCCTCGCGCCTCGGAAGACACATTCCGGACGATCTCCGACATTTCCGGCCCCACGTTTCGTCCCGGAGCCCGTCGCGGGGGTTACCTGCCCCCATGGCCAGCAACGAGGTACCTCGCACCGGAGCCCAGCCCAGCGGCGCGGAGCTCACCTCCGAACGCAACGCGGGACTGCTCCACCTCGTGCAGCGCTATGCGAACGCGCTCGACGGAGACGGTGTCCCGGTGGCGGTGCTCGACCCGAACGGCGTCGTGCTCACCGCGAACACCGCGCTCGCGAAGGCGCTCGGTCTCGGGGCGGCCCGGGTCCCGCGCCGAGGCATCACCGACCTCGTCCACCCGCAGGACCGCGCCCGCATCGCCGCGCTCATCGAGCGCGTCGCGTCCGAGCAACCGCGGTCGCCGGCCGAGCCGGTGCGCGTGCGGCGCGCCGACGGCTCGGTCCTCCTCGGCCTCGTGTTCGGCGTGGCCCGGGCCGAGGATGGCGCGCGGGTCGCGGCGCTCGTCCTCGCCAACCCCGACCGCGTCCTCGACGCGCCGAGCGTCCCGACCGCGACCGGTCCGGTGCGCGCGGTGCTGCTCTTCGATCGGGCCGGCCACATCGTGCTCGCGGACCGAGGCGCGACGACGAGCGGCGTCTCGGCCGAGGCGATCGTCGGCGTCTCGGCGCTGCTGCTCATGCACCCGGGTGACGTGCCGGCCATCACCGAAGCCATCGATCGGCTCACCGGTGAGCGCGCGCCCGAGCACGTCGGGGTCGGGCTCCGGCTCCTCCAGGACGACGGATCCTGGGCGCCCCACCGCGGTGACCTGCGGCTCGTGGCTGGCGCGCACGAGGCCCAGGCGTTCCTCCTCGCGTGCACCGACGCTCGTCGGACCTCCCCGGTCACCCCCGACCGGTTCCCGGAGCTGACCGACCGCGAGCTCGAGGTGCTGTCCCGCCTGGTGGACGGCCAGCGGGTCCGCACCATGGCGAGTGAGCTGTACGTGTCCGAGTCCACGGTGCGCGGCCACCTCTCGTCGGTCTTCCGGAAGCTCGGCGTGCGCTCGCAGATCGAGCTCACCGAGCGGTTCCGCGCCGAGCGCGGCTGACCCCACGGTGCGCAAGGCCGTCGCCGTCGTCGTGGTGGTCCTCGTCGGCGTGGGCCTCGCGGAGCTCGTGCGCCGCGCCCGGGGCTGAACCGGTCAGCGGGTGAGTGGACGCTCGTACTCGCGGGCGAACAGCGCGGGGGCGCCGCCGGTGTGCCAGAAGAGCACCCGGCCGCCGAGTCGCCCGTCCCGTACCCGGGTGACCAGCGCATCCATGGCCTTGGCGCTGTAGACGGGATCGAGGATGAGCCCCTCGGTGCGCGCCGCGTTGCGCATCGCCGCGATCGCGCCGTCGGTCGCCCACCCGTAGCCGCGGCCGACGTGGTCGTGGTCGATGATGGTCGGGCCGAGCGTCGCGTCGCGCCCGAGGTGCTCAGCCGCTCGGGACGCGAGCTCGGGCACGGCGGTGTCGAGGTCCGGTCGGGTGCCGACATCCACCCCGACCACCCGGGTCGTCGAGGTGCCGAGCCCCGCGAGCAGGCCCGCCTGGGTGCCGCCCGAACCATCCGCGACCACGATCCAATCGAACGCCGGCCGACCGAGCGCGAGGAGCTGCTCCTCCAGTTCGTCGATCGCCAACGCGTACGCGGCGACGCCGACCACCGACGCACCCCCGACCGGTATCGCGTAGGGCCGACGTCCGGCCGCCGCGAGGCGATCCGCGACGGTGGCGATGGCCTGCTCGATCTCCTCGTACTCGACCGCACCCTCGAAGTGCAGGGTGGCGCCGAGGAGGTGATCGAGGAGCAGGTTGCCGTCGGTGTGGGCGGGCACGGGCCCGGCGAGCGCGAGGTGGCAGTCGAGCCCGGCCGCCGCCGCAGCCGCGGCGGTGATGCGCGCGTGGTTGCTCTGCGGTCCCCCACCGGTCACGAGGGTGTCGGCGCCGCGCGCGAGCGCGTCCGCGAGCAGCAGTTCGAGCTTGCGGGCCTTGTTGCCCCCGAGCGCGAGCCCGGTGAGGTCGTCGCGCTTGACCCAGAGGTCGTCGAGCCCGAGGTGTGCGCCGAGGCGGGGGAGCGGCTCGAGCGGGGTCGGCAGGTGGGCGAGGTTCACGCGCGGGTGCCGGTGGCCCGACGCCAGACCACGTACCCCGCGGCCCCGGCTGCGCCGAGCGCGAGTGCGCCCGCGGCGGCGAGCGTCGGGGTGCGCGGCGGGTTCGGCAGCCGGTCGCGCAGGCGGACGGGCCGCTGGAACGTGCGCACCTCCCAGCCCCGCTCGCGCGCGACGCGCGCGAGCTCGCGGTCCGCGTTCACCGGTACAGGGTTCCCCACGAGGTCGAGCATGGGGAGATCGGTGATCGAGTCGGAGTACGCGAAGCACTCGCCGAGGTCGAGGCCGTCGCGGGCGGCCACCGCCCGGATCGCCTCGGCCTTGTGCGGACCGTACGCGTAGAACGCGAGCTCGCCGCTGTAGTTACCGTCCTCGTCGAGTTGGGCCCGGGTCGCGATGGCCTCGTCGGCTCCGAGGTACTCGGCGAGCGGCTCGACCACCTCGCAGGGCGAGGAGGACACGATGACGACCCGACGACCCGCGGCGTGGTGCTCGGCGAAGAGCTCGAGCGCTTCGGCGAACACGATGGGGGAGATGATCTCGTCGAGCGTCTCGCGCACGATCGAGGCGATGTGCTCCTGGTTCCAGCCCTTGGTGAGCGAGAGCATGGACTCGCGGATCTTCTCCATCTTCTCCTCGTCGGCCCCGACGAGCATGAAGACCACCTGCGCGTAGATGCTCTTGACGATCGCGCCGCGCGACAGGAGCCCCTCGCGGTAGAAGGGCTTGCCGAACGCGAGCACGGATGACTTCGCGATGATCGTCTTGTCGAGGTCGAAGAAGGCGGCCGACGCCATGTCGTCAGGTTAGGTCGCACCCGAGCGCACGGCGACGGCCCTTGACGCGCGCGCCGCGCGCGCCGTACGGTGCGCCCGCTCTCCCCTCCCTTCCCCGGGTCGCTGCCGTTGCGCGCCCGCATGGGTGCTTCCCGAAGGGAGGGCGCATGTCGCTCCTCGCCCTGTGGTCCCCGAAGGGCGGTGCCGGGACCTCCGTGGTCGCCGCCGCCTGCTCGCTCCTCCTCGCCCGATCGGGCCCCACCCGTCTCGCTGACCTGGCGGGCGATCAGCCTGCGGTGCTCGGCCTCGGCGACGACCCGGTCACCGGGTTGGCCGACTGGCTCGCGCTGGGGGCGGGAGCGCCGACCGGTGCACTCGACCGCATCGCCCGCACGGTCGCACCGGAACTCGCCCTGCTGCCGCTCGGTGGCCCCGTGCCCGAGGCCGGTACGCCGAGCCCGGAGGCCGGGGCTGCGCTCGCCGCGGTGCTGCGGGAGGGTCCGCCCACCGTCGTCGACCTCGGGGCGGCCCGCGAACCCGCGGCCCGCGCGCTGCTCGAGGTCGCGGATGCTGCGCTCCTCGTCACCCGACCCTGCTACCTCGCGCTGCGGCGCGCGGTGCGGCTCGACGCGACCCGGCGCAGCGCAGGGATCGTGCTCGTCGAGGAACCGGGTCGCGCCCTCGGGGTACGTGAGGTCGCCGACGTGCTGGGTCGACCGGTGGTCGGACGGGTGCCGGTGCGCGACACGATCGCGCGCGCGGTGGATGCCGGGGTGCTCGTGACCCGCCTCCCCGAACCACTCGAGCGGGCCGCGGCCGACGCGCTGCGTGCCGTCGGCCTCGGTCCGGGGCGCACCGGCGCCGCCGCGTGAGCCCCGAGACCGCGGCGATCCAGCGCCGGGTGCACGGCGCGGTCGTGGGTGCCCCGCCACCGGAGGGGGTGGGGTTGGCCGATCACCTCGGCGCGCTCGTGGCCGACGCCGCACCCCTGCTCGGCCCCGAGGACCGGGCGCCGATCGTGGCCGGGCTCCTCGCCGATCTCACCGGTCTCGGCCCGCTCGAACCGGTGCTGGCCGACCCGGAGGTGACGGAGGTGATGGTGAACGCGGGTTCGGGGTGCTGGGTGGAGCGACGCGGGGTGCTCGAGGCCGTACCGCTCGCCCTCTCGGAGCGCGAGGTCCTGCTGATCGTCGAGCGCTGCATCACACGGCTCGGGCTCCGCCTGGACCTCGCCGCCCCGATGGTGGACGCCCGCCTCCCGGACGGGTCGCGGCTGCACGCGGTCATCCCGCCGGTGGCGGTCGACGGTGTCCACCTGACCATCCGACGGCCCGCCGTGCGCCGGGTGCCGGTCGAGGAATTCCTCGACGACCCGGCGGCCCGCGCGCTGCTGCGCGCGGCGGTCGGTGCCGGTGCGAACCTCGTGGTCGCCGGTGGGACCGGGGCCGGGAAGACGACGCTCGTGAACGCGCTCGCGGCGTGGTTCGAACCCGGGTGCCGCGTGGTGACGGTGGAGGAGACCGCGGAGCTGCGGCTCGGGCTCCCGCACGTCGTGCGGCTCGAGGCGCGCCCGGCGAACGCCGAGGGCCAGGGGGCGGTGGGGGTGCGCGACCTCGTGCGCACCGCGCTCCGGATGCGACCGGACCGGCTCATCGTGGGGGAGGTGCGCGGCCCGGAGGTGCTCGACATGCTCCAGGCCCTCAACACCGGGCACGGCGGTTCGTGCACCACGCTGCACGCCAACGGGGCGGCCGAGGCCCTGCACCGCCTCGAGGCCCTCGCGGTGCTCGGCGGTGGCGAGCTGCCGATCGCTGCGGTGCGCGCGCACCTCGCGGCGGCGATCGACCTCGTCGTCGTGGTCGAGCGGGGCCCGCACGGCCGGCGCCGGGTGCGTGAGATCGCCGAGGTCTCGCCGCCGGGTACCCGGATCGGCGTCTCGGCGTGCTGGACGCGGGGAGGCGGTCTCGTTGCGCTGCGCCGCCGACGGCCCCGGCTCGAGGGGTGCTGATGGTCGCCGCGGTCACGGCGGCTGGGGCGTGGTGGTGCGCGGCTGCGCTCCGGCACGGTCCGGTCCGGCAGCGGGCGCGGGCGCTGCGTCCCCGGGTCCGGCACCTGCCGGAGCGGGTCCGGGCACCCATCGCCGATGCACTCGACGCGGCCGGTTCCGCGCGGCGGCCCGAGGACGCATTCCTGCTCTGGGCCGTCGCGACCTCGGCGCCCGTCCTGCTCCTCCCGCTCCTCGGCCCGGTGCTCGGTGGCCTCGGTGTCCTCGGCCTGCTCGTCGCTGGGCCGATCGCGGTCCACCTGCTCCGCCGTGGATCCGCGCGTCGCCGCGGCCCGGCGCTGGGAGTCTGGTCGGACGCGGTGGCGACCGAGCTGCGGTCGGGGGCGACGCTCCCCGTCGCGGTCGACCGCGCTGCCGCGCCGCGGCCGCTGGCGCGCGAGCTCGCGCGGCTCCGTGCTCGCTGCGTCGCCGGTGCCGGTCTGGCCGAAGCCTGCCGGCAGTGGGCCATCGAGCACCCCGACCCCGACACGCGCGCGGTCGTGGGCGCGTGCTGCGTCGCCCTCGAGGCGGGCGGTCCGACGGCCGCGGGCTTCGCCGGCCTCGCCGCTGCGTTGCGGGGCCGGGCCGAGGTGCGAGCGGAGGCGGTGGCGCTCGCCACGCAGGCCCGGCTCTCCGCGGTGGTGATCGTGCTCGCGCCGTTCGCGTTCCTCCTCGTGGGTGCCGCAGGAGATCGTCGGCTGCTCGTGGACCTGGTCGGCACTGCCGCGGGGCGCGGCTGCCTCGCGCTCGGGCTCGCCCTCGACGCGCTCGGGGCCACCTGGATGCACCGGATCGTGCGGGGGGTGGGGTGAGTGCTGATCGGTCCGATGCTCCTCTCAGCGGGGTGGGCGGCCGTGGTGCTCGTGGCGGGTGGGCGCGGACTCGGCGTCCTCGGCGTCCGTCGGCGGGCGGCGGCGTTGTCGCCACGGGCCCCGGCACCTCGCCGCTCGCTCGGCTCGCGTCCGGTGCTGCGAGTGCTCGATGCCCGCCGGCGCCGCGCGGATGCGCGGGCCGAGGCGGTCCCGGCGCTCGTCGACCTGCTCGCCGTTGCGGTGTCCGCAGGGGCCACGCCGCCGCGCGCGCTGGCCGCGGTCGCGCCCTGGGTGCCCGCGCCGCTGGGCGCGTGGTGCACGGAGCTCGCGAGCGCCGCGCACCGAGGCCGACCCTTCGCCGAGGCCTGCGAACGCTGGTCCGACGACCCGGTGCTCGGCGCGCTGTCCCGCGGGCTCGCCGCAGCCGCGCGTTCCGGTGCGCCGCTGGTGCCGCTGCTCGGCCGGCTCGCAGCCGACGAGCGTGCGGCGATGCGTCGTCGGGCCGAGGCCCGAGCCCGTGCGGTCCCGGTGCGGCTCCTCTTCCCGCTCGTCGTCACGGTGTTGCCGGCCTTCGGCCTGCTCACCGTCGCCCCCGTGCTCCTCGGGGGGATCGGCGGTCCGTGACCGCCCGGCGCGTCGGCACCACGCCGGCCTCGACCCGACGTCCTCGAGGAGGTCCCATGCGATCCACCCGATACCCGGCGCGTCCGACGCGCACACCCGACGAGGCGGGGCAGACGACCGCGGAGTACGCGCTCGTCATCCTCGGCTCCGCGGCCATCGCCACCCTGCTGCTCACCTGGGCCACGAAGAGCGGGGGGCTCACGAAGCTGTTCGACATGGTCGTCGGCCGGCTCCTGCCCGGGTAGGCCGCGTGCCCTCCGTGCCCCGGGTCCGCCGGTGCCGGGCGGGGACCGGTCTGCGTGCCGTGGGTCGCGCGGGCCAGTCCACGGTCGAGTTCGCGCTCGTCCTGCCGCTCGTCATCACCGTGCTGCTCCTCGTCGTGCAGGTGGTCGTGGTCGTCCGCGCCCGGCTCCTGCTCGAGCAGGCGCTGCACGAGGCGGCCCGGGTCGCGGCGCTCGAACCCGACGCAGGCGGCGCGCGCCGGGCCGCTGCACGTGCGCTGCCCGGCGCAACCGTGGTGGTCGGGTCGATCGACGACGGGGTGCGCGTCGAGGTCCGGTACCGGTGCCCGACCGACGTCGCGCTCGTCGGCCCACTGCTGCCCGACCTCGGGCTGCGGGCCGCGATCGTCGTGGGCCGGGCCCCATGAGCTCGGAGCGGGGCGGTGCCGCAGTGCTCCTCGTCGTCGCAGCGCTCCTCGCCGGCGCGGCCGCGGTCGCCGTGGGCCGGGCCGGGCGCACCGCGGTGGCGCGGTTCCGAGCGGACACGGTCGCCGAGGTGGTGGTGTCGGCGGTCGCCGAAGCCCGGGTCGCGGGGAGGTCACCGGCGAGCGCCTGCCGGCTCGGCGCAGCCATCGCCGCGGCGGACGGAGCCCGGATCACGCGGTGCGCGGAACGCGGGACGCGGGTCGAGGTCGCGGTGGTGCGGGCCGGCGCCCCGGGCCGCGCCGCGGCGGGGTTCGAGTGGTGACTCAGCCCACGAGCAGGCGCAGGAGCGCGATCGCCGCGTCCTTGTCGAGGTGCTCGTTCCAGTTGCCGCACTTCGGCGATTGCACGCAGGACGGGCAGCCGTGGTCGCAGGCGCACGCCTCGACGAGGGCGAGCGTGTCGCGCACGTGCCGGTCGACGTCGGCGAACGCGAGCTCGGCGATGCCGGCCCCGCCCGGGTAGCCGTCGTAGACGACGATCGTGGGCTGGCCGGTCTGCGGGTGCGCGGCCATCGACACGCCGCCGACGTCCCACCGGTCGCAGATCGCGAAGAGCGGGAGCAGCCCGATGAGCGCGTGCTCGGCGGCGTGCACCGCACCCGTGGTGCGGGATGCGTCGACCCCGGCAGCCGCGAGGGCCTCGTCCGGAACGGTGTACCAGCAGGCCCGGGTGTCGAGGACCCGCGGCGGCACGTCGAGGTCGACGATGCCCAGCGACTCGCCGCTCCCGACGCGCCGGCGTTGGTAGGCGACCACCTGGTTCGTGACCTCGACCCGGCCGAGGTGGGCGCGTCCCGCGCCCCGGTCGGCGCTCCGCTCGGTCTCGAGGATCGCGATCTGCGTGTCCTCGCGCGGCTGGGTGTACTCGTCGAGGTCATCGGCCTCGACCAGCCAGGCCGCGTGGTCCTCGACCTCGAGCCGCTCGACCTGCCACTGCCGACCCTGGTGGAGGTACACGGCGCCCTCGTGCGCGACGTTGTAGACCCGGGACCCATCCACCGTGCCGACGAGGCGCGTGCGTCCGCCCTCGGTGGTGAGCAGCGACACCTCCTCGTTCGTCCCGGTGCGCAGGCCCACCGAGGGCGCCGGCGGCGTACGGCCGGCCCAGAACATCCGTCCGTCGCGGGGGCGCAGGAGATCGACCTGCACGAGCTCGCGCACCGCGTCGTCGAGCCCGCCACCGAACCACTGCTCGTCCTCCGGGGTGAGCGGGAGCTCGTGCGCCGCGCAGGCCACGTGCGGGCGCAGCACGAACGGGTTGTCGGGGTTGATGACCGCGGATTCGGCGGGGCGGGTGAGGAGCTGGTCGGGGTGGGCGACGTACCACTGGTCGAGCTGGTCATCGCCGGCCACGAGCACCGCCGCCGCCCGGCGTCCGGCCCGACCCGCGCGTCCGGCCTGCTGACGGAGGGATGCGAGGGTGCCCGGGAAGCCGTTGAGCACCACCGCGTCGAGGCCGCCCACGTCGATGCCGAGCTCGAGCGCGTTCGTCGCTGCCACCCCGAGCAGCCGACCGTCGCTGAGCGCCACCTCGACCTCGCGGCGCTCCTCCGGTCGGTACCCGGCTCGGTAGGCCGCGATCCTCGGGGCCAGGTCGGGCGCAGTCTGCTCGAGCGTGCGGCGGGCAGCGTCCGCGACCAGTTCCGCCCCGCGGCGACTGCGGGTGAAGGCCAGCGTGGGGTGGCCATCGCGCACGAACGCCGCGAGCAGGTCGGCGGTCTCGGAGTTCGCGGACCGTCGTGTGCCCAACGCCTCATCGAGCAGCGGTCGTTGCCAGAGCACGAAGCGGCGTCCGGCCGCCGGGGCGCCGTCCTCGGTGATCGCTTCGACCGGCGCACCCGCGAGCGCGGTGGCGAGCGCCGCGGGGTTTCCGATCGTCGCGCTGGTGAAGCAGAGGGTCGGGGCCGAGCCGTAGTGCGCGCACAGGCGCCGCAGCCGCCGCAGCACCTGGGCCACGTGCCCGCCGAAGATGCCACGGAGCGCGTGGAGCTCGTCGACCACGACGTACTCGAGGCGCATGAGGAAGGTCGCCCAGCGCGCGTGCGCCGGGAGGATCCCGAGGTGGAGCATCTCCGGGTTCGTGAGCACCACGTTCGCGTGCCGGCGGGCCCACGCTCGGTCGTCGGGCGGGGTGTCGCCGTCGTAGGGGACCGGGACCACCCCGGGCAACCCCCACGACGCGAGGGACCGGAGCTGATCGCGGGCGAGCGCCTTGGTCGGGAAGAGCGCGAGCGCGGTCGCGGTGCCCTCCCGTGCGATCGCGTCGAGGATCGGGATCTGGTAGCAGAGGCTCTTGCCCGACGCGGTCCCGGTGGCGACGACCGTGTGCCTTCCGGACCGGAGGTGGTCGATCGCCGCGACCTGGTGGGACCAGAGCGTGTCGATCCCGCGCGCGGCGAGTCCGGACGCGACCGCAGGGTCGAGGGGATCGCGGAGGGAGGCGGTGCGCTCGGGCCGGGCCGGGATCTCCGCATCGTGCACGGCGCGACCTGCGTGGTCGGGGTCGAGCACGAGTGCGTCGATCGTCGGGTCGATGCCGGGGGTGGGGTGCACGCGGCGCAGGGTAGCGAGCGGCCGGGACGCCCGATGCGCGGATCAGTGACGCTGGAGCACCGCGTCGTCGGCGAAGTCCGCGAACAGGTCCCGGGCCGAGGGTTGCACGGCGAGGCGGGAGCCGACCCCGGAGCCCACCGGGATGAGCACGTTGCGCACGTTGGCCGGGTCGAGGGAGAGCCCGAGCCGCCCGAGTCGGTAGGCGTCGGCCCAGCCGAGGTCGACGAGGCGCGCGTGCTGCCCGAGGTTCGCGAGCAGCCCGAGCGTCGCCGACGGCCCGGGGCGTTGGCCCGCGAGCTGCCGCAACGTCTCGAGGATGAAGTACCCCTGGTTCTCGGAACGCTTGAGGTCGCCGGTCGGGAAGCCGTGGCGGTTGCGGTTGAACGCGAGCGCCTGCGTGCCGTTCATGCGGTGCCGGCCGACCTCGAAGTTCGCGCCGCTGTACCGGTCGACGTTGCGCTGCGTCACGTTGACCTCGACGCCGCCGAGTCCGTCGACCATGCCCATGAAGCCGTCGAAGTCCGTGGTGACCACGTACGGGATACGCACCCCGACGAGGTTGCCGACGGTCTGGGCCAACAGCTCCGGTCCCCCGATTGACATGGCTGCATTGATCTTGTCCGTCCCGTGGCCGGGGATCGCCGCGCCGGTGTCCCGCGGGATGTCGAGCATGGTGGCCCGACCGCTGGCCGGGTCCACGCCGATCACGTGGATGGCGTCGCCCCGGGCCACGGTCTCGCCCCGGCGCGCGTCCGAACCGACGACGAGCAGGTACACCGGCGCGCCGGGCACCGGCGTCGCGTCGGAACCCCCGGTGCGGGTGACGGTCATCCAGGTCGCGCCCGCGGCGGGGAGCCGGCCGGTGCGCAGCCACCAGGCCCCGAGTCCGCCGACGGTGAGCGCGGTGAGGACGGGCGCGATCAGCAGCGCGGCGAGGAGGCGGCGGCGGGTCACGGTGCCTCCGTGCTGGTGGGGGTGTGGGGTGCTGCGGGGACGCCGCGACCGTCGCGGGTCACCGCGAGCCGCCAGGAGTCGAGTCGCCACGCGTCGCCCTCCCGCACGAACGCCAGCTCGCCGGTGCGGTGGATGCGCACCGGCCCGCGATCGTTGCGGCCGGTCAGGGTGAGGTCGAGGGTGACGGTGCCGAGCACCGCGGTCCCCTGCGCGTCGGTGAGGACCGTGACCGGCACCGGGCGGGCGTCGACCCTGAGTTCATCGAGCCGCCCGTACCCCGCATCGGTGAGGGTCGCGCCGTCCGGGCCGCGGGTGAGGGGTCGGGTCACCTCGGTGGCGAGCGCATCGAGGCGCACCGGCCGACCCTCGAGCGGATCGAGGGACGCGGCTCGCACGTAGGAACCCGCCGCGGCGACGAGCGCGTCCACGACCGACGGCTCCGCGGACCCGGCCGCGCCGGTGCGCTGCACGGTGACCGGTCCGGCGGTGAGCCGGGGCACGCCGGTGGCCGAGGTCGACGCGGTGGGCGCTGCGCCCTCGCCGGCACCCCCGCCCCCGCAGGCACCCAACGCAGCCGCGCCGAGGAGGAGCGTCAGCAACGCGGGGCGCGCGGCGTTCCGCAGTCGGGGTGCCATCGGGGCAGGATGCCACGCGGGCGCAGCGCGCGGGTGGCGGCCCGACGGGGGTCGCTCAGTGGTGCTCGCGCGAGTCGAGGCGGCGCTGCAGTTCGCTGACCGCGTCCGCGCCGACGAGCAGGTGGAGGATGTCGCCCTCCTGGCCGACGAGGTCGCCGCGGGCCACCTGGGCCGTGCCGAGCCGGGTCACCGCACCGAGCGTGAACCGTCCGGACTCCTCGAGCTCGGCGAGGCGGCGACCCGCCCAGTGCGCGGGGAGCGCGCGCTCCACGAGGTGCACCGACCCCGAGGCATCCGTCCAGTCGACCGGCGCGTCGTCGGGGAGCAGCCGTCGGACGACCTGGTCGGTGGTCCACGAGACCGTGGCCACCGTCGGGATGCCGAGGCGCTGGTAGATCGCGGCGCGACGCGGGTCGTAGATGCGGGCCACGACCCGTTCCACGCCGAAGGTCTCGCGGGCCACCCGGGCCGACATGATGTTCGAGTTGTCGCCGGAGGTCACCGACGCGAGCGCGCCAGCCTCGGTGATGCCGGCCTCGGTGAGGGTGTCCCGGTCGAAGCCGAACCCGATGATGCGGTTCCCCGCGAACCCCTTCGGCAGGCGGCGGAACGCGTCCTTGCGCTTGTCGATGATGGAGACGCTGTGCCCCTGCTGCTCGAGCGATCCGGCGATCTCACTGCCCACTCGGCCGCAGCCGACGACGACGACGTGCACGACGGTCTCCCTCCGAAGGTTCCGGGCGCATCGTAGGGCGGCCCGGGACCGGACTCCCGACCGTGCCGCCGGTAGGGTCGGACCCGGAGGTTCCCATGGCGCTGCGCCGGTTCATCGACCGCATCACGAAACCCGTCGAGGAGCTCGACCGGATCGCGATCGCCGAGTGGTCCGAGGACGTCGAGGCCGTGCCCATCGACCGGATCGAGATGCGCCGGCCGGTCTTCGTGGCCGGTGAGGTGTCCTCGGTGCGCATCGTGCCGAGCCGCACCTCCTCGGCCCTCGAGGTGACGGTGCGCGACGGCCACGGTTCGGTGACCGCGATCTTCCTCGGGCGGCGCACGATCCCCGGCCTCAACACGGGGCGCCGGGTGCTCCTCGAGGGGGTCCCGCAGCGCCAGCGAGGGCGGACGGTGATCCTCAACCCGGTCTACCGCATCGTGCCCCGCGGCCGACGCTGAGGCGACCCGCGGCTCAGTCGCGGGTGAGGATGCGGCGCACCGCGTCCTCGGAGTCCGGGGTGACGAGGGCGAGCACCTCGTCGCCGGCCTCGAGGATCGTGTCGCCCCGCGGCACGATGAGGTGGTCCTCCCGCAGCACCGCCACGATGGTGGCGTCGCGGGGGATCTCGATGTCCCGGATCGCCCGGTCGACGACCGGCGCGTCCTCGGCGAGGGTGACCTCGACGAGCCGGGCCAGGCCCCCTTCGAACCGCAGGATCTCGACGAGCTTGCCGACGTTCACCGCCTCCTCGACGAGCGCGGTGATGAGCTGCGGGGTCGAGACGAACTGATCCACGCCCCAGGACTCGTTGAACATCCACTCGTTCTTGGGGTGGTTGACCCGGGCGATGACCCGGGGGATCGCGAACTCCTGCTTGGCGAGCAGCGAGGTGACGAGGTTGTCCTCGTCGTCGCCGGTGGCGGCCACGAGCACCTCGCACTGGTCGAGCCGGGCCTCGCGCAGCGAGGACACCTCGCAGGAGTCGCCCACGAACCACTCGACGCCGGCCTCGACGGTGGCCCGATCGACCACGGCCTGCCGTTGCTCGATGACGAGCACGTCGTGACCGGCCCGTCGGAGCGCGTTGGCCACGTGCAGTCCGACGTTCCCGGCTCCGGCGATCGCGACCCGCATGGCGGTGAACCTACCCGCGCCGCGCAACGGCGGCCCGATCCACGTGCCGGGCTCCGACTCGCGGCGCGCCCCGGTACCGATCCGCCCGGCCCGGCGGTGGCAGGATGGCGCGGACCGCACCCGGCGTCGCCGGTCAGCGGACGGTCAGGGTGTCGGAGGCGACCCGCGGTCGCCGGGTGGGAGCGGTCCAGGATGTTCTCGGCGCTCAAGCGTCTCTTCGTCGGTCGGCCGCTCGCGACGACCGAGCAGGAGCACCAGCGCATCTCCAAGAAGATCGCGCTCGCCGTCTTCTCCTCCGATGCGATCTCCTCGACCGCGTACGCCACCGAGGAGATCCTGTTCGTGGTGGCGCTCGGCGCCTCGAGCCTCGCCCTCGGCCTCGACGTGCTCATCCCGATCGCCATCGCGGTGGCGATCCTCCTGGCGATCGTCGTCACCTCCTACCGCCAGACGATCTTCGCCTACCCGAGCGGGGGCGGCTCCTACGTGGTGTCCCGGGAGAACCTCGGTCAGACCCCGTCACTCGTCGCCGGTGCGTCGCTGCTCGTGGACTACATCCTCACCGTCGCCGTGTCGATCTCCGCCGGCGTCGCGGCGATCGTGTCGATCCCTTCGCTGCGGTTCCTCGCGGACTCCCGGGTGGAGCTCGGCCTCGTGCTCATCGTGGTCATCAGCCTCGCCAACCTGCGTGGGCTCAAGGAGTCCGGCTCGGTCTTCTCGGTCCCCACATACACGTACATCGTGATGCTGACCCTGCTCATCGGCTGGGGCCTGTACCAGTCCTTCTCCGGGAACATCGGGACCGTGCCCTTCGACAAGGAGGCGTTCGACGGCACCCGGGAGTTCGGCGGCACGCTCGGGCTCTTCCTCATCCTCAAGGGGTTCTCGTCGGGTGCCGTGGCGCTCACCGGTGTCGAGGCGATCTCGAACGGTGTGCCCGCGTTCAAGCGTCCGGAGTCCAAGAACGCGGCAACGACGCTCGTGTGGATGGCCTTCATCCTCGGCGGGCTGTTCTTCGGGGTGTCGTTGCTGGCCCACCGGCTCCAGCCGTTCCCGAGCCACGAGCAGACCGTGTTCTCGCAGATGGGCCTGCTCGTCTTCGGGCAGGGCAGCATCCTCTACATCATCCTGCAGTTCGCGACGGCAGCGATCCTCGTGCTCGCCGCCAACACGGCGTACGCCGACTTCCCGCGCATCTCCTCCATCATCGCCGCGGATGGATTCCTGCCCAAGCAGCTGACGAACCGTGGCGACCGACTGGTCTTCTCGAACGGCGTCATCGTCCTCGCGGCGACGGCCGGGGCGCTCATCGTCGTGTTCGGCGGGGTCACGAACGCCCTCATCCCGCTCTACGCGGTGGGGGTGTTCACCTCGTTCACCCTGTCGCAGTCGGGCATGGTGGTCCACCACCTCAAGGAGCGCGAGCCCGGGTGGCAGCGCAACACCGTGCTCAACGGGGTGGGCGCAACGACGACCTTCATCGTGCTGCTCATCGTCGCGATCACCAAGTTCTCCAGCGGCGCGTGGGTCCCGGTGCTCGTCATCCCGATCATCATCTTCATCTTCAAGGTGATCCACCGGCACTACGAGCGGGTGCGGTCCAACCTCGCAGTCACACCCGCGTACCGTCCGCGGGCGATGAACCACACGGTCGTCGTCCTCGTCGGCACCGTGCACCGCGGGGTGCTCGACGCCCTCGCCTACGCTCGCTCGCTCAATCCGCACCGGCTGCTCGCGGTGAGCGTGGTCTCCGACGACGACGAGCAGGCCAAGGTCGAGGCCGCGTGGCGCGAGTTCGCCCTCGAGGTCCCGCTGGAGCTCGTCTACTCCCCGTACCGCGAGCTCACCCGTCCGCTGCTCACCTTCATCGACGAGCTGGACGCGCAACGGGACAACGACATCATCACGGTCGTCATCCCCGAGTTCATCGTGGAGTCCTGGTGGGCCCACGTGCTCCACAACCAGAGCGCGCTCCTGCTCAAGGCTCGCCTGCTCTTCCGCAAGGGCACGGTCGTGACGTCCCTCCCGTACCACCTCGACTGAACCCCGGCCCGGGCGCGCCCGGGCCGCGCCCTGACAGGTGCCGCCGAGCCGCCTCGGGCGTCGGGACCCGTCGGGGCGCGGGCGGTTCGGCCCCCGACAGCCCCATGGGGCTAGATTCCGCCGGTCGCGATCGCCGGTGCGAACCGGTTCCGACGAGTTCCACGGGGGGTCATGGGCCCCCGCCGCGCGCGAGGGAGCGTGCGGTCAGCACCCGTACAGAGGAGTACGAGTCCGCATGCACTTCGCAGCCGAGGGTGGTTTCCAGCTCTTCGAGCTCGGTTCCGCCGAGTGGTTCTGGTTGTTCTTCTCCGCGGCGACCGCGGTCCTGGCCATCCTCGTGGGCTTTGCGCTCATGCGGGGCGTGCTGGCGGCCGACCAGGGCACCGCGTCGATGATCGAGATCGCCACCGCGATCCAAGAGGGCGCCATGGCGTACCTCAAGCGGCAGTTCCGCACGATCGCCGTCATCCTCATCCCGGTGGCCGTGGTGGTCTTCGTGACCTCGACCGCGGTCGAGGCACCGAAGGTCACCTACGGCTTGTCGGTGTCGGGCGGCCTGTCCTTCGGGGCCTCCGGCGTGTTCCGGACGGTCGCCTTCATCGCCGGCTGCATCATGTCGGGCCTCACCGGCTTCATCGGCATGAGCCTCGCCGTGCGGGGCAACGTCCGCACCGCGGCCGCGGCTCGGTCCGGCTCGATGTCGGCCGCCCTCCGGGTCGCCTTCCGCACCGGTGGGGTGGCGGGCATGTTCACCGTGGGCCTGGGCCTCCTCGGCGCCACGCTCATCATCATGATCTTCCAGAACACGTCGTCCGCCATCCTCGTGGGCTTCGGGTTCGGCGGGTCGCTCATCGCCCTCTTCATGCGGGTGGGCGGTGGCATCTTCACGAAGGCGGCCGACGTCGGCGCCGACCTCGTGGGCAAGGTCGAGCAGGGCATCCCCGAGGACGACCCCCGCAACCCGGCGACCATCGCCGACAACGTGGGCGACAACGTGGGCGACTGCGCGGGTATGGCGGCCGACCTCTTCGAGTCCTACGAGGTCACCCTCGTCGCCTCGATCATCCTCGGCGTCGCGGCGTTCCGGGCGATCTACCCGGACCAGCCGAAGCTCTGGGTGATCGGCATCATCTTCCCGCTCATCGCCCGGTCGATCGGCGTGCTCGCCTCGATCGTCGGCGTGCTCATGGTGCGAGCCTCGGACAAGGACAAGTCCGCGCTCGCCCCGATCAACCGGGGCTTCATCACCGCGGGCGTGCTGTCGGTGATCGGCACCCTCGCGGTCTCGCTCCTCTACGTGCAGAACCGCGAGGGCCGCATCACGAACCCGGGCTGGCGCATGTTCGCCGCGGTGGTCGTCGGCCTCATCCTCGCCCAGGTGCTCAGCCACCTCACCGAGTACTTCACCTCGACCGAGCGCCGTCCGGTGATCGAGATCGCGGAGTCGGCCCGCACCGGCCCGGCCACCGTGGTGCTCTCGGGCACCTCGAGCGGTCTCGAGTCCTCGGTGTGGTCGATCATCGCCATCGCCATCGGCCTCGGCGTCGCCATCGCGCTCGGCGGCGGCAACGTGCAGTTCGTGCTCTACCTCGTGGCCCTCTCGGGCATGGGCATGCTCGCCACCACCGGCGTGATCGTGTCGGAGGACTCCTTCGGCCCGGTCGCCGACAACGCCGCAGGCATCGCCGAGATGTCCGGCGAGTTCACGGGCGAGCCCGAGCGCATCATGGTGAGCCTCGACGCGGTGGGCAACACCACCAAGGCGGTCACCAAGGGCTTCGCCATCGGCTCGGCGGTGATCGCCGCGGTGGCTCTGTTCGCCTCTTTCATCGAGACCGCCGCCAACGAACTTCTCGAGAAGGACGTCATCGAGGAACTCCAGAAGACCTCGCGCGGCGTCTTCGACGTGCTGCCCATCAACGTGGCCGACCCCAAGGTCTTCATCGGTCTCCTGATCGGCGGCGCGGTGCCGTTCCTCTTCTCG
>JBJTQX010000071.1:0-2575 GCA_046075855.1 Actinomycetes bacterium
TGGGGCACCTGGTGGTCGGTGCCGTTCATGAGCAGCATCCCGCCGCCGGGCAGGCGGGCATCCCCGAGCTCGCGTGCGTAGCCCCGGGCCCGTTCGATGAGACCCTCGGGCTCGCGGGGCAGGTCGCGCCCGTTCGAGTAGGACCCGACGAGGAACTCGGCCCGGACCCGCGATCCGTCGAGGGCCTCCCACCAGAACGCGGTCTGCTGGACCGCGCTCGGCACGCCCCGCCACACCACGGCGTGCTCGAGCCCGGCGAGCCGCAGGATCTGCGGCATCTGGGCGACGTGGCCGAACATGTCGGGCAGGTAGCCGACCTGCATCGCGCCGCCGAAGCGTGCGGCCCGGGCGATGCCCATCTGCAGGTCCCGCACGATGGTCTCGCCGGAGACCATGTACTCGTCCATGAGGATCGCCCACGGCCCGACGGCGAGGCGGCCGCTCGAGGCGAGCCGCACGAGGCGCTCCTCGGCCTCGGGGCGAACCTCGAGGTAGTCGTCGAGCACCGCGGTCTGGCCGTCGAGCAGGAACCGTGCGTACGACGGGTCGGCCTCGAGCCGGGGGAGGAACTCGTCGAGGATGCGCACGAGCCGGTGGCGGAAGTCCTGGAACGGCGCGTACCACTCCCGGTCCCAGTGGGTGTGGGGGACGATCCCCACCACGGTGGGGGTGGCGATCGGGCGTTCTGCGGTGCTCGTCATGGCGCCCGAGGTTAGGGGAGGTTCCGGGCGGACCGGTGGTCAGAGAACGGTCAGGAGGCAGACCTGTCTCGTTCACCCGGCGGCACCGATGGGGAAACGGACCGTCCGTAGGTTGCCCACCGTCATGAGAACCCGAGTCCCGACGGGCAACGGCGCCGGTCGATCCTCGACGAACCTCCAGGAGGAGACGTGAGACTGACCAAGCGGAGGGTGCTGGTCTTCAGTGCCCTCACCGCACTCTCGATGGCGGCCCTCGGCGGGGTCGCCTCTGCGGCGGACACCTACAAGGGTACGAACATCCCGACCGGTCCGGGGGTGGGGATCAGCCTCAACCTGCTCTGGATCGTGATCGGTGCGCTGCTCGTGATCTTCATGCAGGCGGGCTTCGCACTCGTCGAGACCGGGTTCACCCGGGCCAAGCACGCCGCGCACGTGGTGAGCACGAACTTCGCGATCTTCGGCCTCGGGTTCGTGGGCTTCTTCCTCATCGGCTTCCCGCTGATGTTCAGTGGCTTCTCGTACGCGGGCTACTTCGGGCTCGACAAGGCGATGGGCGACGGCGCCCTGGTCGGATCCGGCTCGTGGGTGTTCCTCTGGGGCAAGAGCGGCTTCATGCTCACCGGGACCGGGTACGGCAACGGCGCAGCCAGCGCGCCGATCCTCGCGTTCTTCCTCTACATGGTCGCGTTCATGGACACCGTGGCCACGATCCCGACCGGCTCGATGGCCGAGCGCTGGAAGTGGAAGTCGTTCGTGGTGTGGGGCCTCTTCTGCGGCGCCATCTACTACCCGCTCTTCGGCGCCTGGACCTGGGGCGGCGGCTGGCTCAGCCAGCTCGGCAACAGCCTGAAGCTCGGGTTCGGTTACGTCGACTTCGCCGGGTCCGGGGTGGTGCACGCGGTCGGTGGCGTGGCGGCCCTCGCCGGCGCCATCGTGCTCGGGCCCCGCATCGGCAAGTACGGCCCCGACGGCAAGCCGCGGGCCCTCGGTGCGCACAACATCCCGATGGCCATGCTCGGCACCTTCATCCTGCTGTTCGGGTGGTTCGGCTTCAACGCGGCCTCCACCTTCGCGGCCACCGACGTGCAGTTCGTCGTCGTCGCCGTGAACACGGCGATCGCAGCGGCCTTCGGTGCGACGGCCGCGATGTTCTACGTCATGAAGCGGATGGGCAAGCCCGACCCCGGCATGATGGTGAACGGCATGCTCGCCGGCCTCGTGGCCATCACCGCCCCGTGCGCCTTCGTCCAGCCCTGGGCGGCGGCGGTCATCGGTGTCGTCGCGGCGATCATCGTCATCGAGGCGCTGTTCTTCTTCGAGCGCAAGGGCATCGACGACCCGGTGGGTGCCATCTCGGTGCACGGCATCGGCGGGACGCTCGGCGTGCTCTTCGTGGGGATCTTCGCCTCCGGTGACTACGGCGCGGGCTGGAACCTCACGACGAAGGGCGCAGCAGCCGAGGCCTCCGGCGTCACCGGTATCCTCTACGACCTCGGGCTCGGATCGAAGCAGCTCGCAGCGCAGGCGATCGGTGCGCTCGTGATCTGGACGGTCATCCTGGGCATCGCGTTCGCCTTCTTCAAGATCCAGAACGCGGTCACCAAGGGCGGCATCCGCTCGGAGGCCGAGCACGAGGAGATGGGTCTCGACATCCCGGAGATGGGCGTGCTCGCCTACGACAACCTGCAGCTCAACGAGCTCGACCTCGTCGGGGTCGGAGAGCTGAAGCAGGTCATGTCCGGTGGACAGTCGCCGGACCCCACCATCGGTCGCTGACGCGACGCCACGCACGAGCGCTCCGGGTCCAGTCGGTACCGCCGACCGGACCCGGTCGTGTTCCGGGGCCGAGCAGACCACGGTTGCTTCAACTTACG
>JBJTQX010000072.1:0-7750 GCA_046075855.1 Actinomycetes bacterium
TCGGAGCGCGAGCGGATCCTGCTCATCGTCCCGATGTTCCACGCGAACGCGTGGGGCCTGCCGTACGCGGGCTGGTTGGTCGGTGCCGACCTGCACATGCCCGCCCGGTTCCTGCAGGCCGAGCCGCTCAGCCGGTTCATCGCCGAGGCCCGCCCGACCTACTCGGCCGCGGTGCCGACCATCTGGGCGGACATGCTGCGCCACGCCAAGGCGAACCCCGTCGACCTGTCCTCGATCCGCACGATCATCTGCGGCGGCTCCGCGGTGCCGCGACCGCTCATCGAGGCGTTCGACCAGGAGTTCGGCATCTCGATGTACCAGGCCTGGGGCATGACCGAGACGAGCCCGCTCGCCGCGATCGCGCGCCCGCCGCGCTCGGTGGAACCCGGGTCGGCGGAGGAGATGGACTGGCGGTCCTTCACCGGCCGCATCGTGCCCGGCGTCGAGATGCGCATCGTCGACGACGCGGGCACGGTGCTGCCCTGGGACGGTGAGTCGGTGGGGGAGATCCAGGTGCGGGGCTCGTGGATCACGGGCTCGTACCACCTCGACGACTCGGTCGAGAAGTTCGACGACGGCTGGTTGCGCACCGGCGACGTCGCGCACGTGAACCGCCTCGGCTTCGTGCAGATCACCGACCGTTCGAAGGACGTCATCAAGAGCGGCGGCGAGTGGATCTCGAGCGTGGAGCTCGAGCACGCCATCATGGCCCACCCCGAGGTGGTCGAGGCCGCCGTCGTCGCGGTGCCCGACCCGCGGTGGGACGAGCGACCGCTGGCCTGCGTCGTGCTCGAGTCGGGTGCGACCGCGGACGCCGCGGCACTGCGCGAGTTCCTCGGCGAGCACGTTGCGAAGTGGCAGCTGCCCGAACGGTGGACCTTCATCGACGAGGTGCCCAAGACCAGCGTCGGGAAGTTCGACAAGAAGGTGCTGCGGGCCCGGTACGCCGAGGGCGCGCTCGAGGTCGTGACGCTCTAGCGGGTCGCCCCGATCAGGTCTCGAGGTCGAGCAGCGCGTCGGCCAGCCCGCGCAGCCGCTCGCCCGGGTCGTCCCCGGGCGAGCCGCCGCCCAGCGGTACGACGACGAGCTTCGAGAACCCCACGGCGACGTACTCCTCGCACCGGGCGCGCAGCCGGTCGAGGCCGGCCGGGATGAGCACGTGCGGGTCGACCTCCGGGTTGCGGCGCGCGATGAGCGCCGCGAGCTCGTCGGGCAGCGGACCGTCGGCCGCGAAGACCATGGCGCCGTAGTGCTCCGGGTCCATCGTGCGGCCGTGCTCGGCCGCGGTGGACTCGATGACCACGCGCCCGGCCGCGCACTCCTCGGGCATGGTGAACGACGCGAGCCAGCCGTCGCTGAGCCGTCCGACCCGTCGCAGCTCGGAGGGCGCGCGCCCGCCGAACCAGATGTCGGGTGGGCGCTGCACGGGGCGCGGGCGCACCCGCAGGTCCGTGTACGTGTACCGCGGACCGGCATGGGTCACGGCGTCCTCGGTCCAGATGCGTCGCAGCAGGGGCACCACCTCGTCGAAGAGCGGGGCCCGCTCCTCCCGGCGCACGCCGAACGCCTGCTGCTCGTGGGGATCGACCCCACCGAGCCCGAACCCGGGGAGGAACCGACCGCCCGAGAGCACGTCGAGCGACGCGAGCGACTGCGCGAGCAGCGCCGGGTTGCGCCCGGGGAGCACCTGCACGCTCGTGCCCAGCTTCATGCGGGTCGTGCGACCCGCGGCGACCGCGAGGCCCACGATCGGGTCCGGGTTGGGCCCGCCGATGCGCTCCGAGAGCCAGAGCGAATCGAAGCCGAGGTCCTCGAGCGCGTCGACGGTGGCCGCGAAGGTGCCGGCATCGGCCGGTTGCCCGGCCGCGGGCATGAAGCCGATCCGGACCTTCACCGGGTCAGCCCGCGTCGGGGCGCAGGTGTGCGAAGCGCCCGAGCTCGCGACGGGCGATCTGCATGAGGTGCACGTCGTCCGGACCGTCGACGAGGTGGAGGGTCCGGGCGTGCGCGTACATGTCGGCGAGCGGCCAGTCGCCCGACACCCCGGCTCCACCGAACACCTGGATCGCACGGTCGATGACGTTCGTCGCGGTGCGGGCGGCCACCACCTTGATCGCGGAGATCTCGGTCTGCGCGCCGCGCAGCCCCACGGTGTCCATGAGCCACGCGGCCTTGAGCGTGAGCAGGCGCGCCTGCTCGATCTCGAGCCGGCTCTCGGCGATGCGCTCCCGCACCACGCCCTGGTCGGCCAGCGGCTTGCCGAAGGCCACCCGCATCTGCACCCTGGCGGTCATGAGCTCGAGCGCGCGCTCGGCCAGGCCGATCGCCCGCATGCAGTGGTGGATGCGGCCCGGGCCGAGACGGGCCTGCGCGATCGCGAAGCCCATGCCCTCCCCGGCGATGATGTTGGACGCCGGGAGGCGCACGTCCTCGAACAGCGTCTCCGCGTGCCCCGGCCCCGCGTCGTGCCCGAAGACGGTGAGGCCGCGGCGCGCCTGCACCCCGGGCGCGTCCATCGGCACGAGGATCATCGAGTGGCGCCGGTGCCGGTCGGCCTCCGGGTCCGAGACCCCCATGAGGATCGCGACCTTGCAGCGTGGGGAGAGCGCGCCGCTCGTCCACCAC
This sequence comes from Actinomycetes bacterium, assembly GCA_046075855.1. Lineage (GTDB taxonomy): Bacteria > Actinomycetota > Acidimicrobiia > IMCC26256 > IMCC26256 > IMCC26256. The sequence goes on from JBJTQX010000072.1 coordinate 2,626, forward strand.
TTGTGCGCGTTCACCACGTAGTGGTCGCCGTCGCGCACGATGCGGCTCTGGATGTTCGTGGCGTCCGAGGACGCGACCCAGGGCTCGGTCATCGCGAAGCAGGACCGGATCTCGCCCGCGAGCAGCGGGACGAGCCACTCCTCCTGCTGCTCCGGGGTGCCGAACTCCGCCAGCACCTCCATGTTGCCGGTGTCGGGGGCCGCGCAGTTCGTGGCCTCCGAGGCGAGCAGGTTGCGGCCCATGATCTCGGCCAGCGGCGCGTACTCCACGTTCGTGAGCCCGGCGCCCCAGCGTTCGTTCGGGAGGAAGAGGTTCCAGAGGCCGCGGGCGCGGGCCTCGGCCTTGAGCTCCTCCATGACCGGCGGGTGGAACCGGATGTCGCCCGAGGCCTCCACCTGCTCGAAGTAGGTGGGGGTGGCCGGGGCGACCCGCTCGTCGACGAAGGCCTGGAGGCGCTCCTGCAGATCCCGGGCCCGCGCGCTCATGGCGAAGTCCATCTCGTCCTCCTCGGCTGCGTCCCGGGTGCGGTCGACCGGGTGCGACGACTCTCGGCGCGCACCATAGCGCCGGGTCGGTCCGCGGCCCGCCCGTACGATGGCCACCGTGACGACGATCACCCGTACCGGTCCGCTGGTGCTCGGCTGGCTCGTCGCGTGGTGGCTGCTCTGGCGGCTGCCCCGACCGGTGCGCGGCTCGGCACCGGTCGATCCCGTGTCGGTGGTGGTCCCCGCCCGCGATGAGGCCGCGAACCTCCCGGTCCTGCTCGCGTCGCTCGCCGCCGCAGCGGACGCGCGAGGCGGGGTCGCATGCGAGGTCATCGTGGTCGACGACGACTCGCAGGACGACACCGCCGAGGTCGCGCGTCGGGCCGGAGCCCGCGTCGTGCCGGCCCCGCCGCTGCCCGAGGGGTGGACGGGCAAGGCCTGGGCGTGCACGACCGGTGCGGCCGCGGCGGTGCACGACCGGCTCGTGTTCCTCGACGCCGACACCCGGCTCGCATCGGGTGGCCTCGCAGCGGTGGTGGCGGAGCAGGCGCGCCGCGGCGGCCTCGTCTCGGTGCAGCCGGACCACCGCACGGTGCGGCCCCACGAACGTCTCGCCGGGCTGTTCAACGTGATCGGGGTGATGGGGGTGGGGTGCGCCACCGCGCCGCCTCGACCTCGCACCATCGGAGCGTTCGGGCCCTGCCTCGCGACCGACCGGGCCACCTACACGGCGGTGGGTGGCCACGCGGCGGTGCGGGGTGAGGTGCTCGACGACATCGCGCTGGCCCAGCGGTTCGCCGCGGCTGGACACCCCGTGCACGCGTTCGGCGGGCGGGGGGTCATCGAGTACCGCATGTACCCGGACGGACTCGCACAGCTCGTCGAGGGGTTCACGAAGAACTTCGCCGCCGGCGCGGGTGCGATCCCAGCCTGGCGTCTGGCCCTCGTCTTCGTGTGGATCGCCGGGCTCATCCTCGCCGGCTGGATGCTGCCGGCCGCGTGCGTGGGATGGGTGCTGGGAGGTGCGGCGCCCTCGGCGGGTGCGTGGGCGGCCTACGTCGCGTACGCGCTGCAGGTCGCGGTGCTGCTGCGCCGGGTCGGACGGTTCGGGGTCTGGGCACCCGTGCTCTTCCCGGTGCTCGTGGCTGCGTTCCTCGCGGTGTTCGCGCGCTCGGTCCTGCACGCGGCCCGCGGGCGCACGACCTGGCGGGGCCGGACCGTGTCGACCCGCGGGGCCCGACCGTGAGCGCAGTGGCGGTCCTGCCGGTGGTGGCGCTGCCGAAGTGGGTGCAGGCGGTGGCCTGCGCCGTCGTGTGGCTCGGTGCGAGCGCGGCGTGGGGGTACCTCGGGCACCGGTTGCCGACCTCGCGCTTCGACCACGACACCTGGTGGTCCCGCCTGCGCGGCCCCGAGCGCGACGGGCGCGTCTACGAGCGGCTGGGCATCAAGCGCTGGAAGGACCGGCTCCCGGAGGCGGGCGCGCTCTACTCGGGCGGGTTCTCGAAGCGAGACCTCCGCGCCCGCGACCGCGAGCACCTCGAGCGCTTCGTCGTCGAGACCCGACGGGCCGAGTTCGTGCACTGGCTGGTGTTCGCCACGGTGCTGGTGTTCCCGCTGTTCGTGGTCTGGTACGCCCTCCCGCCGAACCTCGTCTACGCGGTCGTGGCGAACCTGCCCTTCATCGCGATCCAGCGCTACAACCGGGCCCGGCTCCTGCGCATCCTCGCCCGCCTCGACGCCCGCCCCGACCGCTGAACGCGGTGGGGGCGGGTCAGGCGGTGGGCATCGGCTGGGAGACGCCGTCCGGGGTGTGGAGGGTGATGCCCTTGGGCGCCGTCGGCGCGGGGGACTCGGCGGTGAGCAGCTCGAGCGCCTCCGCTCGGTCCGCGTCGGTGAACGCTCGGGTGCTCGTGCACCACTCGACGAGGATGTGGTTGGGGTCGAGGCAGTAGATCGAGGTGCACCAGCCGTGGTCCACCTCGAGGCAGGCCTGGCCCGCGGCCAGCCAGCGGTCGCGCCGGACCGCGAGGTCCTCGAGGGTCGGCGCGTCGAACGCGAGGTGGTTCGTCCACTCGGGCAGCCCGAGGGCACGGCTGATCGACGGGTCGAGGTCGGCGGGCACGCTCTCGTCGTGGAGGTCCCAGAGCGCGAACATCCCGCCACCCGGGATCTCGTAGAACACGTGGCGCGCCCAGCCGGTGCCGCCTTCGTACGGTCCGACCTCGACCTTCGCGAGCGTGAAGCCCATCGCCTCGGTGTAGAAGCGGTGCGAGGCGTCGAGGTCGGTGGTGACGATGGCGAGGTGGTGGACCGGCATGGATTCGAGCCTACGGCTGCGGGTCGGGCTCCCGCCACGGGGCCACGCCCCGGCCCGGGCGACGGCCCGCCGGGGGCGTACCCTCACGGCGTGAGCAGCCCGGAGATGCGCATCGACGAGTCGACGGTCGGCGACGATCCCTACGCGGTCGTGGCCCGGTGGTGGGACGCGGCGAAGGCCGCCACCGGCGACATCGAACGCTCGAGTCCGATGTCGGTCGCATCGGTGGACGCCGAGGGCCGCCCGTCGGTGCGCGTCGTGCTCCTGCGGGGCCTCGACGACCGTGGGTTCGTCTTCTACACGAACTACGACGGCCGCAAGGGCCGCGAGCTCGTGCCGGGCGCGCCGGGTGCGCTCGTGATCCACTGGCCCGACCTCGGGGCGCAGGTGCGGGCTGAGGGTGTGGTCGAGCGGGTGGGTGCCGCGGAGTCCGACGCGTACTTCGCCGCCCGGCCCCGCGGGCACCGGATCGGCGCGTGGGTCTCCCCGCAGAGCGAGGTGATCCCGGACCGCGCGTTCCTCGAGGAACGGGAGCGTGCGTTCACCGAGCGCTTCGAGGGTGCCGACGTACCCCGCCCCGAGCACTGGGGCGGCATCCGCATCGTGCCCCGCGTCATCGAGGTGTGGGGGAACCGCCACGACCGCATCCACGACCGCTTACGCTTCACGGTCGACGCGGGCGCGCCCACCGGCTGGCGCCGGGAGCGGCTCGCGCCCTGAGCCCGCCCGGCGCGCAGGCGTCGGAGACATGGCTCACGTCGGTGCCGGTACCTCCACCTCGACGGAGACGGTGCCGCGGGTCGCGACCCAGGCCGAGACCTCGACTAAGGCGGCGAGCACGAGGATGTACCCGATCACGAGCATCCAGAGCAGCAACGCGAAGAACGTGCCGATCGAGCCGTAGACGGCGGACGAGTTCCGGATGACTCCGGTGAGCACCACGGCGCCGAGGAGGCGGGCGAGGGTGAGGCCGACCGCTGCGGCGAACGCCCCGGGCAGCATCGAGCGCACCGGGATGCGTCGCGCCGGGAGGAGCCGAGCGGTGAGCACCACGAGCGCGAGGTCCGCAGCCGCGCCGATCGCGAACGCGAGGATCCAGGGGAACCGGTGCGCGGTGGTGAACGCGGTGGCGCCGACCGCGACGACCGTGCAGACGCCGCCGGCCAGCAGCCAGAGCACCCCCCGGGCGCGACCCCGCATGCCGCCCCCCGGGATGGACCACGCGGCGTTCCACGCGTAGCTGATCGCGGCGGCCAGCCCGGTGCCGGTCCAGACGAGGCCGAGGAGTCCGACGACCGTGGTGGCGGCCCGGCTGGTCTGCGCGCGCTCGACCGCCCGGCTCACGGTGCGGGCCGCCTCGCCGGAGAGCCCGAGGCTCTGGATGATCCAGTCGGCCGCGTCGCGCCCCGACGCGTTCACGTACCCGGCGACCGCCACCGCGAGGACGAGGATGGCGAAGAGCGCGAGGTAGCCGCGGAAGGCGATCGCCGCGGCGAGGTTCGAGCCACGGGCCGCCGCGAACCGACGCTGCACCTCGCGCGCTCCGCGCCACGCCCCGGCGAGCCGGTCGCGGGGTCCGTGGTCCGGGTGCGGGCCGGAGGGCGCGGCGGGATCGGGCACGGCGCGTATCCTCGCACGGTGACCTCCCTCGCCGTCGCCCTCCTCGTGCTGACGCTCCTCGTCGCCGCGGTCGACTGGTGGGCGGTGACGGTGGGGCGCACCCGGGTGGAGTACGTCGCCAAGCCCCTCACGATGGTGGTGCTCGTGGGCGTGGCCCTCGCGCTCGACCCGACCTCGGCGACCCAGCGCACCTGGTTCGTCGCCGCGGTGCTGCTCTCGCTGGCCGGCGACGTGTTCCTCATGCTGCCGAGCGATCGGTTCGTGGCCGGGCTCGCGTCGTTCCTCCTCGCGCACGTGGCCTACGTGGTGGGGTTCCTCATCGTGAGTCCGGGTGAGCCCGCGCCGATCCTCACCACGCTGCTCGTCGTCGTGGTGAGCGGCCTGCTGTGGAACCGCCTGCGCGCGGGCATGCGGGCGAGTGGCCAGACCGCGTTCCTGCCGCCGGTGACCGCGTACGTCGTGGTGATCGCGGCGATGGTCGCCTGCGCGCTGGCCAGCGGCAACGCGGTGGCCATGGTCGGCGCACTGCTGTTCATGGTCTCGGACTCGATCATCGGCGAGACCCGCTTCGTGGGTCCGCGCCGCCACGAGCGCGTCGCGATCATGACGACGTACCACGTCGGGCAGATCCTGCTCGTGCTGTCGCTGGTGCGGTAGGGGTCAGGGTGCGACGGTCCATCGACGACGCCCGCGACGACCACCC
>JBJTQX010000073.1:0-10711 GCA_046075855.1 Actinomycetes bacterium
CGCCGTTCTCGCCGAGGATCATCCCCTGGTGCACGAGCTTGTGGAACGGCTCCGCGTGCTTGACCACGCCGATGTCGAAGAGCGCCTTGTGCCAGAAGCGCGCGTAGAGGAGGTGGAGCACCGCGTGCTCGACCCCGCCCACGTAGAGGTCCACCCCACCGGCGGCCGCCGACCCGTCCCCCCGCACGCCATCCATCCAGTAGCGCTCGACCCCGGCATCGACGAGCGCCTCGTCGTTCTCCGGATCGAGGTACCGCAGGTAGTACCAGCACGAGCCGGCCCACTGCGGCATCGTGTTGACCTCGCGCCGGAAGGTGCGCGGGCCCCCGCCGTAGCCGGCCCAGGCGGGACCATCGAGGTCGAGGGTGACCTCGGCCCATGCCTCGGCCCTCGCCAACGGGGGCTCGGGCAGCGCGTCCGGATCGTCCGAGGTCTTCGGCGCGAAGTCGGAGACCTCCGGGAGCTCGACCGGCAGCGCGGAGTCGGGGAGCGCAATGGGCAGGCCGGTGTCGTCGAAGATGATCGGGAACGGCTCGCCCCAGTACCGCTGCCGGCTGAAGAGCCAGTCGCGCAGTTTGTAGGTGACCGTCGGCGCACCGAGACCCTCCGCGGCCAACCATGCGTTGATCGCGGACTTGGCCGCCGGCGTGTCGAGTCCATCGAGCGAGACCCCCGGGTTGGCCGAGGCCATGGCCACTCCGACCCCGGTGAACGCCTCGGGCCAGGCCGCGGCGTCCTCGGCGACCACACCGTGCTCACCCAACCACCCGTCGTCGGGCCGCACGACCGGAACGACTGCGAGGTCGAACTCCCGGGCGAACGCGAAGTCGCGCTCGTCGTGCGCGGGCACCGCCATGATCGCCCCGGTGCCGTACCCCATGAGCACGTAGTCCGCGATGAAGACCGGGATCCGTGCACCATTGACCGGGTTGATGGCGAAGGCGCCGGTGAACACGCCGGTCTTCACGTGCCCCTCCGCCTGCCGCTCGAGCTCCGACTTCTGCCCGGCGAACTCCCGGTAGGCTCGCACCGCGGCCGCCGGACCCACGCCGTCGCCGAAGATGCCCCGCCACGCGACCGGGATCTCCGAGTGCGCGTCGTCGAACTGCGAACCGGGCCACTCGGCCGGGGTGATCGCGTCGACCAGAGGGTGCTCGGGCGCGAGGACCATGTACGTCGCCCCGAAGAGCGTGTCGGGGCGGGTGGTGAACACGGTGATGCCGAGGTCCTCATGGTCGTCGACCCCGAAGGTCACCTCCGCGCCCGTGCTGCGACCGATCCAGTTGCGCTGCATGAGCTTGATGGAGTCGGTCCAGTCGAGCAGGTCGAGATCGGAGAGCAGCCGCTCGGCGTACGCGGTGATGCGCATCATCCACTGCTTGAGCGGTCGCCGGAAGACCGGGAAGTTGCCGCGTTCCGAACGACCGTCGGCCGTGACCTCCTCGTTCGCGAGGACCGTGCCCAACCCGGGGCACCAGTTCACCGGCGCCTCGGCCACGTACGCGAGCCGGAACGAGTCCACGAGTCGCCGACGCCCGAGGTCGTCGAGGTCCGACCAGCCCAGCCCGTCGCCGTGGTCGGCCGCATCACGGGCACCCGACTCGAAGTCGGCCACGAGCTCAGCGATCGGCCGAGCCCGGTCGGCCACCTCGTCGTACCAGGCGTTGAAGATCTGCAGGAAGATCCACTGGGTCCAGCGGTAGTAGGCGACATCGGTCGTGGCGACCCCGCGCCGCGGGTCGTGGCCGAGGCCGAGGGCTCGCAGCTGTCGACGCATGTTCGCGATGTTCGCCTCGGTGGTGATGCGCGGGTGCTGGCCGGTCTGCACCGCGTACTGCTCGGCCGGCAGCCCGAACGCGTCGTAGCCCATCGCGTGGAGCACGTTGCAGCCAGTCATGCGCCGGTAGCGCGCGTAGACGTCGGTGCCGATGTAGCCGAGCGGGTGGCCGACGTGGAGACCCGCGCCGCTCGGGTACGGGAACATGTCGAGCACGTAGAGCGGACGTCGACCGGCCATCGCGTCGAACCCTGCGTCGAGCCGGCCTGTGGGGTTGGGCGCCCAGAAGGTGTGCTCCGCCTCCCACCGGTCCTGCCAGGCCCGCTCGATCGAGGTGGCGAGCGCGGCGTCGTAGCGCGCGCGTGGAGTGCGGTCGGGGGAGTTCGGTTCGCTCATCGGGCGCCGAGCGTACCGGTCGTCCCGCGACCCCCCCGCTCCGTGGCCGGGCCGCGCGCCCCTGCTGCTATCCTCCCCCGCTCTCGGGGCTGTAGCTCAGTTGGCAGAGCGCTTCCATGGCATGGAAGAGGTCAGGGGTTCAATTCCCCTCAGCTCCACCCGATACCGACCGGCGCCAGCATGCCCGGTCCGCCCGTTCCCGGTGGTGTGGCGGAGTCCGATCGGGCCGGGTGGGTCCATCGGTGCGGTCCCGCTCAGGCTGGTCAGGTGGGGTCGGGCGCATCCCACGGAACGGACGACGACACCCAGTGCGTGATGCGCTCCGCCTGGTCGTTCCGGTGGAGGTGGCGTGGCGGCTGAGCGAACGTGCTGTAGGGCCGGCACCGGAGGACGACGCGACGCTCCTCCTCGGCCATGGCCGCGACCAGCGGGCGCATGTCCTCGGTGAGCGGCTCGCCGGACATCCGTCCGCCGACGGCCATCATCACGTCGATGACGAGATCGGCGTCCTCCTCGATGACTGCATCGCAGTAGACCTGCAGGTAGGCGAACGGCCAACGCTCGTCGATGATGCAGAGGCTGACCTTCGGGTCGCGGGCGACGACCTTCGCCTTGCCGCGGTCTCGCATGGTTGAGACCAGCAGTTCACCGGTGTCAGTCGGGACGTAGTACACGATCGACATCGCGGGGCCGTCCGCACGACGTGGCGTGCCGAACACGCAGGTCCGGTGGGTGTTCACGAACTCACGCCGCTCTGACGGCAGGAGGTCGCGGTCCGTGGGGATCGTGAACGGTTCGGGGGCGAGCGGAAGGATCGCCATGACGCCAGGCCCTCCAAGTAATTGGTATCACCATCTTAGGTAGTGGGGGTTCCCAACTACATCAAGCGAGGTAGCACCGGTGTCAGGACTGGAGTCTCGACCGGTCGACCATCTCCGGGCTCGTCGACCGCCTCGAGACGCGGGGACTGCTCCAACGCGCGCCCAACGCCACCGATGGCCGCAGCGTCGATGTGTTCCTCACGCCGTACGGCAACGAGGCGGCCGAACGAGGGGCACGCCGGATCAACGAGGCGATGGCCCCCTCCGTCGCTGACCTCAGCAGTGCTGACGCCCGCCGGCTGACCGCGCTCCTCGAACAGGTCCTCGATCGAGGGCCACGACTGACCGCATGACGGGCAGCGACCCCGACGCTCCGGTGACGGTGCGTCAGTAGTCCCGACGTCCCCGCTCGCCGGAGGTCGCCCGCAACCGCGCTGGCTAAGGTGCTGCCCGTGCGGCGCCTGCGCTCCTACCTGCAGCGGATCCACCAGGGCGACCACGTCACGGGACCCGTCTGGTTCGTCGGCATCATCGTGGGGGTCGTGTCGCTGCTCGCCGGTGCTGCGATCCGCCGACTCGGGATCGGGATCGGGCTCGTCGCCGCGCTGGCCAGCGTGGCCACCTTCCTCTTCGGCGTGCTGCTGGCCTTCACCATCGACCGCACCCGGCTCCGGCTCGCGCTCGTCCACGACCTCATCCGCCGGACGGATGCCGGCCTGCTGTCGATCCACGGGCTCGTCGACGCGTTCCCGGCCGACGCCGAGCCCATCCGTGACGCCATCGACCGGCTCTACGTCGAGCAGGTGGACTACCGGCTCGCCGAGTGCCACCTGGCCCAGCCCGCGTACCTCGCCTTCGCCCGCGCGGTCTACGCGCTCGAACCGACCACACCCCGGCAGGAGATCTCCTACTACCACCTGCTCCAGCAGACCACGCTGATCGGCGAGCACCGCGCGCTCATGGAGTCTGCGGTGGGCCAGGCCCTGTCGCCGCTCGAGTGGAGCGGGCTGCTCGCGCTCTTCGCACTCCTGCTCGCGCTCGTGACGCTGCTCCCGGGTGGCGAGGTGATCGGGTCGATCGCCGCCGGGATCCTGGCTGGCGTCCTCACCAGCCTCATCGTCCTGCTCCGCAAGCTCGACCGCCTCCGCTGGCACGAGCGGACCTCGATCTGGGAACCCCAGGCCCGCCTCATGCGATCGATGGGGCGCGACCCGTACGTCCCGCGCCACGTCATCGAAGCCGGCCGATTCCACCCGACCGGGCGCACCCGCGTCGTGGTGTACCCCGATCCGTACCCGGTCATGACCAACAAGGTGGTCACGGTCGAGGAGCTCTGAGCGTCGCTCAGTTCACGAAGACCGAGAGCGCGGCCGCGGCGACCACCACGATGGCGATCCCGACCGCGTGGAGCACGGGACGCGGCACCTCGGGCGCCTCCGGTTCGACCGGCACCGGTAGGTGGCCGTGATCGTCGCTCATCCGTCGTCTCCCCTCGGGCTCCGTCGGCGAGCCTAGGGGTTCGGTCCGCCCGGATCGGGTCCCACCGCAACGGATCGGGTCCGCGAGGCGGGCGTCCCTAGACTCCGACCCCTGTGATCGGCGTCGTCGACTACCGGGCGGGCAACGCACCGAGCGTGATGTTCGCGCTCGCGCGCCTCGGTCTCGATGCCCGGCTGGTGACCGGGACCGCCGACCTCGAAGCGGTCGATCGGATCATCCTCCCCGGGGTCGGTGCGGCTCGGGCCACGATCGACTCGCTCACCGAGACCGGCATGGTCGATGCGCTCCGGACCCGGGCGCTCGCCGACCACCTGCCGTTCCTCGGCATCTGCATCGGCCTGCAGGTGCTGTTCGAACGATCCGAGGAGGGCCCGGCCGACTGCCTCGGCTGGTTGCCCGGAGCGGTGCGACGCTTCCCCGACTCCGTGCGGGTGCCCCAGATCGGCTGGAACCTCGTGCGCTTCACCCGCCCGCACGCGCTCACCGAGGGGTTGCCCGCCGATCCGTACTGCTACTTCGTGAACTCGTACCACGCGGTGCCCGCCGACCCGGCCGCCGTGCTCGGCACGACCGAGTACGCGCACGAGTTCTGCTCGGTGGTGGCCAGCGGCAACGTGGCCGCGACCCAGTTCCACGCGGAGAAGAGCGGCGAGGTCGGCCTGCGCATCCTCCGCAACTTCGCGAACTGGGACGGCGTCTGATGCTCACCAAGCGCCTCATCGCCTGCTTCGACGTGATCGGCGGACGCGTCACGAAGGCCGTCCGGTTCCAGGACAACATCGACGTCGCCCCGGCCGAGGACCTCGCCCAGTCGCTCTACGAGGACCAGATCGACGAGATCGTCTTCTACGACATCACCGCGAGCAGCGAGCGCCGCAAGATCGACCTCGACACGGTGCGCCGGGTCGCCGAGCACGTGTTCGTCCCGTTCACGGTGGGCGGCGGGATCCGGGACATCGATGACATGTTCGAGGTGCTCAAGGCCGGCGCCGAGAAGATCAGCGTCGACTCGATGGCGGTGCGTGAGCCCGAGATCATCCGGCACGGCGCCGAGGCGTTCGGGCGCCAGTGCATCGTGCTCTCCACCCAGGTCCAGCACGTGGGCGTACGGGACGGCATCCCCAGCGGTTACGAGGTCTTCATCGACGGTGCCCGCACGGCCACCGGTCTCGACGCGATCGACTGGGTCCGCCGAGGCGAGGACCTCGGCGCGGGCGAGATCGTCGTGAACAGCATCGACCGCGACGGCACCGGCGCGGGCTACGAACTCGAGATCACGCGGGCGGTCGCGGATGCCGTGAACGTCCCCGTCATCGCGAGCGGCGGGGCTGGCACGGTCGGGCACATCGCGGACGGACTCACCGTGGGCGGCGCGCAGGCCGCGATCATCTCGTCGATGCTCTACTCACCACGCCTCGACCACAACCCGAGCGTGCGGGAACTCAAGGACGCGCTCATCGGCCGCGGCGTGCCCATGCGGCCCTGGGTCGGCTGAACGTCCCCGGGCGCTCAGACCGCGGGTGCCTCGGCCTCCCGCCAGATGGTCGGCGCGTCGCCCCAGAGTCGTTCGAGCGCGTAGAACTCGCGCACCTCCGCGTCGAACACGTGGACCACGAAGTCCCCGTAGTCCATGAGGACCCAGCCGAGGTCATCGAGGCCCTCGACGCTGCGGGGCACGGCCCCGTGGAGGACGCGCACCTGCTCCTCCACCTCGTCGACGATCGCCTTCACCAGCCGCCGGTTCCCGGCGCTGGCCAGCACGAACGCCTCGGTGATGGCGATGATGTCGCCGACGTCGAGCACGAGGACGTCCGTCGCCTTCTTCTCCGCGGCTGCCTCGGCCGCGGTGATCGCCGGCGCGTGGCGGGCCGCGAGGTCGGGGGTGGTCTCGTTCACGGCACCTGCGCAGCGAAGTCGGAGCCGACGACGATCGTGACGTCGGTGATGCCCACGGCGCGACGGGCCCGCCGCAGCGAGCCGACACCGACCGCGTCCAGGATGGCCTGTGCGGCGGCCCGATCCGCGTCCCGGTAGTAGACGACCTGGGTCTCGGTCACCCCGAACTCGCGGGTGTTGCTCGTGAGCCGCACGTCGGCCCCCACCGGCACGACCCGAGCCGATACGGCCTGCGCGAGGCCCGCCCGTCCGACGCCGTTGAGGATCTCCACCCGCGGGCGGCGACCGGCGATGCCCAGGCGCGCGTCCGGGAAGAGGCGGGCGATGACCACGGGGAGGGCGGCCGAGCGCACGCGGAGGCGTTCGTCCGCCTCGGTCCCGATCGAATCCACCGGGAGGGTGTCGAAGGCGGGCGCTCCGAGCCGAGCGATCACAGTGAGCGGGCGGGCTGCGTCGAGCGCGGCCACCGTACGGGTCGCGACCGCCGGGTCGCGCAGGCGTTCGAACCACGCCGCGAGCACGGCCTGCACCGTCACGAGTCGGTCGACCTCGCTCCCGGGCTCGGCCGCCGTCAGCACCCGGGCGGCCGCCGCGGCATCGAGCCGACGGGTCCCCGACGGGTAGGTCGGACGCGGCTCCCCCGCGAAGGTCACCTCGCGCGGCAGGTCGACGCGCAGGGGGGCGGCCGGCGCGAGGAGCGCCTCGAGCCGGGCGTCGTCGAGGAGGACCGGCGGACCCGTGCGGACGCCGGTGAGGTTCTCGACGCTCGTCGTGAGGAGCTCGTCGGTGCCCACAGCCGGCACCTGGGCGAGCGTTCGGATGCCGAGCGAGGGCACCTCCACCTGCGTCGAGGTCGGCAGCATGAGCACCGAGCCGCGATCGCCGGCGCGACCGACGACGAGCACCAGGTCAGCGGCCCCGTCGGCGTCGGTGTGTCCGATGATCGACGCCGAGCGGGCGAGGGTCGGCAGGTCGGTCCCCGGCTTCCGGGCGGGCGCGTCGGTGTCGCGCCCCCGCACCATCGCCCCGAGTCCGACCAGCGCCACGAGCGCGACCACGACGGCCGGCATCGTGGCGAGCCAGAACCGTCGACGCTCGCGTGCGGCGGTGCGCCGGATGCGGTCGCCGGACCGACGTCCACGCGGCGGGCGATCCGTCGGTGTCGCAGCACTGCGCTCGACGACGTCATCGGCAGCCGGACCCGCTTCCGGACCGCGCCCGGCCCGGGCCTCCCGGGCGGCCCGACGAGCCCCCGGGGTCGGCGCGGCTCGGCGTTCCTCGAGGGTGGCGCCGCCGGACTCCGTCATCGGGGCGCAGTGTAGATGCGGCGATCCTCGAGGTAGCGCGCGGCCGCGGGCGGCACGAGTCCATCGATCGGCCGTCCGCAATCGAGGCGTTCGCGGATCTCCGAGGACGAGACGTCGAGGCGCGGCACGACCACATGCTCGACCCGCCACCCTGCGCCCGGGGGTTCCGCCCGCTCTCCGACCCGTTCGACGACCACGACGGTGCACAGAGCCCGCGTCTCCTCGAGCCGGCGCCAGGTCGGCATGTTGGCGACCGCATCCGCTCCGAGCACGAGGAAGAGTTCTCGATCCGGCGCCCCGAGGTCCTCGAGCGTGTCCGCGGTCACGGATGCGGTCGTGCGGCGGACCTCGAGGTCCTCGACCTCGACCCCCGGGATCCCCTCGACTGCGAGCCGGACCATGGCCAGGCGATCCGCGGCGCTCGCCACGACCCGCCCGCGCTTCTGCCACGGGTCGCCGGCGGGCACGAGGAGCACCCGGTCGAGGTCGAGCGCATGGCGGACCTCGGCGGCGACGACGAGGTGGCCCACGTGGATCGGATCGAACGTCCCCCCGAACACCCCGACGCGCTCGACCACGCGACCGAGGCTACCGGGACGCGTTCACCGGGCTGTAACACGACCGACACCTGCCGGGAGGGCGCCGTTCGTACCCTGCGGACCGTGAGCGGTACCGAACCCGTCCCGCACCCCGTCACCGCCGGCGTCGCCCACCTGCTCGTGCGGGAGTGGCTCCCCGACCGGCCCGGCGCGCTCGGCCTCGTGGCCTCGCGCATCGGTGCCGTGCGGGGCGACATCGTCGGCATCGACGTGCTCGAGACCGGTGACGGCGTGGCGGTCGACGAGTTCGCGGTGATCCTCCCCGACCCGACGACCGTCCCGACCCTCGTGCGGGAGATCGAGCAGGTCGACGGGGTCGCGGTGGAGGAGGTGCGGCAGGTCCGCGCGTTCCCGGACCCCCGTCTCGACGCGCTTGAGTCGGCCGCCACCGTGTGCGACGCCGGTTCGACCGGCGACCTCTGGGCCCGCCTCGTGACCCACACGCGTCGGGAGTTCCTCGCCGACTGGGCGGCCGTGCTCGTCGACGGCGAGGTGGTCTGGGGCGACGGCCCGACCCCCACGCCACCGACCCTCGCGGCGTACGCGGCCGGGACCCGCATCTCCCCCGCGGTGGCCCGCGGGGAGCACGGCCCCGCGGACCTCGCGGTGGCCGGCCTGCCGGGGAGCGACGCGGTGCTGCTGCTCGGACGGGACGGTCGCCCGTTCCGCCAGCGGGAGCGGGTCCAACTCCTCGGGCTCGTGCGCATCGCGGCCCGCGTCCGGACGCTGCTCGCCGACTGAGCCGGATGCGTCGGCCGCCCGGCGCGTCGGTACCCTGCCCCCGTGCGCGTCGGCGTCGTCCTCCTCACCCGCGACCTGCGGATCCACGACCACCCGGCCCTCGCGGCGGCGCTGCGGGCCCACGATCGCATCGTCCCGCTCTTCGTGTTCGACGAGGCGGTGGCCGCCGCCGGGTTCCGACCACCGAACCGCACCGCGTTCCTCCTCGAGTCCCTCGCAGACCTCGACGCCTCGTTGCGCGACCGGGGTTCGGCGCTCGTCGTGCGGCGCGGCCCCTGGGTCGCCACCGCCCTGGAGGTCGCCCGGGAGGTCGGCGCCGAGGCCATCCACTGCTCGGAGGATGTGAGCGGGTTCGCGCGTCACCGGCTGGACCGGTTGCGGGATGCCGCGTCGTCCCACGGGATCGCGGTGCACGCACACCCGGGCATCACCGTGGTGCCACCGGGGGCGGTGCTCCCGACAGGGGGCGACCACTTCAAGGTGTTCACCCCGTACCACCGCCAGTGGGCTGCGGCGCCCTGGCGGCCGGTGGCGCCCGCACCCCGGAAGATCCCGGCGGTCGTGGACCTCGACCCCGGCACGCTGCCCGCGCTCGACGAGCTCGCGCCCGGACCCCGCTCCCCCGAGGCGATGCCGGGCGGCGAGACCGAGGGCCGGCGGCGGTTCGCAGCCTGGCGGCGCTCCGGGCTCGCCGCGTACGGCGACCGGCACGACGACCTCCCCGGCGACGCGACCTCTCGGCTCGCCCCGTACCTCCACCTGGGCTGCGTCTCCCCGCTCGAGATCGCCCGGGCGGCCGAGGGCCGCGACGGCGCCGAACCGTTCGTGCGGCAGTTGGCGTGGCGGGACTTCTACCACCAGGTGCTCGCGGCCCGACCCGACGCATCGTGGGCCGACTTCCGTCACCGCGGGGACCACTGGGTGACCGATCCCGACGGGCTCGCGGCGTGGCGAGAGGGCCGCACCGGGTTCCCGGTGGTCGACGCGGCCATGCGCCAGTTGCTCCGCGAGGGCTACATGCACAACCGGGCACGCATGGTGGTGGCGTCGTTCCTCACGAAGGACCTCGGCATCGACTGGCGCGAGGGGGCCCGCCACTTCCTCACGTGGCTCACCGATGGCGACGTGGCCAACAACAACCTCAACTGGCAGTGGACCGCGGGGACCGGCACCGACACCAACCCGAACCGCATCTTCAACCCGACCGTGCAGGGCCAGCGCTTCGACCCGGACGGGGTGTACGTGCGTCGTTACGTCGAGGAACTCGCAACCGTGCCGGGCGGCGGCGCGGTCCACACCCTCGGGCCGCTCGACCGTGCGGGGGTCGGGTACCCCGAGCCGATCCTCGACCACCACGCGGCGATCGCCGAGTACCGAGCCCGTCGCGGCCTCTGATCGACGGAGCCACCCGGCCCACGGTCCCCTATCCTCGTCGGGTGGTCGAGATCCGCCCGTGCGAGGGCCGGGACCTGCGGGCGGTGTCCCGCGTGCTGGCCCGTGCCTTCGACGACTCTCCGGTGACCCGGTGGATCGTGCCCTCGGCCCGGCTGCGCCCGCTCGCCCTGCGGTCCTTCTTCGGGTCGGGGGCCCGCGACGGGCACCGGCATGGCCGGGTCTGGGTCGCCGTCGACGGCGACCGCATCCTCGGCGCGTCCGTGTGGCTGCCTCCGGGCA
>JBJTQX010000074.1:0-6536 GCA_046075855.1 Actinomycetes bacterium
AGCAGCCGGCTTCAAGTCCGCCGTGAACTGAGTCCGGAGAATCCCCTGCACCCGCAGGGTGCACTCGACGGACCCAGGCAAGCAACACACCCACAGAAAGGTGGTACCAGTGCCTCCGGCAAAGAAGACCACTCGTAAGGCTGCGGCCAAGAAGGCTCCGGCGAAGCGGAAGGCCGCGAAGAAGGCCCCCGCGAAGCGCAAGGCTGCGAAGAAGGCCCCCGCGAAGCGGAAGGCCGCCAAGCGTCCGGCGAAGCGGAAGGCTGCGAAGCGCCGCTAGTCGCACTGGCTGGTCAGGTACGACGGACGGGGAGGCCGGGAGGCCTCCCCGTTCCGCGTCCCGGGGTGATGCCGGCAGGGTCGGCTCAGGTGCGGTCGATGCGGGCGAACGCCTCGGCCAGATCGCCGGCCCGAGCCCCCGGACGCGTGGCCGCGCCGGCTTCGGCCCGTCGGCGCACCTCGGCACGGAACGCTGCGAGCTGGGCCGCCTCCTCGGGGCCGTCGGGCTCGATGCCCATGGTGGACCGCCACTGGCTGCGGTGCTCGAGGAGCGCAGCGACCTTCACCTCGAGCTCGGCCTCCGTCGCCGGTTCCCAGTGGTTCGGGGCGTCGGCCTCGAAGAGCAGGAGCTCGTCCGGTCGGTGGTGCGGGCCGGCGGCGGGGAAGAAGTGCGGGTCCCGGGCGGCCACGAGTCCATCGACCGTGAGCCAGCCGGCATGCCGGTGGTCCGGATGGAGCCGGTAGCGCCGCCACGGATCGTGCCCCAGCAGCACCGTCGGGCGCACCGACCGGATCACCCGGCAGACCTCCTCCCGCTCGGCGAGGCCGCTCTGGAGCTCACCGTCGGGGTGGTCGAGGAGGTGCACGTCCACGGCCCCGAGCCGGGCGGCGGCCGCCCGGGCCTCGGCGGCCCGGGTGGCCACGAGCTCGGCCAGGTCGGCGGCGCCGTCCCAGGATCCCTTCGACCCGTCCGTGAGCACGAGCAGGTGGACCTCGCACCCGGCGGCGGCCCAGCGGGCCAGCGTCGCCCCGGCGCCGAACTCGACGTCGTCGGGGTGCGACCCGATCGCCAGCGCCCGTTCGGGGACGGCGAGCGGGTTCACCGCGCGCTCCCGGCTCGCCGCGGGAGGTGGGCGACCGCCTCGAGGTCGTCGGGCACATCGAGGTCCGCGGCCAGCGTCGGGTCGCGCAGCACCCGCACGGCGAGGCCGGCGGCGTGCGCCGCGGCGACGTGGCGTCGGAACGAGCCGGGTCCGTAGGCGAACGCGAACGGGGCCGTCGTCGGCACGCTGAGCACCGGGGTGCCGTCATCGCGGTGGCAGGGGACGAGGGTGGCGACGGGCGTGGCGGCATCCCGCGCGCAGGCCGACAGCCCGCCGGGTCGGATGCGGGGGAGGTCGGCATGGGCGACGATCACCCGCGTGAGGCCGAGGGTCGCGCACCAGTCGCGTCCGGCCGCCGCGGCACCGTCGAGGGAACCCGGATCGTCGATCGCGTCGATCCCGATCTCCCGACACCAGGCCCGCACCTCGGGGGCGCTCGAGACGATGAGGCAGGGCATCGGGGAAGCGCCGCGGACCACTGCGGTCGCCAGGTCGTGCCCGAGCGCGGTGCGCTCCTCCGGGCTGAGCACCGCGGCGAGGCGCGCCATCCCGTCGGCGAACGAGCGGATCGGCACCACGACGCCGGTGGCACGGGGGCGGGGCACGGCATCCATGGGGGTCCGTACACTACCGACCGTGGAGTTGGCCTACCCCGTGGTGGCGGGCGTGCTGCGGCCCGTGCTGCGAACCGGCATGCGGTGGACGGTGGAGGGCGAGGAGCACCTCCCGCGCTCCGGCCCGATCATCGTGGCCGCGAACCACATCTCCTACCTCGACCCGCTTGCGATCGCGCTCGTCGCAGACCGGCGCGGGCGGCGGGTGCGGTACCTGGCCAAGCGCGAGCTCTTCGATCGCGCCGGCCTCGGCGGCTTCCTGCGCGCGGCCGGTCAGATCCCGGTGGCACGGGGCACGGCGGATGCGGCCGCGGCGCTCGAGGACGCGGTGCGGGCACTGCGCGATGGGCAGTGCGTGGTCGTCTTCCCCGAGGGCACCATCTCGCCCGACCTCGAACCGATGGCCGGCCGCACCGGGACCGCGCGACTCGCCGCGCTCAGCGGGATCCCCGTGGTGCCCCTCGGCGTGTGGGGCACGCACCGGACGATGACGAAGGGGCGACCTCCCCGCTGGCGGGCGGGTGTGGCCACGAGCGTGGCCATCGGGGAGCCGGTCACGATCGGCGCCGACGAGGATCTGCACGCTGCGACCGATCGCATCATGGACGCGGTCTGTGCATGCGTGCGGCGCGCCCGTGTCCGGTACCCGCAGTCGCCGCGATCGGGCGAGGACCCCTGGTGGGTGCGCCCGCCCGAGACTGCGGTGCTGCGCCCGAGCGGGGGCGGTGACCGGTGAGGGTCGCGGTGATCGGTGCTGGGTCCTGGGGCAGCGCGGTGGCCCGCATCGCCGCGGCGCACGGTACCGCCGCGCTCTGGGCCCGCGACCCGGAGCTCGCCGCCACCATCGACCGCGACCACGAGAACCCTCGCTACCTCCCCGGCGTCGACCTCGGTCCGGTTCGGGGCACCGCCGACCTCGCCGAGGCCTGCCGGGACGCAGCCATCGTGGTCGTCGGGGTCCCGTCCCACGGGGTGCGGACGGTGCTCGGTGCGGCAGCACCCTCGATCGCGCCGGACGCGACGGTGGTGAGCCTCGTGAAGGGCGTCGAGCAGGGGACGCTCCTGCGCATGACCGAGGTCGTGGCCGAGGTGCTCGCCGCGCACGACCCGAGCCGCATCGGGGTGCTCACCGGGCCGAACCTCGCCCGGGAGGTCGCCGCCGGTCAACCCACCGCCTCGGTGGTCGCCATCCCCGACGCCGGCCGGGCCGAGGTGGTGCAGGCGGCGTTCATGACCGACGCGTTCCGGGTGTACACGAACCCGGACGTCGTGGGTTGCGAGATCGCGGGCGCGCTCAAGAACGTCATGGCCATCGCCGCCGGCATCGCGCACGGGCTCGGCTCCGGTGACAAGACCGTTGCCGCGATCGCCACCCGCGGGCTCGCCGAGCTCGCGCGCCTCGGGGTCGCGCTCGGCGGCGACCCGCTCACCTTCTCGGGACTCGCGGGGATGGGCGACCTCGTGGCGACCTGCACGAGCGATCAGAGTCGCAACCGCACGGTGGGGGTCGCGCTCGGTCGCGGGCGTAGCCTCGACGAGGTGGTCGCCGAGATGCACATGGTCGCCGAGGGCGTGAAGAGCACCCGAGCCGTGCTCGACCTCGCGGCCCGGCACCGCGTGGAGCTGCCGATCGCAGCCCAGGTCGGTGCGGTGCTCTACGAGGGCCGACGACCCGAGGCGATCGTGCCCGAGCTCATGCTGCGGGGCGCGACCTCGGAACTGCGCGGCCTGCGGTGACGGTCCTCGGCACGCTCGGCTCGCCCGGCCGCGCCCGCATCGACCCGCGGGGCCACCTCGCCCCGGAGGACGAGACCTGGGGCCTCGACTGGTGGATCGGTGGCGACGACCGCTGGTACCGCCCGGCGAGTGAGCCCGCGGTCCGCCAGCGTGCGGTCGAGTCGGCCCCGGTGGTCGAGACCTCGCTGCACGTGCCGAACGGCAACCTCATCCAGCGGGCCTACGGCGTGAGCGGCCCGGCCGGCCTCGTCGTCGTCGAGTTCCAGAACCGGTCGCCCGCCGCGGTCGTCGTCGCCCTCCACCTCGCAGCCCGCGAGGGTCGAGCTGCGCCCCGGTCGGTGGCGCTCGACGGTACGACCCTCGTCGTGGACGACCGACCGGCCCTCGTCCTGCCGTTCGCGCCGTCACGCTGGGTCGTGGCGCGGACCGGGGATCCGTCGGCCTTCGACACGGTCGTCGGGGGCGGCGCATCGCTCGGACCGTTCCCGAGCGTGGAGGATCCCGGCGGCCTCGAGGTCGTGCTCATGTACCCGCTCGCGCACGTGGCCCGGATGCGGGTGGCGCTCTCGCTCGGCGACGAGTGGCCCGAGGGGATCGCGCTCGCCGCGCTGCCCGATCCGGACGAGGTGGCCCGCGGCTGGCAGGCCCTCCTCGACCGCGGCACCCGGGTGGTGCTGCCCGATGCGACCCTCGCCGATCGTGTCGACCGGGCCCGGGCTGCGGTCCTGCTCGATGCTGACGGCGGTCCCGACCGGGTGGCTGCGCTCGAGGACTGGGGCTTCGACGCCGAGGCCGAGTACGCGTGGCACGGCCTGCGCCTGCGGGATCGTCGCGCGGCGCGGCGCCGTCCGGCGCCGCGAGCCGGCGGCTGGCCGGAGGACGACGCGGCGTTCCTCGTCGCGCTTCGCCCGACGCCCGTGCGCGACGCGGGACCCGGCATCGAGCTCCTCGCGGCCCACCCCGACGCGTGGCTCGGGCAGAGCTGCGAGGTCCACGACGCGCCGACGCGTCACGGCCTCGTGTCGTTCGCGCTGCGGTGGCACGGGGAGCGGCCGGCCCTGCTCTGGGAGGTGTCGGACCCGCGGCCCGACCTCGTCATCTCCTGCCCCGGGCTCGACCCGTCCTGGTCGAGCCGCACCGCGAGCGGCGAGGCGCTCCTCGCCGCGCCGGTCAGTCGGCCAGCAGCAGGCTGAGGATCTCGTTGGAGCGCACCGTTCGGGTCCCGTCGAAGGCCTCGAGCGGCCGACCCACGAGATCGACGACCCAGCCCGTGGCCGGGGTGCCGTCGAGCGTGACCGTGATCGTGCGGTGCTCCGGGAACGGGTTGTAGGCGCGCAGGGCGAGCCCGCCCTCGGCCCGGTGCAGCGCGCTCACCTCGATGCCGTCGACTGCGAGGCGCGCGCCGTGCGCCGGGCGGCCGCCACCCGGGATCTCGCCCCGTCGGATCCGCTCGAGGGGTACGAGCACGTCGTCGGCCGCCTCGAGCAGGCGCCCGGCGGCCCAGTCGCCGCGGTGCGGGACCACCGCGTAGGTGAGGGTGAGGCGCTGGAGCACCTGCGCGCCCTCGACCGGCAGCAGTGGACCCGCCGCGTTGGGTCGGTAGTACATCTCGGAGCGCGAGAGGTACCCCGTGCCGCGGAACAGCGTGAGCGCGAGCTCCGTGCCGTCCTCGACCACCTCGTACTCGAGGAGCCCGTCGTGGACGAGGCCGAGGCCGACCGAACCGTCGGACGCGTCCACGAATCGCCGTGACACCCAGGTGGGCAACGCGTACTCGTGCGGCGCGCCCTCGGTCTCGAGACCCCGCTCGACCACTGCGAACGCGCAGTCCGCCCGCGAGCCGGCGACCGGCGCGGGCAGGGGGAAGTGGGCGCGCACCCGGTGGTCGCGGGAGCGGTTCTCCACCTCGTGCTGCACCCGCACGAAGGCCTCGCCGGTGCGCAGCTCGAGCGTCGTCACGACGGTGTGGGGGAGCGTGTCGGTGGCCCGGGCGGTGCAGCGCCGCTCGTCGCCGATGGCGTGGCTCGGCCAGTCGAAGTCGGTCTCGATGACCGCCCGGGCGAACACTGCGCCGGCCTCCTCGACCCGCACCCGCACCGCGGTGGGCGCATCGATGCGGACGTCGCCCTTCGGGGGCGAGTAGTTGTAGGTGTCGCCACCGTCACCCCCCTCGACGATCCGACCCAGGCCCGAAGCGGTCACGCCGTCGACCGTGGTGATCGAGTACGTGCCCGTCCCTGCGTCGATGGTGAGCGACAGGTGCTCGTTGTGGAGGCTGAGGCCGTCGGCTCGCACCCCGGTGGTCGGGCCCTCGCCCTCGACCGGCTCGAACGAGCGCCACCCGAACCCGGGCACCGCGTCGGCCGCGAAGACGATGCTGCGGGTGGGCTGCCGCATGACCCGGAAGTGGAACCGGGCCTGCGGGTCCGCGGCGGCGAGCGCCGTGAGTTCGGCCCGCATCGGCTCGAGGTCGATGACCCGGGCGTCGGTGGCCACGTGGGTGCGGACCTCGATGTCCCCCTCGCCCTCGGGCGGGAGGATCTCGTAGCGGGCGATGCGGTAGCCGGCGAACTCCGGCCCGCGGGCCATGTCGAGCACGGTGGCCACCATCTCGGCCTTGACCCGCACCCGGAACGCCTCGCCGTCGAGCACCGCGACGGTCTGGGTCGGGCGGGGTTCGCCGCCGCCGACCGGCACGACGTGGACCGGGCCGGTCCCGGTGACGAGCGCGGTCACCAGCCCGCCGCGGGCCCGGGCCCCGGGGTTCACGACGATGGTCGCCTCGGCCGGTGCATCGACGCGCACGGCGTGCGCGACGAGTGCGTCGCGGGTGAGGCCCTCGGCGATGTGCTGCACCTCGCGGTAGCGCACCTTCACCGCGTCGACCACGTCGTCGGAGGAGCACGCGCAGGAGGAGTCGTGCGCGCTGTTCAGCACGAGGAGCCGCCAGGCGATGCCGAGCTCGGCGGCCGCGGCGTACTCGTCGGCGGGAACGAGGAGGGCCTGGAGCGGCTCGGCTCGGCGTTCGATGCTGCGCTCGGCCCGCGCGCACTCCTGGTGGATGTCGACCCGGTTCGACGCGACC
>JBJTQX010000075.1:0-18082 GCA_046075855.1 Actinomycetes bacterium
ACATCATGGACTTCTGCAAGGCGTACAACGCGGCGACCGAGAACCAGCGCGGCACCGTCGTGCCGGTCGAGATCTCGGTCTACGAGGACCGGTCGTTCACCTTCGTCCTCAAGACCCCGCCGACCCCGTTCCTGCTCCGGAAGGCGGCGGGCATCGAGAAGGGCTCCTCCACGACCCCGGTGGTGAAGGCCGGCACCGTGACCGCGGCCCAGGTCCGCCAGATCGCCGAGCAGAAGATGCCCGACCTCAACGCCATCGACATCGAGGGCGCCATCGCCCAGGTCGCCGGCACGGCCCGCTCCATGGGCCTCGACGTCGTCGACTGATCCACCCCACCCATACGCCCGGGCGGAGGACCTCGCCGCCGGGCTCGACCGATGAGGGAGCCACCATGGCGAAGCACGGCAAGAACTACACGGACGCGGCCAAGCAGGTCGATCGGGACCAGCTCCACGAGCCGGCCGAGGCCCTGGCCCGCGTCAAGTCGCTCGCGAAGGCCAAGTTCGACGAGACCGTCGAGGTGGTCTTCCGCCTCGGCGTCGACCCCCGCAAGGCCGACCAGGCCATCCGCGGCACGGTCAGCCTCCCCGCCGGTACCGGCAAGACCATCCGCGTCGCCGTGTTCGCCGCGGGCGAAGCGGCCCGGGAGGCCGAGGCCGCCGGGGCCGACGTGGTCGGGGCCGATGACCTGGTGGCCCGGGTCGAGGGCGGCTTCATGGACTTCGACCTCGCCATCGCCACCCCGGACCTCATGGCCCAGGTCGGCAAGCTCGGTCGGGCCCTCGGTCCGCGTGGCCTCATGCCGAACCCCAAGACCGGCACCGTCACCACCGAGGTGGGCCGGGCCGTCACCGAGTTCAAGGGCGGCCGGGTCGAGTACCGCACCGACCGTTACGGCAACGTCCACGTGCCGATCGGCAAGGTCTCCTTCGCCACCGAGGCGCTCGTCGGCAACTACCAGGCCGTCCTCGACGAGGTGCTCCGGGCCAAGCCGGCCTCGGCCAAGGGCCGCTACGTCAAGGGCGTGAGCCTGTCCTCGACCATGGGCCCCGGCGTGCGCGTCGACCCGACCCGCACCAAGGACCTGCTCGAGGAGGCGCCGACCGGCGCTGCGGGCTAGAGTCCCCGCCCCACAACCGAATCTCGCGCCACAGACCTCCGGTCACCCCGGCTTCCCGGGGCGGTAATGGGTTCCGACCCGCCGGACGAGGCGACTCCTGCACCCGGGGTGTCCTCGCTGCGTCTCACGCGCGATGACACCCCGTTCGTCATCCGATCGGGCCCTCCACGGGGTCCGCGAGGAGGCCGGTCCGCCGGATCGGTCACAGTCAGGAGCAACCCATGGCCAGGCCCGAGAAGGTCGCCGCCGTCACCGAGATCCGGGATCGCCTCGCCGAGAGCGACGCCGCGGTCCTCACCGAGTACCGCGGGCTCACCGTGACCGAGCTGGCCACGCTGCGCTCCGCGCTGCGGCCCGCCGGCACCGACCTGAAGATCTTCAAGAACACCCTCGCCCGCCGGGCGGCCACCGAGGCCGGGGCCGCCGAGCTCGTGCCGATGCTCGAGGGCCCGACCGCCATCGCCTTCGTGAAGGGCGATGCGGTGCTCGCGGCCAAGGCGCTGCGTGACTTCGCCAAGACCACCGAGGCCTTCGTCGTGAAGGGCGGCCTCCTCGGCGACCGGGTCATCACCCCGGCCGACGTGCAGGCCCTCGCCGAGGTCGCGCCCCGCGAGGAGCTCCTCGCCCGGCTCGCCGGCGCCTTCCAGGCCCCGCTCGTCAAGGCCGCCGGCCTGTTCCAGGCGCTGCCCCGGAACATGGCCTACGGCGTCAAGGCCCTCATCGACCAGCGGGTCGCGGGCGGCGAGTCCGCCCCGCCGGCTGACGAGCCCGCGGCCCCCGAGGCCGAGGACACCCCCGCCGAGGCCCCCGCGGCCGAGGCGACCAGCGAGGAGTCGGCGGAGGCTGCGGCCCCCGCCGAGGCGAGCGCCGAGGCGCCCGCCGAGCCCGAGGCCCCGGCGGCCGAGGGTGAGGAGTCGGGCGAGTAACCCGGTCCCGAGTCAGGGGCCGATCGGCCCGAAGGTTCCCCAACCGCAAGGAGAGCAAGACCATGGCGATGAGCACCAGCGAGCTTCTCGACGTCTTCAAGAACATGACCGTCCTCGAGCTCAACGACTTCCTCAAGGCGTTCGAGGAGGAGTTCGGCGTGACGGCGGCCGCCCCGGTGGCGGTCGCGGCGGCCCCGGCGGCCGGTGGCGGCGGCGAGGCCGCAGCAGCCGGTGGCGACCAGGACGAGTTCGACGTCATCCTCACGGCGGCCGGCGACAAGAAGGTCCAGGTCATCAAGGAGGTGCGGTCCCTCACGAGCCTCGGCCTCAAGGAGGCCAAGGACCTCGTCGACGGCGCCCCGAAGCCGGTCCTCGAGAAGGTGTCCAAGGAGGACGCCGAGAAGGCGAAGGCCCAGCTCGAGGAGGCCGGCGCCTCCGTCGAGGTCAAGTAGCACCCGCCCGACCAGGGGCACGGCGGCGGTCGTCGGGGGTCCTCCGGGACCCCCGAACCGCCACCGGGTGGCCACCCTCTGGGGTCCTTGACCCCCCGGGGTGTCCGTCGTATGGTCACGCGGCAACGGCGCCACCCCGGTGGCGCCTAGCGGCGTTTCACCTTGCGGCCCCTGACCGCGCACGGGTAGCATCCGCCAGCCGTGCCGTCCCGCCCCGCTGCTGACCCCTGCCCCGAGGTCCGCGCGCGCCCGTCGTCTTGCAAGGAGTGACGTTGGCCCCCCTCGCTTCCCGCGAACGCTTCACGTTCGGCCAGCACCGTGAGGTGCTCCCGCTGCCCGACCTCATCGCGGTGCAGAAGGAGTCCTTCGACTGGTTCATCAACGAGGGCGTGGCCGAGGTCCTGCGCGACATCTCGCCGGTCACCGACTTCACCGAGCAGCTCCGGCTCGAGCTCACGGACCACTTCTTCGAGCCGCCGAAGCACTCCGAGGACGACTGCCGCGAGCGGGACATGACCTACTCGCGCCCGCTGTTCGTCACCGCGCGCTTCATGAACGCGCTCACCGGTGAGATCAAGGAGCAGACGGTCTTCATGGGCGACTTCCCCATGATGACCTCGCGGGGCACGTTCATCATCAACGGCACCGAGCGCATCGTGGTCTCGCAGCTCGTGCGCTCGCCGGGCGTCTACTTCAACGTCGACGCGGACAAGACCGCGCCCGAGAAGTACATCGTCGGGGCCAAGATGATCCCGGGCCGCGGGGCGTGGCTGGAGTTCGAGGTCGACAAGAAGGACGTCGTGTACGTGCGCGTCGACCGCAAGCGCAAGCAGCCGGTCACCGTGCTGCTCAAGGCGCTGGGCTTCGGCGAGTCGGAGGAGGAGCTGCTCAACCTCATCCTCGACCCGCAGGGTCGCCCGTACGACTCGATGCGCAACACGCTCGAGAAGGACCCGACCGAGACGGTCGACGAGGCCTTCATCGACCTGTACCGCAAGCTGCGCCCGGGCGAGCCGCCGACCGTCGACGCGTCGCAGAAGCTCATCGACACGCTCTTCTTCAACCCGAAGCGCTACGACCTCGCGAAGGTCGGTCGCCACAAGGTCTCGAAGAAGCTGCAGGACGAGTACGGCCGGGTGGGCGACGTGCTCGACCGCCTCGGCATCCCCGTGCCCCCGTCGAACCCGGAGCGGGGTGAGGCGGAGTTCACGCTCTCGCGGGCGGACATCCTCGCGACGGTCTCGTACCTGGTGAAGCTCCACTCCAACGACCAGCCCGACGACTACTTCCCCGACGACATCGACCACTTCGGCAACCGCCGGGTGCGCTCGGTCGGTGAGCTCATCCAGAACCAGTTCCGGGTGGGTCTGTCGCGTATGGAGCGGGTCGTGCGCGAGCGCATGACCACCCAGGACGTCGAGGCCATCACCCCGCAGACGCTCATCAACATCCGGCCCGTGGTCGCGGCGATCAAGGAGTTCTTCGGCTCCTCGCAGCTCAGCCAGTTCATGGACCAGACGAACCCGCTCGCCGGGCTCACCCACAAGCGTCGCCTCTCGGCCCTCGGCCCCGGCGGTCTCAGCCGTGAGCGCGCCGGCTTCGAGGTCCGTGACGTGCACCCGTCGCACTACGGCCGCATGTGCCCGATCGAGACCCCGGAGGGCCCGAACATCGGCCTCATCGGGTACCTCGCGTCGTTCGCGCGCATCAACCGGTTCGGGTTCATCGAGACCCCGTACCGCAAGGTCGTCGACGGCCGGGTGACCGACCAGGTCGACTACCTCGCGGCCGACGACGAGGACCGGCACATCATCGCCCAGGCCAACGCCAACTTCGACGAGCAGGGCGTGTTCCTCGACGCGCGCGTGCTCGCCCGCAAGGGTCGCGGCGAGGTCGCGTTCGTGAGCCCGGCCGAGCTCGACTACATGGACGTCTCGCCGAAGCAGATCGTGTCGGTGGCGACCGCGCTCATCCCGTTCCTCGAGCACGACGACGCCAACCGCGCGCTCATGGGCGCCAACATGCAGCGTCAGGCCGTGCCGACCGTGCGTCCGGAGGCCCCGTACGTGGGCACCGGCGTCGAGGCCCGGGCCGCGCACGACGCGGGCGAGCTCGCGGTGGCGGCCGAGGACGGCCAGGTCACCGAGGTCACCGGCAACTCGGTGACGGTCGCCTACACGTCCGGCAAGAAGCAGACCTTCCACCTCTCGAAGTTCCGCCGGTCCAACCAGGGCACCTGCATCAACCAGAAGATCCTCGTGAACGAGGGCGACTCGGTGGCGGCGGGAGCGGTGCTGGCCGACGGACCGTCGACCCACGGCGGCGAGCTCGCGCTCGGCAAGAACCTGCTCGTCGCGCTCATCCCCTGGAAGGGCCACAACTTCGAGGACGCGATCATCCTCAACGAGCGGCTCGTGCGCGACGACGTGCTCACCTCGATCCACATCGAGGAGCATGAGATCGACGCGCGCGACACCAAGCTCGGGGCCGAGGAGATCACCCGGGACATCCCGAACCTCTCCGAGGACATCCTCAAGGACCTCGACGAGCGGGGCATCGTGCGCATCGGGGCCGAGGTGGGCCCGGGCGACGTGCTCGTCGGCAAGGTCACGCCGAAGGGTGAGACCGAGCTGACCCCGGAGGAGCGCCTCCTGCGCGCGATCTTCGGCGAGAAGGCCCGTGAGGTCCGCGACACCTCGCTCAAGGTGCCCCACGGCGAGACCGGCAAGGTCATCGACGTGAAGGTGTTCTCGCGCGAGGACGGCGACGAGCTCGCCCCGGGCGTCAACGCGCTCGTGCGGGTCTACGTGGCCCAGAAGCGCAAGATCTCCGAGGGCGACAAGCTCGCCGGTCGCCACGGCAACAAGGGCGTCATCTCGAAGATCCTCCCGCCCGAGGACATGCCGTACCTCGCCGACGGCACCCCGGTCGACATCGTGCTGAACCCGCTCGGTGTGCCGAGCCGCATGCACGTCGGTCAGGTGCTCGAGGCGCACCTCGGCTACGTGGCCCGCCACGGCTGGGACGGTGCATCGGCCAAGCCGGCCGAGCCCCGCAAGACCCGACCGATCACCGAACCGGCCATGTGGCTCGAGACCCCGGTGTTCGACGGGGCCCACTGGGACGAGCACGAGCAGAGCGGTTCGCACGACACGATCCAGGACCTCTTCGGCAAGCTCCACGCGGACGGCGCGAACGGCACGCACCTGGCCAACACCGACGGCAAGGCGCAGCTCTTCGACGGCCGTACCGGTGAGCCCTTCGACCGTCCGGTCACCGTCGGCTACATGTACATCCTGAAGCTGTCGCACCTGGTGGACGACAAGATCCACGCCCGGTCGACCGGCCCGTACTCGATGATCACCCAGCAGCCGCTGGGTGGGAAGGCGCAGTTCGGCGGTCAGCGCTTCGGTGAGATGGAGGTCTGGGCCCTCGAGGCCTACGGCGCGGCCTACGCGCTCCAGGAGATCCTCACCATCAAGTCCGACGATGTGCTCGGGCGCGTGAAGGTCTACGAGGCGATCGTCAAGGGCGAGAACATCCCGGAGCCGGGCATCCCCGAGTCCTTCAAGGTGCTCATCAAAGAGATGCAGGCGCTCTGCCTCAACGTGCGGGTCCTCGACGAGGACGGTGCGGAGGTGCAGATCCGCGAGCTCGACGAGGATGCGTTCCGCACCACCGAATCGCTCGGCATCGACCTCTCCCGTCCGGAGCGCGGCTCCGACGAGGAGGACGAGGCACGCCGCAGCGCCCCGTAGGCCCCGGCCCCGGGAGCGCTCGGCGGGTCCCACCCGCACGACCCCACGATCCACCGCACGAACCCCCAGTAGCAGCGCAGCACATCGACGACGGAGAAACAGGTGCTCGACGTCAACGCCTCCGAGAAGCTCTCCATCTCGCTCGCGACCGCGGACCAGATCCGCGCGTGGTCACAGGGTGAGGTGAAGAAGCCCGAGACGATCAACTACCGCACGCTCAAGCCGGAGAAGGACGGCTTGTTCTGCGAGAAGATCTTCGGTCCGACCAAGGACTGGGAGTGCTACTGCGGCAAGTACAAGCGCGTCCGCTTCAAGGGCATCATCTGCGAGCGCTGCGGGGTCGAGGTCACCCGTTCGAAGGTGCGGCGGGAGCGGATGGGTCACATCGAGCTCGCCGCCCCGGTCACCCACATCTGGTACTTCAGGGGCGTGCCGAGCCGGCTCGGCTACCTGCTCGACATCGCGCCGAAGCAGCTCGAGAAGGTCATCTACTTCGCGGCCAACCTCGTCACCTGGGTCGACACGGAGCGGCTCCACACCGACCTGCCCGGCATCGAGAAGGAGTTCAAGGCCGAGATCGACGACCTCGAGCAGCGCCGGGACCTCGAGATCGAGCAGCGGTTCCAGGCGCTCGAGACCGAGCTCGCCGCGGCCGAGGCCGACGGGGCCAAGAAGGCCGACACCGAGCGGCTCCGCAAGGCGGCCGAGCGCGAGGTCGAGGAGATCCGCGAGCGGGCGCAGTTCGACATCGACTTCGAGAAGACGGTGTTCGACTCGGTCAAGGGCCTCAAGGTCAAGCAGCTCATCGACGACGAGCGGGTGTGGCGCGAGCTGCGCTACCGGGCGGGCGACTACTTCGCGGGCGGCATGGGCGCGGAGGCGGTCAAGGACCTCATCTCCCGGCTCGACCTCGAGACCGAGGAGGTCGAGCTCAAGGAGGCGAGCCAGACCGCCAAGGGCCAGAAGAAGGCCCGCTCGATCAAGCGCCTCAAGGTCGTGTCGGCGTTCAACCGTCGGGACGAGGACGGCCGCATCGTCAACTCGCCGATGGGCATGGTGCTCGACGCGGTGCCGGTCATCCCGCCGGACCTGCGACCGATGGTGCAGCTCGACGGTGGCCGCTTCGCGACCTCGGACCTCAACGACCTGTACCGGCGCGTCATCAACCGCAACAACCGCCTGAAGCGGCTCCTCGACCTCGGCGCGCCCGAGATCATCATCAACAACGAGAAGCGCATGCTCCAGGAGGCGGTCGACGCCCTCTTCGACAACGGTCGGCGCGGTCGTCCGGTCACCGGTCCGGGCAACCGCGCACTCAAGTCGCTGTCCGACATGCTCAAGGGCAAGCAGGGCCGGTTCCGTCAGAACCTCCTCGGCAAGCGGGTGGACTACTCCGGCCGTTCGGTCATCGTGGCCGGCCCGCAGCTCAAGCTGCGCCAGTGCGGTCTGCCGAAGCAGATGGCGCTCGAGCTGTTCAAGCCGTTCGTCATGAAGCGGCTCGTCGACCTCGAGTACGCGCAGAACATCAAGTCGGCCAAGCGCATGGTCGAGCGGGCCCGGCCCCAGGTGTGGGACGTGCTCGAGGACGTGATCATGGAGCACCCGGTGTTCCTGAACCGTGCGCCCACGCTCCACCGTCTCGGCATCCAGGCGTTCGAGCCGGTGCTGGTCGAGGGCAAGGCCATCCAGATCCACCCGCTCGTGTGCGCGGCGTTCAACGCCGACTTCGACGGCGACCAGATGGCGGTCCACCTCCCGCTGAGCTCGGAGGCGCAGGCCGAGGCCCGCATCCTCATGCTCTCGGCGCACAACGTGCTCTCCCCGGCCCACGGCAACCCGATCGCCGTGCCCAGCCAGGACATGATCATCGGCGCCTACTACCTCACGGTGCTCGAGACCGACGCGCGCGGCGAGATCCGCACGTTCGCGTCGCTCCCGGCCGAGGAGCAGCTGGTGTTCTCCTCGCTCGACGAGGCGATCATGGCCTACGACCAGCGGGGGACCGACGGCGCCCCCGGTGTGAACCTGCACCGGCCGCTGCGGGCCCGGGTGTCGGGTGACCGCTTCCCCGAGGACGAGTTCCCCGCGCGCCAGCGTTGGAACGAGGCGGCGGGCGAGTGGGAGGACGACCCCGAGGGCGCGAGCAGCCCGGTGATCCGTCGCACCGCCGACGGTCGGGTCCTCGTGGAGACCTCGCTGGGCCGCCTGCGGTTCGCCGAGGTGCTCCCGGCGGGCATGGCCTTCCCGTTCACCTCGGTCGACAGCGCGTTCCGTAAGGGCGACGTGTCGCGGGTCGTGGGCGACCTCGTCCACGGCTACGACAAGGCCGAGGTGGCCCGCTCCCTCGACCTCCTCAAGGACACGGGCTTCGACTACGCGACCCGGGCCGGGCTCACGATCTCGATCGCCGACGTCCGCACGCCGGGCGAGAAGGCGGCCCTGCTCAACGACAACGAGACGAAGGCGGCCAAGGTCGAGCAGCAGTACGACCAGGGCATCCTCACCGACGAGGAGCGTCGTCAGCGGGAGATCGAGATCTGGACCGACGCGACCGAGCAGGTCACGAAGGCCATGCGAGAGCTCCAGCAGGGCGACATCTTCAACCCGATCGAGATGATGATCGGCTCGGGCGCCCGCGGCAACGTCATGCAGGTGCGGCAGATCGCGGGCATGCGTGGCCTCGTGGCCAACCCGCGCGGTGAGATCATCCCGCGGCCGATCAAGTCGAACTTCCGCGAGGGCCTCTCCGTCCTCGAGTACTTCATCTCGACCCACGGTGCCCGCAAGGGCCTCGCCGACACGGCCCTGCGCACCGCCGACTCCGGCTACCTGACCCGCCGGCTCGTCGACGTGTCGCAGGAGCTCATCGTGCGCGACGAGGACTGCGGTTCGAGCCGGGGCATCTGGATCGACCGGGTCGGCCCGGAGTCCGAGCGCACCCTGCGTTCGAGCCTCCGCAGCCGCTGCCTGGCCGAGGACGTGACGCTCGGGGACGGCACGGTGCTCCCGCGCAACACCGAGGTCACCGACGAGCTCGTCGACACGCTGCGCGACGACGAGTCGGTGAGCCGGGTGCGCGTGCGCTCAGCGCTCACCTGCGACTCGACGATCGGCGTCTGCTCGAAGTGCTACGGCACGATGCTCGCCACCGGCAAGATGGTGGAGCTCGGTGAGGCGGTCGGCATCATCGCGGCCCAGTCCATCGGCGAGCCGGGGACCCAGCTCACCATGCGGACCTTCCACACCGGTGGTGTGGCGGGTGAGGACATCACCCACGGTCTGCCCCGCGTCGTGGAGCTCTTCGAGGCCCGCACGCCGAAGGGCGCGGCGGTGCTCGCCGGGAAGTCCGGTGTGGTCCGCCTCGGCGAGAGCGAGAAGGGTGAGGTCACGATCACGATCGTGGCCGACGATGGGAGCGAGGAGGAGCACGCGGTGAGCCGTCGGGCCCGCCTCGCGGTCACGAACGGGTCCGAGGTCACCGCGGGCGACGTGCTCGTGGGCGACGCCTCAACCCCCCGTGACCCGAAGCGCATCCTCGACATCGAGGGCATCCGCTCGACCCAGCAGTACCTCGTGGACGAGGTGCAGAAGGTGTACCGGGAGCAGGGTGTGTCGATCCACGACAAGCACGTCGAGGTGATCGTCCGCCAGATGTTGCGCCGGGTCACCGTGCTCAAGCCGGGCGACTCCGCGTTCTTGCCGGGCGAGAAGGTCGACGCCCGTCGGTACGCCGAGGCCAACAAGGCCCTCGTGGACGACGGCAAGCGTCCGGCCGAGGGTCGCCCCGAGCTCATGGGGATCACGAAGGCCTCGCTGGCCACCGACTCCTGGCTCTCGGCCGCCTCCTTCCAGGAGACGACCCGGGTCCTCACCGAGGCCGCCATCGAGGGCCGGGAGGACGGGCTCGAGGGTCTCAAGGAGAACGTGATCATCGGCAAGCTCATCCCGGCCGGCACCGGCATGCCGATCTACCGGGAGATCGGGACCGAGGCCCCGGACTACGAGCCGATGCCCTACTACTCCTCGGACGCGGAGGGGCTCCTCGAGTACCTCACCTCGGCCCACGAGGGGCAGTCGGAGGCCGAGGACGTGTCCTGGCTGCAGGCCAACGGCATCTCCGAGGCCGATGTGGCCGGCATCGACGCCGACGTGGCCGACCTGCTCGGGACCGTGGGCACCGAGGCTCCGGAGGAGCCGGGGGAGTCCGCCACCGGCGTCTGAACCGTCACGGGAGGGTCAGGGTCCGGGGTTTGCCCGGCCTCGGACCCCACCCCTATCCTTGCGGCCCGGCTCGCGCCCGCCCCCCCGGCGGGTGCGTCCGGATCCGCGTCACACCCGCCGAGCCCGCTCGGCACCGCACACAACGGGAGACCTGTGCCCACCATCGCCCAGTTGGTCCGCAAGGGCCGGGAGACGAAGACCGACAAGTCGAAGACCCCCGCCCTCAAGGGCTCGCCGCAGCGGCGCGGCGTGTGCACGCGCGTGTTCACGACCACCCCGAAGAAGCCGAACTCCGCGCTCCGCAAGGTCGCCCGAGTGCGGCTCAGCAGCGGCATCGAGGTCACTGCGTACATCCCGGGCGTCGGCCACAACCTGCAGGAGCACTCGATCGTGCTCGTGCGCGGCGGCCGGGTGAAGGACCTCCCGGGGGTCCGCTACAAGATCGTCCGTGGCGCGCTCGACGCGAGCGGCGTCGCCAACCGCAAGCAGGCCCGTAGTCGCTACGGCGCGAAGAGGGGCTGACATGCCGCGCAAGGGACCCGCACCCCGCCGAGACCTCATGCCCGACCCGCTCTACCGGTCGGTCGTGGTCACCCAGCTCGTGAACAAGGTGCTGCTCCACGGCAAGCGCTCGACGGCTGAGAAGATCGTCTACGACGCACTCGCCGAGATCGAGCGCAAGACCGGTTCCGACCCGATCCCCACGCTGAAGCGTGCGGTCGAGAACGTTCGCCCCGCGCTCGAGGTGCGCAGCCGCCGCGTCGGTGGTGCGACCTACCAGGTCCCGGTCGAGGTGCGCCCCCGCCGGGCCACGACCCTGGCGATCCGCTGGGTCGTGGGATTCTCCCGGCAGCGTCGGGAGCGCACGATGGCCGAGCGCCTCGCGGCCGAGATCATGGACGCGAGCAACGGGCTCGGCGCGGCGATCAAGCGCAAGGACGACCTCCAGAAGATGGCCGAGTCCAACAAGGCCTTCGCCCACTACCGCTGGTAGGGGGCACCCCCAGACCCGTTCCGACGAGCTGGCGGCGTCGGCGCCGACGAACAAGGGGACCCGGGAACCCGGGCTCCGGTCGCCGACGCCGGCGCCGCTACCGCGACGGAGGGACGACCGCTCAGCAACCACCCGGCGTTGCGCCGGGTCCGGCACGAGAGACGACGAGAAGAGATGGCACGCGAGTTCCCCCTCGACAAGGTCCGCAACATCGGGATCATGGCCCACATCGACGCGGGCAAGACCACGACGACCGAGCGGATCCTCTACTACACCGGGCGCACCTACAAGATCGGTGAGGTGCACGAGGGTGCCGCGGTGATGGACCACATGGTCCAGGAGCAGGAGCGCGGCATCACGATCACCTCGGCCGCCACGACCTGCCAGTGGCAGGACTGCCGCATCAACATCATCGACACCCCGGGCCACGTGGACTTCACCGTGGAGGTCGAGCGCTCCCTGCGCGTGCTCGACGGCGCGGTCGCGGTGTACGACGCGGTGGCCGGCGTGGAGCCGCAGACCGAGACGGTGTGGCGCCAGGCCGACAAGTACTCGGTGCCGCGCATGTGCTTCGTCAACAAGATGGACCGAACGGGCGCGGACTTCTACCGGTGCGTCGACATGATGCAGGACCGCCTCGGGGCGAACACGCTCGTCATCCAGCTGCCGATCGGCGCGGAGGGGGACTTCGCGGGCGTGGTCGACCTCGTGCTGAACAAGGCCCTCGTCTGGCCGCTCGACGACGACTCGCTGGGTGCGACCTTCACGGTCCAGGACATCCCGGCCGACCTGGCCGAGCAGGCCGCGGAGTACCGGTCGATGATGCTCGAGGAGGTGGCCACGGCCGACGACGACCTCATGGAGCGGTACCTCGCGGACGAGGAGCTCTCGGTCGAGGAGATCAAGGCCGCCATCCGCAAGGGCACGATCGCCGGGCAGTTCGTGCCGGTGCTCTGCGGTACCGCCTTCAAGAACAAGGGCGTCCAGCCGATGCTCGACGCGGTGGTCGACTTCCTGCCGTCGCCGCTCGACATCCCGGCGACCAGGGGCACCGACATGAGCGGGGAGCAGGATGACTCCCGCACGGCCGGCGACGCCGAGCCGTTCTCGGCCCTGGCCTTCAAGATCGTGGCCGACCCGTACGGCAAGCTCACGTACTTCCGCATCTACTCGGGCACGCTCGAGAAGGGCGCGGAGGTCTACAACTCGACCAAGGACAAGAAGGAGCGCATCGGGCGGCTCCTGCGGATGCACGCGAACGAGCGCGAGGACATCGAGATCGCGTACGCGGGCGACATCGTCGCCGGGCTCGGCTTCAAGGGCACCACCACCGGTGACACCCTCTGCGACCGGGCCAAGCCGATCATCCTCGAGCGCATGGAGTTCCCCGAGCCGGTCATCTCGGTGGCCATCGAGCCGAAGACGAAGTCCGACCAGGACAAGCTGGGCAAGGCGCTCTCCTCGCTGTCCGACGAGGACCCGACCTTCCGGGTGCACACCGACGAGGAGACCGGCCAGACCATCATCGAGGGGATGGGCGAGCTCCACCTCGAGGTGCTCGTCGACCGCATGGTCCGCGAGTTCAACGTCGAGGCCAACGTGGGCAAGCCCCAGGTCGCCTACCGCGAGACCATCACCAAGAAGGTCGACAAGGTCGAGGAGCGCTACGTGCGCCAGACCGGCGGCCGCGGCCAGTACGGCCACGTGGTCCTCAGCCTCGAGCCGACCGGCCCGGGCGGGGGCTACGAGTTCGTGAACGCCATCACCGGTGGTGTGATCCCCCGCGAGTACATCCCGTCGGTCGACGCGGGCATCCAGGAGGCCCTCGCCGGCGGCGTGCTGGCCGGGTACTCGCTCGTGGACGTGAAGGCCACCCTGACCTTCGGCTCGTACCACGACGTCGACTCGTCCGAGATGGCGTTCAAGATCGCCGGGTCGATGTGCGTCAAGAAGGCGGCGAAGCTCGCCGCGCCCGTGCTGCTCGAGCCGGTGATGGCCGTGGAGGTCGTCACCCCCGAGGACTACATGGGGGACGTCATCGGTGACCTGAACTCCCGCCGCGGCCGGGTCGAGGGCATGGAGCAGCGGGGCAACGCCTCCGCGGTCCGGGCCCAGGTACCGCTCGCCGAGATGTTCGGGTACGCTACCGACCTCCGGTCGCGCACCCAGGGGCGTGCGACCTACACGATGCAGTTCGACTCGTACCAGCAGGTGCCGGAGTCGATCGCCACGGAGATCACCGCCCGGGTTCGGGGCGAGTAGTCCCCACCACCAGCCAGTCCACCCGCGTCACCGCACACACGAGGAGCGAGCGTCACCATGGGTAAGGAGAAGTTCGAGCGGACGAAGCCGCACTTGAACATCGGGACCATTGGTCACATCGACCATGGGAAGACGACGTTGACGGCGGCGATCACGCGGGTGTTGGCCGATCGGAACCCGAACGTGACGGCGACGGCGTTCGATCAGATCGACAAGGCGCCGGAGGAGAAGGCGCGTGGGATCACCATCTCGATCTCGCACGTGGAGTACGAGACGGACAACCGTCACTACGCGCACGTGGACTGCCCGGGTCACGCGGACTACATCAAGAACATGATCACCGGTGCCGCGCAGATGGATGGTGCGATCCTGGTGGTGGCGGCCACGGATGGTCCGATGCCGCAGACCCGTGAGCACGTGCTGCTGGCTCGTCAGGTGGGTGTGCCGTCGATCGTGGTCGCGTTGAACAAGGCGGACATGGTCGATGACGAGGAGATCCTGGAGCTGGTGGAGCTCGAGGTTCGGGAGCTGCTGAACGAGTACGAGTTCCCGGGTGATGACACGCCGATCGTGCGGGTCTCTGCGTTGAAGGCGCTCGAGGGTGATGCGCAGTGGGCTGACTCGATCGTGGAGTTGATGAGTCAGGTCGATGCGTTCATTCCGGAGCCGGAGCGGGACATCGACAAGCCCTTCCTGATGCCAATCGAGGATGTGTTCACGATCACCGGTCGTGTGACGGTCGTTACGGGTCGGGTGGAGCGTGGGATCGTCCACGTGAACGATGAGATCGAGATCGTGGGGATCCGGCCGACGTCGAAGACGACGTGCACGGGTGTGGAGATGTTCCGCAAGCTCCTCGATGAGGGTCGGGCGGGCGACAACATCGGTGCGTTGCTGCGTGGCACGAAGAAGGAGGAGGTGGAGCGGGGTCAGGTCCTCGCGAAGCCGGGTTCGATCACTCCGCACACGAACTTCACTGCGCAGGTGTACGTGTTGACGAAGGAGGAGGGTGGTCGGCACACGCCGTTCTTCGGGAACTACCGGCCGCAGTTCTACTTCCGGACGACCGACATCACGGGCATGATCCAGTTGCCGGATGGTGTGGAGATGGTCATGCCGGGTGACAACACGGAGATGACGGTCGAGTTGATCAACCCGATCGCGATGGAGGAGGGCCTCCGGTTCGCGATCCGTGAGGGTGGTCGTACGGTGGGTGCTGGTCGTGTGACCAGCATCATCAAGTAGGGGAAACGAGATGGCGGACGCCAAGGGACAGAAGATCCGGATCCGGCTCAAGGCCTACGACCACGAGGTCATCGACCAGTCGACGAAGAAGATCGTCGAGACGGTCGTGCGCACCGGGGCGCAGGTCCGGGGCCCCGTGCCCCTGCCCACGGAGAAGCACCGCTACACGGTGATCCGCTCCCCCCACGTGAACAAGGACTCCCGCGAGCACTTCGAGATGCGCATCCACAAGCGCCTCATCGACATCGTGGAGCCCGCCGGCAAGACCATCGAGTCGCTCCAGCGGCTCGACCTGCCGGCCGGCGTGGACATCGAGATCAAGCTCCAGGGCGTCTGATCTCCCAGTAACTGGGGCCTGACCGCCCCGGGGAGCCCGTTCGACACCCCGGTGGGGCTGCGGCTAGGGTTCCACCTCCTTCCGGGGACGGCCTCGAGCCCGACCCGGACAACTGAAGTCTGCGGTAGCCCCGCTCGCGGGGAACCCGTCAGCGCAACCGAACTGAGCGCTCCGCCCGGCCACCCGCCGTGCGGAGCGTTCGCATGAGGCCAGCCGCCGCGTCGACGTCGGCCGCTCGCCCACGACGAGACGAACGACGAGCAGAGGGAAGCCAGATGGCATCCAAGGGGATCCTGGGGCGCAAGCTCGGCATGACCCAGGTCTGGGACTCCGAGAACCGGGTGGTACCGGTGACGGTGATCCAGGCCGGTCCGTGTCGCGTCGTCCAACTCAAGACGCCCGAGCGCGACGGCTACGCGGCCGTGCAGCTCGCGTTCGGCGAGACGAAGGCGAGCCGGCTGTCCAAGCCGGAACTCGGCCACCTCAAGGCCGCCGACGCCGGGCCCTCGGCGCACCTCGCCGAGCTGCGGGTCGATGACCTCGCGGGCTTCGAGGTCGGCCAGATCATCGCCGCCGATGTGTTCGCGGCCGGCGAGAAGGTCGACGTGAGCGGTATCTCGAAGGGCAAGGGCTTCAGCGGTGGCATGAAGCGCCACAACTTCAAGGGCCAGGGCGCGAGCCACGGTAACCACAAGCACCACCGGGCCCCCGGCTCGATCGGCGCCTGCGCGACCCCGGCCCGTGTGTTCAAGGGCATGCGCATGGCCGGTCAGTACGGCAGCACCCGCACCACCACGCTCAACCTCGAGGTGGTCGAGGGCGACGCCGAGCGCGGCCTCATCCTCGTGCGGGGTGCGGTGCCCGGCGCCAACGGCAGCCTCGTGTTCATCCGCAACGCGGTGAAGGCAGGTGCCCGGTGAGCACCGTCGACGTCCGCAGCACCGAGGGCAAGGTGGTCGGCACCGCCGAGCTGCCCGAGGAGATCTTCGGGATCGAGCCGAACGTGCCGGTGATGCACCAGGTGGTCACCGCACAGCTCGCGCATGCCCGCGCCGGCACCCACAAGGCCAAGACTCGGGCCGAGGTGGCCGGCGGCGGGGCCAAGCCCTGGCGCCAGAAGGGCACCGGTCGGGCCCGGCAGGGCTCGACCCGGGCCCCGCACTGGCGGGGCGGTGGTGTGGCCCACGGCCCGAAGCCGCGGGACTACACCCAGCGCACCCCCAAGAAGATGGTGCGCCTCGCGATCCGCTCGGCCCTCTCGGACCGCGCGGCAGAGTCGCGGGTGCACGTCATCGACGCGTGGGGGTTCGAACCGCCGTCGACGAAGCGGGCGATCGCTGCGCTCGAGGCGCTCGGACTGCGTGAGCGGGGCCAGCGTCAGGCGCGGCTCGCCATCGTGCTCGACCGCACCGAGCGGGAGACCTGGCTGTCCTTCCGCAACCTCGGCGAGCGCGTGCGCATCGTGCTGCCCGAGGAGATCAACACCTACGACGTGCTCCTCTGCGACCACATCGTCTTCAGCACCGCGACGCTGGCCACCACGGTGGCGCGGCTCGGGTCCGGCACGGCCGAGGAGGCCTGATGAGCCACGACCACCGTGATGTCATCCTGCGCCCCGTGGTGTCCGAGAAGTCGTACGCCGCGCTCGACGCCAACGTCTACACCTTCGAGGTCGCGCCCGGCGCGAACAAGGTGGAGATCCGGCAGGCGGTCGAGGCGATCTTCGGGGTGAAGGTCCTCAACGTCAACACGATCAACCGTTCCGGCAAGCGGAAGCGCAACCGCAAGACCGGCACCTGGGGTCAGCGCTCCGGTTCGAAGCGCGCCCTGGTGTCGCTCGCCGAGGGCGACCGGATCGAGATCTTCGGGAGCTGACGATGGCCATCCGCAAGCGCAAGCCGACCAGCGCCGGTCGCCGGTTCCAGACGGTCTCGGACTTCTCCGAGATCACGAAGGACCGGCCCGAGCGTTCGCTCATCGCCCCGAAGTCGAAGACGGGCGGCCGCAACTCCTACGGCCGTATGACCTCGCGCCACCGGGGCGGCGGGCACAAGCAGCAGTACCGCATCATCGACTTCAAGCGGACGAAGGACGGCGTGCCGGCCAAGGTCGCAGCGATCGAGTACGACCCGAACCGCAACGCCCGCATCGCGCTGCTCCACTACCGCGACGGCGAGAAGCGCTACATCATCGCCCCGGCCGGGATCCAGGTGGGCGACATGCTGCAGAGTGGCCAGGGCGCGGACATCCGCCCGGGCAACGCGCTGCCGCTCCGCTACATCCCGGTGGGTACGGTCGTGCACAACGTGGAGCTGAAGCCCGGCGCGGGAGCGAAGCTCGGCCGCGGGGCCGGCGCGGCCATCCAGCTCGTGGCCAAGGAGGGGCAGTTCGCGACCATCCGCCTGCCATCCACCGAGATGCGGCGGGTGCCGATCGACGCCCGTGCCACCGTGGGTTCGGTGGGCAACGCCGAGGCCTCCCTCATCTCGATCGGCAAGGCCGGTCGCAACCGCTGGAAGGGCAAGCGCCCGCACGTCCGCGGTGTGGCCATGAACCCCGTCGACCACCCGCTCGGCGGTGGTGAGGGCAAGACCTCCGGTGGTCGCCACCCGGTCTCGCCCTGGGGCAAGCCCGAGGGCCGGACCCGCAAGAAGGGCAAGCCCAGCGACAAGCTGATCGTCCGCCGTCGTCGTACGCGTGGATCCCGGAGGTAACGGCTCATGCCGCGCAGTTTGAAGAAGGGCCCCTTCATCGACGGCCACCTGCA
>JBJTQX010000076.1:0-8261 GCA_046075855.1 Actinomycetes bacterium
CCGAGGAGGATGTGCTCGGTGCCGATGTAGTTGTGACCGAGCTGGAGCGCCTCGCGCAGCGAGAGCTCGAGCACCTTCTTGGCCCGCGGGGTGAACGGGATGTGGCCGGAGGGCGCGGTGCCCCCGTGGCCGATGATCTCCTCGACCTGGGCCCGCACCGCTTCGAGGGAGATGCCCAGTGACTCGAGGGCCTTCGCCGCGACGCCCTCACCCTCGTGGATGAGGCCGAGCAGGATGTGCTCCGTGCCGATGTAGTTGTGGTTGAGGAGGCGCGCCTCCTCCTGGGCCAGGACCACGACCCGTCGGGCTCGGTCGGTGAAGCGTTCGAACACCTGCGACCACCTCTCATGGTGTTGCACTCGTGGAGCCGTGCCGAACGATCGACGGCGCCGGGTGGAGTACGGGACCACCCCCGCTGTCGGACGTCGATGCGGACCCGCATTGTAACGGCCGCGGAGCACCGTTCCCGGCGGTCGGCCGTGGGCACCGTGACCCATGACCACCCGGTTCGCGCCGCTCCGTCACCGTGTCGACGCCCTGACGCCCCGGTTCATTCCCGAGCCGGGTTGGAGCCCCTGCGGGGCGAGCCGTAGCCTGCGCCACATGTCGTCGCCGCTCGAGACGCTCGGTCTGCCGAGCCTGCCCACCGATCTCGAGCGCATCGAGCAGGGCCTGCGCGACGCGGTGCGCCACGCCGACCCGTTCCTCGGTGAGGTGGCCGGTCACCTCGTCGGGGCCGGCGGCAAGCGGCTCCGGCCGGCCCTCACGGTGTGCGCGGCCTACGCGGCACGGGGGGCCGGCGCGGCCGCCCCGGAGGCCATCGCCGGGGGTTGCTCGGTGGAGCTCGTGCACCTCGGCTCGCTCTACCACGACGACGTCATCGACGAGGCCGAGACGCGCCGCGGGGTGGAGAGCGTCAACTCCCGCTGGTCGAACATCATCGCCATCCTCGCCGGCGACTTCCTGCTCGCGCGCGCCTCGGAGATCGCGGCCTCGCTCGGCGCGGACGTGGCCGCCCTGCTCGCCGCGACGATCGGTGAGCTGTGCCGGGGTCAGGTGCTCGAGTTGCAGAACCTCTTCAACCGCGAGCACGAGGCCGACGCGTACCTCTCGGCGATCTCCGGGAAGACCGCGTCGCTGTTCGCAACCGCGTGCCGCATCGGCGGGATGGTCTCGGAGGTCGACGAGGCCACCCTCGACGCGCTCACCTCCTTCGGCGACCACCTGGGCATGTGCTTCCAGATCGTCGACGACATCCTCGACCTCACGCAGGATGCCGACACGCTCGGCAAGCCCGCGGGCAACGACCTCGTCGAGGGCGTCTACACGCTGCCGGTCATCGCGGCCATGGCGCAGTCGGCCGACCTGCGGGCACGGCTCGGCGCGGCGATCGACCCGGCCGAGGTGGATGCGATCCGGACGCTCGTCCGGGCTGCGGGCGGCGTCGAGGTGGCCCGGGAGGCTGCGATCGCCGAGGCCGTGAAGGCCACCGAGGTGCTCGCCGGTGCCCCGAGCCTCGATCCGACGGTCACCGCGGGTCTGGGCCGCCTCGTCGGCGACCTCATCGACCGGACCTCCTGAGTCCGCTCAGCCCGCCACGGCCGCACCGGTCGCGGCGGATCCCTCCACCTCGGCGAGGAAGCGGAGCACCGCGTCGTTGAACGCGTTGGGCGCCTCCACCATGAGGCCGTGCGCGGCGCCCGCGAGCACCTCCAGCCGTGCGCCGGGAATGCGTTCGGCGAGTTCCTCGGCGTCGCCCACCGGCGTGAGCG
The DNA here is from genome assembly GCA_046075855.1 of Actinomycetes bacterium. Lineage (GTDB taxonomy): Bacteria > Actinomycetota > Acidimicrobiia > IMCC26256 > IMCC26256 > IMCC26256. Next base: position 1,773 of record JBJTQX010000076.1, read on the forward strand.
AGTCCTGCGAACCGGTGATGACGAGCACCGGTACGGCGAGCGTCGCGAGCTCGGCCGCGAGCTCGTCGGGTGCGTCGAGGATGGCCTCGATCTGCGCGATGAACGGCTCGGGTGGTGACTGCAGCACGATCCGCGCGAGCAGGTTGAGCCAGACCCCGAACCGCTTACGCAGCCGCGGGCCCACCAACCACTCGAGCGCGCCGTCACCGAGCGCCGACATGCCGCCGACCCGCACGGCCTCGGCCCACTCCGCGAGCAGCTCCCGGCGCCACCCGTGGTGGCGGCACGCGGTGCAGGCGAGCACGAGCGACCGCGTGCGGTGCGGGTGGAGCACGCCGATGATCTGCGCGATGACCCCGCCCATCGAGGCGCCGAGCACGTGGGCGCTCGTCACCCCCTCGGCGTCGAGCACGGTGAGCGCGTCGAGCGCCATCTGCTCGAGCGAGTAGGGACCCGGACCGGCCTCGGTGCGACCCGTACCCCGGTTGTCGGGCGCGATGCACCGGTAGCGACGGCCCAGCGCGATGCGCTGGAGCGCCCAGCCCCGGGAGTCGGTGCCGAGCCCCTGCACCATGAGCAGGGGCGGCCCGTCCCGGCGTCCGAAGACGTCGTAGTGGAGGAGCACCCCATCGGTGGCGATGACCTCCGGCACGCTGCGCCTCGCTCACACGCCGACCGGGCGTCGGCGCCACGCCCGAGCGTACCGCCCGTCGCGGATCTCAGAGGTCGGCGAGCAGCTCGGCGACCGCGACGCGCGCGGCCTCGGCGAGCTCGGCCGCGGCGAGCGGGTCCCCCGACCCGCGTTCGGCGTCCGAGACGATCGGGTGCCCGATCGCCACCTGCCAGCCCCGCAGCGGCAACCCGAGCGGACCGATGGGCCGCATGGCCACCGGGTACACCGGGAAGCCGAGCGCGGCCACGAGCATGCGCACCGGCGGGATGCCCGCGCCCTGCCGCAACCAGGTCGGCCCGAGCGGCACCGTCGCGAGGTGCCCGGCCCGCAGCACCGCCGCGAGGTCCTCGGGGTACGCGGTCACGCCACCGAGCTTGCGCAGGCCATCGGCGACCACCGGGAACTCGGGGATCCCCACGACGCGCAACCGCCGACCGACCTCGCGACGCACTGCCTGCACGAGTGCGACGGGTTCGGCCAACCCGACCCCGCGGTTCACGACGAGCAGCGCCGGGCCGATCTGCGGCAGGTGCCCGGGACCCTCGACCCGGGTGGGGAGCGTGACGCGTCCGACCGGTGAGAGCAGGTCCTGGAGCTGCGGATCCCCGCCGAACGGATCGATCGGGTAGCGGCCGTCGATCCGTCGCCGCACGACCGTGACGAGGTTCGTGGAGCCCGCGCGGTCGTCGTCGATCCCGTAGTCGTCGTGCCCGGCGGCCGCCGCGGTCCCGTTCACACCGCCACCGCGCCCTGGTTCGGCAACGGGGTCACCGTGGCCCACTCGAAGAGCTCGGCGCAGACCGACTGCGTGCCGCGCAGGTCCCCGAGGCCGAGCACCTCGACCGCCCGGGTTCCGTCACCGGCCCGCCCGCGGCGCAGCAGCTCGAGCACGTGCGGGGGCACCGGAGCGCCCGCGAGCTCGGCGAGCCGCGTCGCCGCGCTCCACCCGGGCCCGACCACCGGCACCGGCACGCGGCCACCGAGGCGGGCCACCTGCCAGACGCTCGCCGCGCCCGGGCCCACCACGTTGAGCGGACCGTCGTGGCCGGCGAGGAGCGCGGCGACCATGGCGCGGGCCGCGTCGTCCTGGTGCACGAGCGCGAAGGCCGGGTCGGCCAGCGCGGGCACCGGCACCGCGGGCAGGCGCAGCACGCGACCGAGCGGGCTGGGGATGTGGGAACCGCCGATCGGCGCCATGCGGAGCGCGGTGACCGGGAACCCGTGACGCCGCCCGAGCCCGACCGCGAGCGCCTCCACCTCGAGGCAGGAGCGACCGAACGGCGTGGTCGGCAGCACCGGGGAGGTCTCGTCGGGTACCGCGGGCTGACGGCGACCGCGCCCGTAGACCTCGAGCCCGCTGCGCACCGCGACGCGTGCGAGCGTGCCGGTGCGGGCCGCCGCACCGAGCACCGCGTAGGTGACGGCCTCGGTGAAGGCCGCGGCCTGCCGGGGACTCGTGCGCGAGTGGGGCTCGTAGACGCCGAAGTGCGCGACCGCGGTGGGCTCGACCTCGCGCACGAGCGCCGCGAGCCGCTCCCGGTCGCGCAGGTCCAACCGGTGGAACTCGGCCCGCCGCAACCGGCGGCGCGGCGGCACGAAGTCGAGGCCGACGATGTCGGTGACCTCGGTCCGTTCCTCGAGCAGCTGGGCCGTGCGCGTGCCCAGCTCGCCACCCATCCCGGTGATCAGCACGCGCATCAGGGCACCTCCCCGGTCAGGCCATCCCCCGCACCGAGCGACTCGGGGCGGAGCTGCGGGAAGAGGATGACCTCACGGATCGAGGATACGCCGGCCAGCAGCATCACGAGACGGTCCACGCCGATCCCGAGTCCCCCGGTCGGCGGCAACCCGTACTCCATCGCGCGCAGGTAGTCCTCGTCGACCCCGTGCGCCTCGTCGTCGCCCGCCGCGGCGAGCCGAGCCTGGGCCTCGAACCGCTCGCGCTGGTCGACCGGGTCGTTGAGCTCGCTGAACGCGTTGGCCAGCTCGCGCCCGCCGATGATGACCTCGAACCGCTCGGTGAGGAGCGGGTCGTCGCGGTGCACCCGGGCCAGCGGTGAGACCTCGCGGGGGTAGTCGAGCACGAACACCGGGCCGCGCAGACGGTGCTCCGTGGTCTTCTCGTAGATCTCGAGCATGAGCTTGCCGCTCCCCCACCCGGGCTCGTGCGGGATGTCGAAGCGATCGCAGATCGCCCGCACCTCCTCCACCGGGAGGCCCGGGTGCACGTCGACGCCCGCGTGCTCGCGGATGGCGTCGCGCATGGTCACCCGGCGCCATGGCGGCGCGAGCTCGAGCGGACCGTCCTCGAGCTCGACGGTGGTCGCGCCCGTGGCCGCGATCGCGCAGTGCGCCACGAGCTCCTCGGTGAGGGTGGCCATCTCGTGGTAGTCCACGAAGGCCTCGTAGAGCTCGAGCATCGTGAACTCGGTGTTGTGACGGGTGGACAGCCCCTCGTTGCGGAAGACCCGACCGATCTCGAACACCCGGTCGTACCCGGCCACGATGAGCCGCTTGAGGTGGAGCTCCAGCGCGATGCGCAGCACGAGGTCCATGTCGAGGGTGTTGTGGTGGGTGAGGAACGGGCGGGCCGCCGCCCCGCCCGCCTGGTCGTGGAGCACCGGCGTCTCCACCTCGACGAAACCCCGAGCCGCGAGGAACGCGCGGATGGCGGCCAGCGCGGCGAACCGGATCTGGAACACCCGGCGCGCCTCCTCGTTCACGACGAGGTCCACGTAGCGCTGGCGGAACCGGGTGTCGGTGTCGGCGAGCCCGTGCCACTTGTCGGGGAGGGGCCGCAGCGCCTTGGCCAGCAGGTGGAAGTCGCGCACCTTCACCGACAGCTCACCCTTGCGGGTCGTCATGACCGTGCCGTCGATGCCGACCCAGTCCCCGAGATCGAACCCGTCGAACTCGTCGTGGCGCTCCGCCCCGATCTCCGCCTCGGAGACGAAGAGTTGGATCGTGCCCGAGCCGTCGCGGATGGTCGCGAACGAGAGCCGGCCCTGACGGCGCAGCAGCAGGATGCGCCCGGCGATCCGCACCTCCTCGGCGGTCTCGGTGCCCGGCTCGAGGTCGCCGAAGCGGTCGCGCAGCGTGCCCGCGTCGACCGTGCGGTCGAAGCGCACCGGGTAGGGGTCGATCCCGGCGGCCCGCAGGCTCGCGACCTTCTCGAGCCGTCGGGCCCGCTCGTCGCCCGGCCGCTCGCCGCCCGTGGTGGTCACCGGTTGCGCTCCCAGATGATGCGCAGCCCCTCGAGCGTGAGCCACGGCTCGTGGTGCTCGATCGTGCGCGAGTGGGGGATGATGAGCTCGGCGAGGCCGCCGGTCGCGACCACCGTGCAGTCACCGAGTTCGGCGCGGAACCGATCCACCATCGCGTCCACCTGCCCGCTGAACCCGTAGATCGTGCCGGACTGGATCGACTCGACCGTCGACTTCCCGATCACGTTCCGGGGCGGGACGAGCTCGACCCGACGCAGCGCGGCCGCCCGCCCGAACAACGCGTCGAGCGAGACCTCGATGCCGGGGAAGATCGCGCCACCGAGGTACTCGCCCTTCTCCGAGATGGCCTCGATCGTGTTGGCCGTCCCGAAGTCGACCACCACCGTCGGCCCCCCGTACTTCTCGAAGGCCGCGACCGCGTCGGCGATCCGGTCGGGACCGACCTCCTTCGGGTTGTCGTAGAGGATCGGCATGCCCGTGCGCACCCCCGGCTCGACCACGAGCGCGTCGAAGCCGAAGTACCGGCGCGTCATGTCGCGCAGCGACGCGGTGATCCTCGGCACCCCCGAGCACACCGCGACGCCGTGCACCTGGTCGTCGAACGAGAACCCGTGGAACCCGAGGAACTGCTGGATCATGAGCGCGAGCTCGTCCGAGGTGCGCTCGGCCGCAGTGGCGATGCGCCAGTGGTCGGCCAGCTCGGTCCCGTCGAAGAGCCCGATGACGGTCTGGGTGTTCCCGGTGTCGATGGCGAGCAGCATGGTTCAGTCGAGGTCGAGGCCGAGGTCGAGGGCCGGAGCCGAGTGGGTGATCGCGCCCACCGAGATGAAGGTCGCCCCTGCGCCCGCGTAGTCGCCGACCGTGTCGATCGTGACCCCGCCGGACACCTCGAGGAGCGCGTCCGGCCCCGCGATCGCTCGGGCCTCGCGCACCTCCTCCGGGGTCATGTTGTCGAGGAGGATGAGGTCGGGTGCCACCAGGACCGCGGCGCGCACCTGGTCGAGGGTGTCGCACTCCACCTCCACGATGCGGCCCGGCCAGTGGGCCCGTGCCCGACCCACCGCAGCGACGAGGTCGTGGTGCACGAGGTGGTTGTCCTTGATGAGCACCGCGTCGGAGAGGCTCTCGCGGTGGTTGAACCCGCCACCCGCACGCACCGCAGCCTTGTCGAGCGCGCGCAGGCCCGGGAGGGTCTTGCGGGTGTCGCGGATCTGCGCGCGACCGTGGGTGCTGCGCACGTAGCGACGGGTGAGGGTGGCCACCCCCGAGCAGTGCTGCAGGAGGTTGAGCGCGGTGCGCTCCCCCGCGAGGATGGACCGCAGCGGGCCCGACACCGAACCGAATGCGAGCCCCGCCTCGAGCTCGGCCCCGTCGGGGGCGGTCCACGCGACCACGAGGTCGGAGTCGATCTGCCGGAAGACCTCGGTCGCCGCGGCCGTACCGGCGAGCACGCCGTCGACCCGTGACACGAAGCGGGCGGACCCCAGGGTCTCCTCCGGGATGACCGCGATCGACGTGAGGTCGCCGAGCAGCCCGAGGTCCTCGCGCAACGCGAGCGCGACGACCTCGCGCAGGATGCCGGCCGGGGGGTCGAGGCTGACGGTCACGGCGCCTCCACGGCGACGGGCAGGGGGATGAAGGTCGGGTCGGCCCCCCGCACCTGCACGAAGCGCCCGAGCAGCGCATCGCTCGGTTCGGGATGATCGAGCCGGGTGTGCGTGCCGCGCGACTCGGTCCGGGCGAGCGCGGCGGCGACGAGCGTACGCGCCACGGCCACCAGGTTGCGGACCTCGTGCGCGGCCGGATCGGCTGCGACCGGACCCACCGGGAGCCGGTCGAGCAGCGCGGAGAGGCTGGCGGCGTCGCGCAGCACCCCCGCCCCCTCGGTCATGAGCCGCTGGAGCTCGACCCGTTCGACCGTCCCGCCGTCGCCGTCGGCCACGGGGCCGAGCGGCGGCAGTGCCCCGAGCAGCCCGCGCAGCACGCCGGTCTCCCGGGGGCCCCGGCGACCGTCGAGCAGCGCGTCGACCGCCCGCGGCGCGAACACGAGCCCGTCGAGCAGCGAGTTGGAGGCGAGGCGGTTCGCACCGTGCACCCCGGAGCAGGCCACCTCGCCACAGGCCCAGAGGCCGGGCAGGGTCGTCGCGCCGTCGAGGTCGGTGCAGACCCCACCGGAGAGGTAGTGCGCGGCGGGAGCGACGGGGAGCAGGTCGCGGGCCGGATCGAGGCCGGCGGCCCGCACCGCGCGGGAGACGGTGGGGAACCGGTCGTCGAACCCGGCGATCGGCGTGACGTCGAGGAACAGGTGCCGGAGGTGGCGGGCCGCGAGCCGGCGGGTGATGGCGCGGGCCACCACGTCGCGCGGTGCGAGGTCGGCGAGGGGGTGCTCCCCGACCATGAACGCCTCGCCCCGCTCGTCGCGCAGGATGGCCCCGTCGCCGCGCAGCGCCTCGCTGAGCAGCGGACGCGGCATGAGATCGACGTCGAGCGCGGTCGGGTGGAACTGCATGAACTCGACGTCGGCCACCGCGGCCCCGGCGCGGAAGGCCATGGCGATGCCGTCCCCCGTGGAGACCGACGGGTTGGTGGTGA
>JBJTQX010000077.1:0-16248 GCA_046075855.1 Actinomycetes bacterium
GTCCCGCTACGGCATCCCGGTGCTCGAGCCGTCGGTGCCCCGATCCGTGCGTTTCGCCGAGGCCCCGGCCCAGGGCCGTTCGATCATGGAGCACGCACCGGCCTCGGTCGGCGCGGTCGCCTACCGGGAGCTGGCCCTCGAGGTGCTCCGGCGCCTCGGCCTCGATGCGTCGGTGGTCGCCGCGGAGGGACCGGCGTGACGGAATCGCCGCGGGCCGCGTTCTTCTCCGCAGCCCAGCGACGACCGGGCACCCTCGTGCTCGAGTGCGAACGGTGCCGGGGCCGTACCCGCGTCTCCTACGTCGAGTTCGTCCGGTACCACCTGCCGCTGTGGGCCTGGAAGCCGTGGCAGCACCACTCGAGGTGGATGCAGTGCCCGGCCTGCCGCCGGCGCGCGTGGGTCGCGGTGCGCTGGTTCGACTGAGCCGTCAGGCGCGCACGACGTGGGCTCGCCCGCGTCCGGCCACGATCTCGCCGACCTCCCAGGCCCGGTGACCCGAGGCCCGCACGGTGTCGAGCGCGTGCTCGACCTCACGGGCCGGCACCACGGCCAGCATGCCGAGTCCGAGGTTGAACGTTCGCTCCATCTCGGCGTCCGCGATGTCGCCCGCGGCCTGCACCTCGGCGAAGATCCGCGGCTCATCCCAGATCCCCCGGCGCACGACGCCGTCGAGATCTCCGGGCAGCACCCGCTCGAGGTTGCCCGCGATGCCCCCGCCGGTCACGTGCGCGAACGCGTGCACCTCGACCCGACGGCGCAACCCGGCCATGGCCGGCGCGTAGATCGAGCTCGGGCGCAGCAGCTCCTCGCCGAGCGAGTGGTGGGCGCCGGGCCAGGCCGGCCCGTCGAGGTCGCGGCCCGCGCGGTCGAGGAGCGCCCGGCGCGCGAGCGAGGAGCCGGGGCTCCGCAACCCCGGGCTCTCGAAGCCGACGATGCGGTCACCCGCCGCGACACGCTGCGGGAGGATGGCTGATCGGTCCACGATGCCCACCGCGAAGCCGACGAGGTCGAACTCTCCCGGGGCCATGAGGTCGGGGTGCTCCGACATCTCCCCGCCGATGAGCGCGCAGCCGGCCTGCCGACACCCCTCGGCCACGCCGGCCACGATGGCATCGACCATGGCGGGGTCGAGCGATCCGATCGAGATGTAGTCGAGGAAGAGCAGGGGCTCGGCGCCCTGCACCGCGATGTCGTCGGCGCTCATGGCCACGAGGTCGATGCCGATCGTGTCGTAGCGACCAGTGAGGCGGGCGATCATCGACTTCGTGCCCACCCCGTCGGTGGAGGAGACGAGCACCGGCTCCGCCAAGCCGTGCTGCGCGATGGAGAACAGGCCGCCGAAGCCGCCGAGGTCACCGATCACCTCGGGGCGGAAGGTGGAGCGCACGTGCGCCTTGATGCGCTCGACCGCCTCCTCGCCCCGCTCGATGTCGACGCCCGCGTCGCGGTAGGTGAGCGGCGCGTCGGCCGAGCCGTCGCTCACCGGGCGTCGGAGGCGGTGGTCGGCGCGATCTCGGGTCGACCGGGTTCGAGCACCAGCTTGGCGTCCTCGAGCGGCACGGGGACCGGGTACTCGCCGGTGAGGCAGGCCGTGCAGAAGGACTCGGCCGGCGCGCCGGTCGCCGCGGTGAGCCGGTCGATCTCGAGGTAGGCGAGCGAGTCGGAGCCGAGGTACTCGCGGATCTCACCGACCGAGAGGTCGGCGGCGAGCAGCTCGCCGCGCCGACCCGTGTCCATCCCGTAGAAGCACGGCCAGCGGTAGGGCGGCGAGGAGACGCGGAAGTGCACCTCGGCCGCGCCCGCCTCGCGCAGCATCGTGATGACCTGCCGGGTCGTGGTGCCGCGCACGATGGAGTCGTCGACCACCACGAGCCGCTTGCCCTCGATGTTCTCGGGCAGCGGGTTGAGCTTCATGCGCACGCCCGCGCCGCGCATCTTCTGCGACGGCTGGATGAAGGTGCGGCCGACGTACCGGTTCTTCACCAGCCCGTCGCCGTAGGGGATGCCGGAGGCGCGGGCGAAGCCCTGAGCCGCAGGGATGCCGGACTCCGGTACGGGCACGACCATGTCGGCATCCACCGGAGCCTGTCGGGCGAGCGCCTCGCCCATGCGCTGTCGCGCGGTGTGCACGGTGTGGCCGTAGAGGCGGGTGTCGGGGCGCGAGAAGTAGACGAACTCGAACAGGCACAGCCGCGGCGAGGGCTCAGCCCACCGGACCTCGCGGCGCACACCGGTCGCGTCGATGACCACCATCTCGCCCGGCTGCACGTCGCGCACGTAGTGGGCACCGACGAGGTCGAGCGCGGCCGACTCGCTGGCGAACACCCAGCCGCCGCCGTCGAGCCGACCGAGGACGAGCGGCCAGAACCCATGCGGGTCGCGCGCGCCGATGAGGTGCGAGTCGTCCATGAGCACGAAGGAGAAGCCGCCCTGCAGCTTCGGCAGCACCCGCTCGAGTGCGAGCTCGAGCTCCTTGCCGTCGGAACGCTCCTCGGGCCACGCACGGGCGACGAGCTCGGCCACGAGCGCGGAGTCGGTGGTCGAGTCCACCGACTCATGCTGCGGTTCGAGACCGGGGAGCATGCCCAACTCGGCTGCGAGCTCCACGGTGTTCGTGAGGTTCCCGTTGTGGCCGAGCGCGAAGCCCGCCTCGCCGACCGAGCGGTACACGGGCTGCGCGTTGCGCCACGAGGACGAGCCGGTCGTGGAGTACCGGTTGTGGCCGATCGCGATGTGGCCGTGCAGCGAGGCGAGGTTGCGCTCGTCGAACACCTGGGTGACGAGCCCCATGTCCTTGACGACCGTGATGGTCTGGCCGTCGCTCACCGCGATGCCGGCCGACTCCTGGCCGCGGTGCTGCAGCGCGAAGAGCCCGAGGTACGCGAGGTGGGCCACCGGCTGGTTCGGTGCGTAGGCGCCGAAGACGCCGCAGTAGTGACCGAGCGAGGACCCCACGGGACGGCAGTCTCGCACACCGCGCCATCACACGGGCACCCGGACTCGGCGACCCTGGGCCACCACGGGTGGTCTACCGTCTCACCCCATGACCGAGCGCCCGACGCCCGACGGCGGCACCTTCGAGCCCTGGTCCCGCGGGTTCAGCCTCTGGTTCACCGGGTTGTCGGGGGCAGGGAAGTCGACGGTCGCCGAGGCGGTGGCCCCGCTCCTGCGGGCCCGCGGCCACCGGGTCGAGGTGCTCGACGGCGACGAGGTCCGCGAGCACCTCAGCAAGGGGCTCGGCTTCTCGAAGGCCGACCGCGACGTCAACGTCAACCGGATCGGCTGGGTCGCCTCCGTGCTCGCCCGCAACGGAGTGGTCGCCATCACTGCGGCCATCTCGCCGTACCGGGAGACCCGCGACGCGGTGCGGGCCATGCACGACGGCACCTTCGTCGAGATCCACGTGGCCACCCCGATCGAGGTCTGCGAGGAACGCGACGTGAAGGGCCTCTACGCGAAGGCCCGCACCGGCGAGATCCCCGAGTTCACGGGGGTGAGCGACCCGTACGAGGCGCCGCTGGCCCCCGAGGTCGTCGTGCCGACCCACGACCGAACGGTCGAGGACTCCGCGGCCCTCGTGCTCGCGTACCTCGACTCGGTGGGGCTGAGCGCGCCCTAGACCCCGACACCGAGCGCGGTCGGGATCGCGTCCCGCCACGCCGTGCCGGCCTCGTCGAGCGCGAGGTCGAACGCCCCGTGGGCCACGAGCCGGTCGCCGCCGACCGTGCCGATCTCCTCGGCCGGCACGCCCGCCGCCGCAGCCCGACCCAGCACGTCGACGACGCGGGCCGGGTCGACGCCGAGCACGACCCGGGAGGCGCTCTCCGCGAAGCAGCCGACGGCCCCGCCGATCGACACCTCGAACCCGACACCACCGGCGATCGCCATCTCGCTGAGCGCCACGGCGAGGCCCCCGTCGGCGCAGTCGTGCACGGTGGTCGCCAGTCCGTCGAGCACGAGCGCGGCCACGAGGGCGTTGAGCGCACGCGCCGCGTCGAGGTCGACCGCGGGCGGCGTGCCGTTGCGCAGCCCGTGCCGGTCGGCCCACTCGGAACCGCCGAACTCCGGCGACGTGTCCCCGAGCACGACGATCGATTGACCGGCCGCGAACGCGACGGTCGACGGGGCGCGGTCGCCGAGGCCGTCGAGGAGGCCGATGACGCCGACCACCGGCGTCGGGTCGATGTCGACGCCGTGCGACTCGTTGTAGAAGGAGACGTTGCCGCCGATCACCGGGATGCCGAGCGCGTCGCAGGCCTCGCTCATGCCGTCGACGACCTCCGAGAACTGCCACATCACCTCGGGGTGCTCCGGGTTGCCGAAGTTGAGGCAGTTGACGAGGGCCATCGGCCGGGCCCCGGAGCAGGCGACGTTGCGGGCCGCCTCGAGCACGACGAGCTGCCCACCGAGGCGCGGGTCGAGCGCGACCTGCCGGGCCTTGCCGTCGACGCTGAGCGCGAGCGCGCGACCCGGCGCGTCCTTGAGCCGCAGCACCGAGGCGTCGCCGCCGGGCCCGCTCACCGTGTTGAGGAACAGCTGGTGGTCGTACTGGCGCCACACCCAGGACTTGTCCGCGATGTTCGGTCGACCGAGCAGGGCGAGGAGTTCGTGCGAGAGGTCGCTGCCGTCCGGGAAGCGGTCGAGGAGCGTGGTCGCCGGGTCGTCGGCCCGCCGTGCCGCGAGATCGGTCGGCGGCGCGAGCGGACGGTCGTAGGTCGGGCCGTCACCGAGGCTCTCCACCGGCACGTCCGCGAGGGCCGGGAGCGTCGCGGCCACGCTCGCCTCCGCGTCGAAGAGCCCGTCGTAGACCCGGAACCGACCGGTGTCGGTGACGCGCCCGATCACCGTGGCGCGCACCTCCCAGCGCGCGCAGAGGGCGAGCACCGCGTCGAGGTTCGACGGCTCGACGATGGCGAGCATCCGCTCCTGGCTCTCCGAGGTCATCACCTCGACCGCGTTCATGCCCGGCTCGCGCCGGGCCACGCGGGCGATGTCCACGTCCATGCCGTTGCCGGCCTTCGCCGCGGTCTCCGAGGTCGCGCAGCAGATGCCGGCCGCCCCGAGGTCCTGCACCCCGACCGCGAGGTTCTCGTCGAGCAGCTGCAGGCAGGCCTCGATGAGCTTCTTCTCCTCGAAGGGATCGCCGACCTGCACGCTCGGGCGCTTGGCCTCCGAGCCCTCGGCGAACCCGGCCGAGGCGAGCACGCTGGCCCCGCCGATGCCGTCGCGGCCGGTCGAGGCGCCGAGCAGCACCGCGAGGTTGCCGACGCCCTCGGCCGTGGCCAGCACGAGCCGCTCCTGCGGGAGCAGGCCGAGGCAGAACACGTTCACGAGCGGGTTGCCGCGGTAGCAGGGGTCGAAGACCACGTCGCCGCCGACCGTCGGCACGCCGACCGCGTTGCCGTACCCGCTGATGCCGGACACGACCCCCTCGACGATGAAGCGCGTGCGCGCGTCGTCGAGCGTGCCGAACCGCAGCGGATCCATGAGCGCGATCGGACGCGCCCCCATCGAGAAGATGTCGCGGATGATGCCGCCCACGCCGGTGGCCGCTCCCTGGTACGGCTCGACCGCGGACGGGTGGTTGTGGCTCTCGATGCGCACCGCCACCGCGAGACCGTCGCCCACGTCGATGACGCCCGCTCCCTCGCCCGGGCCGACGAGCACCCACGGGGCCTCGGTCGGGAACCGCCTGAGGTGCACCTTCGAGGACTTGTAGGAGCAGTGCTCGCTCCACATGACCGCGTACATCGCGAGCTCGAGCTCCGAGGGCTCCCGGCCGAGCAGGGCGACGATGCGGTCGAGCTCGTCGTCGGTGAGGCCGAGTTGGCGGTGGAGGGGCTCCGTCGTCATCGCACGGCGAGGCTACCCGAGGCCCCGGCTCGGTCCCGAGTGCCGCGAACCCCGGTATTTCCCGCGTAAGGGAGGCTCGGGAAGGCTTCGATTTCCTCCGTGGTAGAACTTCCGGACTTCGACAATTCACTCCATACCCCGAGGGAGATTTCCGATGGCTGCACCGAAGCGCAAGCCGACCATGACCGCCGAGCACAAGGCGAAGTTGGCCGCGGGTCGCAACGAGAGCCGCGCAGTGGCGCGCTACCTCGAGGCGCTCGAGGCGCACCGCCCGAAGCAGGGTCGCAAGCGCACGAGCGAGACCGTCGCGAAGCAGCTCGCTGCGACCGAGGCCGGCCTCAAGACGGCCACGGGCATCGAGCGGCTCGAGCTCCTCCAGCGACAGCGCGACCTCAAGGCCGAGGCCGAGCGGCTCGCCGAGGGCGTCGACCTCTCCGCGCTCGAGGCCGAGTTCGTGAAGGTCGCCCGTGCCTACGGCGAGCGCAAGGGCATCACCTACGGCACCTGGCGGGACTTCGGTGTGGCGGCCGACGTGCTCAAGAAGGCCGGGATCCAGCGGACCCGCGGCTGAGCGAACCTCAGGAGCCGAACGCGAAGCCCACGTCGGGCGCGCCGAGCACCGGGAAGTAGGCGATCCCGCGGGCCGCGAGGATCGCCCCGAGCTCGCCGCCGCGGTCGAGCAGCACGCTCGCACCCACCACGGTGCAGCCGAACTCCTCGAGCGCGTCGATGGCCTCGAGGATGGAGCCGCCGCTCGTGGCGGTGTCCTCGACGACGAGCACGTGGTCCTCGGGGGTGACCGGGCCGGCCATGCGGCCGCCGACGCCGTGTCCCTTGGCCTCCTTGCGCACCGCGAAGGAGGGGCGACCGGAGGCCAGCCCGACCGCGAGCCCGACGGGGATGGCCCCGACGGCGAGCCCGCCGCAGGAGTCGAACTGGCAGCCGCCGCCCGCCGCGATGGCCTCCATGACCGCGTCGCCGACGAGGTGCACGCAATCGCCGCGGAAGGTGACCTGCCGACCGTCGAGGTACCACTGGGAGGTCCGGCCCGAGGCGAGGGTGAACTCGCCCCGCTTGATCCCGTACTCCTCGAAGACCGTGGCGAGCGCGGCCTGCTTCGGGCGGAGGCTCACCGGGCCACCCCCGCACCGGCGGCCGCGACGATCGACGCGATCATCCCGGCCCCGTCGGCCGAGCCGAGCACCGACTCGATGGCGCGCTCGGGGTGGGGCATGAGGCCGACCACGTTGCGGCCCTCGTTGCACACGCCCGCGATGGCGTCGGTGCTGCCGTTCGGGTTGTCGACGTAGCGGACCACGATCCGATCCTCGTCCCGGAGGCGGGCCAGCGTCTCGGGCGCGCAGGTGTAGTTGCCCTCGAAGTGGTTGATCGGGATGCGCAGCGTCGACCGGGCGGTGAGCGTGTTCGTGAGGGCGGTCGAGGCGGTCTCGACCCGCAGGTCCACGGTGCGGCAGATGAACTTCAGCCCCGCGTTCTTCTGGAGCGCGCCGGGCAGGAGTCCCGCCTCGCACAGCACCTGGAAGCCGTTGCAGATGCCGACGACCGGGCCGCCGCGTGCCGCGAACTCGGCGACGCTGGCCATGATCGGCGAGAAGCGGGCGATGGCGCCGGTGCGCAGGTAGTCGCCGTGGGCGAAGCCGCCCGGCACCACGATGCCGTCGACGCCCTGCAGGTCGGCGTCGGCGTGGAAGAGCGTGACCGCCTCGGCGCCCGCGTGCTCGAGCGCGTAGGCCGCGTCGAGCTCGCAGTTCGTGCCGGGGAAGACGACGACGCCGACCCGGGGCGCCATCAGCCGGCGAACTCGGCGAGGTGGATCTCGTAGGCCTCGATGACCGGGTTGGCGAGGAGCCGCTCGCACATCTCCTCGACCTGGGTGCGGGCCGCGGCCTCGTCGCTCGCGTCGAGCTCGAGGCGGATGGACTTCCCGATGCGCACGTGGCTCACGTTCGTGTACCCGAGGGCCGGGAGGGCCCGCTCGACCGTGACCCCCTGGGGGTCGAGGATGCCGGGCAGGTGGGTGACCTCGATCCGAGCCTCGTAGCGCGCCATGCGGGCGACCTTACCCGCCGTACCAATCGGCGAAGGGAAGGCCGGTGAGTCGCTCGTAGGCCTCCACGTACCGAGCGCGCGTGCCCGCGATCACCTCGGGCGGCACGGGCGGCGCGGGCGGGGTCTGGTCCCACCCGATCGACAGGTAGTGGTCGCGCACGAACTGCTTGTCGAAGGAGGGCGGGCTGCCGCCCGGGGCGAACGATTCGGCCGGCCAGTACCGCGAGGAGTCGGGGGTGAGCACCTCGTCGATGAGCAGGAGCGTGCCGTCGTCCCGCAGCCCGAACTCGAGCTTCGTGTCGGCGAGGATGATGCCGCGCGCCGCGGCCATGCGTGCACCTCGCTCGTAGACCGCGAGGGTCACCGAACGGATCTCCTCGAACCGGTCGGCCCCGACGAGCGCGATCGCCTCGGCGTCGGTGATCGGCAGGTCGTGGCCCTGCTCGGGCTTCGAGGTCGGCGTGAAGAGCGGTGCCGGGAGCGCTTCGGCCTCCTGCATCCCGGCGGGCATCGGACGGCCCTGCACCGTGCCCTGCTCCCGGTACTCCTTCCACGCGCCACCGAAGAGGTGGCCACGGGCGATGCACTCCATGCGCACCGGCGCCGTGACCTCGACGAGCATGGAACGCCCGGCGAACTCGGGGCCGACGCCCTCGGGGAAGCCGGCCGGATCGACGGCGAGCACGTGGTTCGGGATGAGGTCGCCCATGGCCTCGAACCAGAACGCGCTGATCGCGGTGAGCACCCGGCCCTTGTCGGGCACCGGGTCCGGGAGGATGACGTCGAACACGGAGAGCCGATCGCTCGCCACCATGAGCATGCGGCCGTCACCCGCGTCGTACAGGTCGCGGACCTTGCCCGAGTAGGTGTGGGGCAACGAGATGCTCATGCCAGCGGCTGGGCCAGGGTGGCGTCGAGCACGTCGAAGGTCCGCGAGGTGTTGGCGAGGGCCTTCGTGAGGTCGAAGCATGCGGCGAGCCGATCCTCGGCCAGCGCCGCGGCCACCTCGGCGTCGGCGCGCAGCACCTCGATGAACGGACGGCGCTGCTCCCAGGTGGCCATGGCGTTGCGCTGCACGAGCCGGTAGGCGTCGTCGCGCGACAGCCCGCTCTCCACGAGCGCGAGCAGCACCGGCTGGCTGAACACGAGCCCGAACGAACCGTCGAGGTTCTCGAGCATGCGCTCCGGGTACACGACGAGGCCGTCGACGAGACGCTCGGCCTGCACCATCACGTAGTGGGTGAGGATGCAGGAGTCCGGAAGGATCACCCGCTCGACCGAGGAGTGCGAGATGTCCCGCTCGTGCCAGAGCGCGACGTTCTCGAGCCCGGCCTGCAGGTTGGACCGCAGGATGCGGGCGAGCCCACAGAGCTGCTCGCTCTTCACCGGGTTGCGCTTGTGGGGCATCGCGGACGAGCCCTTCTGCTTGCCGGCCCGGAACGGTTCCTCGGCCTCGCGCAGCTCGGTCCGCTGGAGGTGGCGGATCTCGAGCGCGATGGTCTCCACCGTCGTGCCGATCGCCGCGCACGCGTAGAGCAGCTCCGCGTGCCGGTCGCGGGCGAGCACCTGGGTCGCCGGCACCGGCGTGAGGCCGAGGCGCGCACACACGCTCGCCTCCACCGCCGGGTCGACGTTGGAGTACGTGCCGACCGCGCCCGAGAGCTTGCCGACCGCAATGGTCGAGCGGGCCCGCACCAGCCGCTCCCGATCCCGGCGCACCTGCAGCGCCCAGAGGGCGAGCACGATGCCGAAGGTCGTGGGCTCCGCGTGGATGCCGTGCGTGCGGCCGACCATCGGCGTGCTCCGGAACTCGTGGGCCCGCCGGGCGATGGTCGCCTCGAGCTTCGCGGCCGTCTCGAGCAGCAGGTCGGCGGCCCGGGTGAGCTGCAGGGCCAGCGCGGTGTCCACGACGTCCGAGGAGGTGAGGCCGTAGTGGACCCACGCGCCCTCGGGCTGGCCGATGGTCTCCTGCACGATGTCGACGAACGCCGCGACGTCGTGCTGGGTGATCTCCTCGCGGGCCTCGATCGCCGCCACGTCGAAGCCGCCGCGGGCCCGCACGGCCTCGGCCGCCTCCCGCGGCACCACGCCGAGGTCGGCCCAGGCCTCCGTGGCGAGGATCTCGACCTCGAGCCACGCGCCGAAGCGCGCGTCGTCGGTGAACAGTGCGGCCATCTCGGGCCGGGAGTAACGGGGGATCATGCGGATCGGACCTCGGAGTCGGCCGCCGCGGCGGCGATGTCGGTTCGGAAGGTGATGCCGGGGAAGCAGAGGCGGTCGACCGCGGCGTACGCCCGCGCCCGGGCCTCGGCGATCGAGGGGCCGCGGCCGGTGACGGTGAGCACGCGCCCACCCGCGGTGCGGACCGCGTCGCCCTCGGCGCGGGTGCCCGCGTGGAACACGGTGACGCCCTCCACCGCGCCGGCCTCGTCGAGACCCTCGATCGCGTCGCCGGTGCGCGGCGCGGTCGGGTAGCCCTCGGCGGCCACGACCACGGTGACCGCGGCCTCGGGGGTGAACTCGATCGGCGTGCGGAGGCGACCGGTGGCGGCCTCGTGGAGGTGGACGCCGAGGTCGCTCGCGATCCGCGGCACGACGACCTCGCACTCGGGATCGCCGAAGCGCACGTTGTACTCGAGCAGCTTCGGGCCGTCGGGCGTGAGCATCATCCCCGCGTAGAGCACCCCGCGGTACTCGATGCCGCGGCGGGCCAGCTCGGCGAGGGTCGGCGCGACCGCGCGCGCCATGACCTCGTCGACGATCGCGTCGGTGGCCACGGGAACGGGCGAGTACGCGCCCATGCCGCCGGTGTTCGGTCCGGTGTCGCCGACCCCGATGCGCTTGAAGTCCTGCGCGGGCGCGAGCGCCACGCCCTCGAGCGAACCGTCGCAGAGCACGAGGAGCGAGACCTCGGGGCCGGTGAGACCCTCCTCGATGACGAGCGTGCGCCCGGCGTCGCCGAACGCGTCACCCGACAGGTAGGCGCGCACGGCGTCGCGGGCCTCCTCGATCGACTCGGTGACGACGACACCCTTGCCGGCTGCGAGCCCGTCGGTCTTCACCACGTAGAAGCCCGGCATGGTGTCGAGGTACGCGAGGGCCGCGGCCTCGTCACCCGCACCGAAGGTCGCGTGCCCGGCGGTCGGCACCCCGGCCGCCGCGAGCACCTCCTTCATCCAGGCCTTCGATCCCTCGAGCCGCGCGCCGTCGGCACCGGGCCCGAACGCCGGGATACCGTCGGCGCGCAGGGCGTCGGCCACCCCGGCCACGAGCGGCGCCTCCGGCCCGATGACCACGAGGTCGATGCCCTCGGCGCGGGCGAGGTCGACCACCGCGGCACCGTCGGTCGCATCGAGCGCGACGTTCGTCCCCACGGTCGCGGTCCCCGGGTTACCGGGGCCCACGAGCACCGCGTCGACGGAGTCGGACCGGGCGAGCCCCCACGCGAGCGCGTGCTCCCGGCCCCCACTCCCGAGGACGAGGACGCGCACGCTCAGCGCTCCCGGGGGAGGACCACGGTCTGGTCGCGGGCGGGGCCCACCGACACGAAGGACACGGGGACCTTCGTGAAGTCCTCGATGAACTGCACGTAGTCCTGCGCGGCCTGCGGGAGGTCGGCGAGGGTGTGTGCGGCCTCGATGTCCGAGGCCCAGCCGGGCAGGGTCTCGTACACCGGCGTGACCTTGTGGAGCACCGACTGGTGGTACGGCACGTAGTCGTACTGGGTCCCGTCGTCACCGACATACCCCACGCAGACCTTGATCTCCTCGAACGGCGAGAGCACGTCGAGCTTCGTGATCGCGAGCTCCGTGCAGGTGTTGAGGCGGGTTGCGTGCTTGAGCATGACGAGGTCAAGCCAACCCGGGCGACGACGGCGTCCGGTGTTCGTCCCGAACTCCCCGCCGCGCTCCACGAGTTCGTCGCCCACCGGATCGCCCTCGAAGAGCTCGGTCGGGAATGGACCGGACCCGACCCGGGTGAGGTACGCCTTCACGACCCCGACGATCCGCTGGATCGCGAGCGGTCCCACACCGGCGCCCGGGCAGACGCCGCCGGCGATCGGATTGCTCGAGGTCACGAACGGGTAGGTGCCGTGGTCGAGATCGAGGTAGGTCGCCTGCGCGCCCTCGAAGAGCACCCAGTCGCCGCGGTCGAGCGCGTCGTGGATGACGTGCACCGTGTCGTCGATGTGCGGGGCGAGACGAGGAGCCATGGCCAGGTACGCATCGGCGATCTCGTCGAGGTCCATCGGCAGCCGGTTGTAGACCTTCGAGAGCAGGCCGTTCTTCTCCCGGAGCACGAGCTCGAGCTTCTCGCGGAAGATCTTCGGGTCGAGGAGGTCCTGCACCCGCAGACCCACGCGCAACGCCTTGTCGGCGTAGGTCGGACCGATGCCGCGCTTGGTGGTACCCAGCTTGTTCTTGCCGAGGTACCGCTCGGTGACGCGGTCGATCTCTTGGTGGTACGGCATGATGATGTGCGCGTTCCCCGAGAGGCGCAGGCGACTCGTGTCGACACCCTTCGACGCGAGCATGTCGAGCTCGGCGATGAGCACGGCCGGGTCGACCACCACGCCGTTGCCGATGACGGAGAGCTTGCCTTCGCGTGCGATGCCCGAAGGCAACAGCGAGAACTTGTAGGTCTTGCCGTTGATGACCAGCGTGTGGCCCGCGTTGTGGCCGCCCTGGAAGCGGACGACCACGCTTGCACGCTCGCAGAGCCAGTCGACGATCTTGCCCTTGCCTTCATCGCCCCACTGGGCGCCGATAACTGCTACGCCTGCCATCAGAACACCAGTGCCTTTGCCTGCTTGACGACGGGGAGGGCACGGAGTGCCGTGAGAACGGTTTCGGGGACGGGGCCATCCACTGCAACGAGGGCTATGGCATCCCCGCCGGGGCCGGTGCGTCCGAGGTTGAAGGATGCGATGTTGACGGCGGCATCACCGAGGAGCGTGCCGAGGCGGCCGATGAAGCCGGGCTTGTCCTCGTTCGTCACATAGAGCATGTGCGGCGTGAAATGGGATTCCATGTCGATGCCCTTGATCTGGATGAGGCGGGGCACGCCGTTGGAAAAAACGGTTCCAGCGACGTCACGCGTCTGGCGCTCGGTCGTGACCTTCAGCATGAGATAGCCTTCATAGGCGCCGGACTGCGTGCGGCGGACCTCGCTGACCTGGATGCCACGCTCCTTGGCGACAACGGGAGCGTTGACCATGTTCACGTCGGAGAGGTTCGGCTTCAGCAGGCCGGCGAGTGCGGCCTGGGTGAGTGCCCTTGTGTTGAGATCGGCGACATTGCCCTCGAAGATGATTTCGGCCGACTTGATGCTGGTTTCGGTCAACTGGCCTGCAAAGGCACCGAGTTTCTCGGCGAGCGAGATCCATGGCTTCATGATCGCGGCCTGGTCGGCGGTGATCGAGGGCATGTTGATTGCATTGGTGATGGCGCCGGTCAGGAGGTAGTCCGACATCTGCTCTGCCACCTGTAGGGCCACGTTTTCCTGCGCTTCCGAGGTGGAGGCGCCCAGATGCGGTGTTGCCACGACCTTGTCGGATCCGAAGAGCGTGTTGTCCTTTGCGGGTTCTACCTCGAACACGTCGAGGGCAGCGCCGGCCACATGCCCACTGTCGAGCGCTGCCTTCAGGGCCGCCTCGTCGATCAGGCCGCCGCGGGCGCAGTTGATGATGCGTACGCCCTTCTTCGCTCTTGCGAGCGCCCTTGCGTCGAGGATGTTGCGGGTTTTCTCGGTCAACGGGGTGTGCAGGGTGATGAAGTCTGCCCGCGCGAGGAGTTCGTCGAGTTCCACCTTGTCGACACCAAGCGTTTCGGCGCGCTCGGGGTTGAGGTAAGGGTCGAAGGCTGCGACCTTCATGCGAAGTCCCTTGGCGCGCTCGGCAACGATGGAGCCGATGTTGCCGCAGCCGATGATGCCCAGCGTCTTGCCTGTCAGTTCCACGCCCATGAAGCGGTTCTTTTCCCACTTGCCGGCATGGGTGGAGGCATTGGCGGCGGGGATCTCGCGGGCGAGGGCGAACATGAGCGCGACGGCGTGCTCGGCAGTGGTGATCGAGTTGCCGTGGGGCGTATTCATGACGATGACGCCGCGTCCGGTTGCGGCGGGGATGTCGACGTTGTCGACACCGATGCCTGCGCGGCCGACGACCTTGAGGTTGGTTGCCGCGGCAAGAACATCCGCTGTCACTTTCGTTGCCGAGCGAATGGCGAGGCCTTCATAGCGGCCGATGATCGATTTGAGCTCGTCCTTGGAGAGGCCGACTTTCACGTCGACGTCGACCCCGCGGTCCTTGAAGATCTGAACGGCAGCGGGGGAGAGTTGGTCGGAAATGAGAACCTTGGGCATGGGGTTGTCCTGACAGGGATGTGGGGACGGGGCGAAAGGGCGGGCAGGATGCCCGCGCTTGCCGTGGTTCAGGCGACCTTGACCTGCGACCAGGCCCAGTCGAGCCAGGGCATGAGTGCCTTCATGTCGCTGTTTTCGACCGTGGCGCCGGCCCAGATGCGCAATCCTGGCGGGGCATCGCGATAGGCGCCGATGTCGAAGGCGACGCCCTCTTTGTCCAGCAGGTCGGCAATCGTCTTGGCGGCGGCAGCCTGGCCTTCGGCGTCCTTTGCCGTGAACCAGGGATCCGTGATCTTGAGGCAGACCGAGGTGTTCGAGCGCGTTGACGGGCCTGATGCAAGATAATCGCACCAGCCGGACGCGTTCATCCATCTGTCGATCACGTGGAGGTTCTCGTCGGCGCGCGCCCTCAAGGCCTTCAGGCCACCGATTGAGTCGGCCCAGGACAGCGCATCGAGGTAGTCCTCAACGCAAAGCATCGACGGGGTGTTGATTGTCTCGCCCTTGAAGATGCCCTCGATCAGCTTGCCGTCCTTGGTCATGCGGAAGATCTTGGGGATCGGCCAGGATGGCTTGTAGC
Source organism: Actinomycetes bacterium (assembly GCA_046075855.1). GTDB lineage: Bacteria > Actinomycetota > Acidimicrobiia > IMCC26256 > IMCC26256 > IMCC26256. The sequence continues at coordinate 14,867 of JBJTQX010000077.1, forward strand.
TCTCGAGACGGGCAACGGCGCGCGGGGACAGGATGAGGACGCCATGGGCGCCTTCACCGCCCAGCGCCTTCTGCCACGAGAAGGTGACAACATCGAGCTTGGGCCACGGGAGGTCCTGCGCGAAGGCCGCGGAGGTTGCGTCGCAGATCGTCAATCCTTCGCGCGTGTCGGCGATCCAGTCACCATTCGGCACGCGCACGCCTGACGTCGTACCATTCCAGGTGAACACGATGTCGTGGGCGGAGTTGACCTGCGTGAGGTCGGGCAGTGCGCCATAGGCCGCCTTGGTCACTTTCGCATCGGGCAGTTTCAGCTGCTTGAGGATGTCGGTTGCCCATTCCTGGCCAAAGCTTTCCCAGACGAGGACATCCACCGGCCGTGGACCCAGCATCGACCAGAGGCACATCTCGACGGCGCCCGTGTCGGAGGCCGGGACGATCCCGATGCGGTAGTCTGCGGGGACACCGAGGATGCGCCGTGTTTCGGAGATCGCCAGCTCGAGGCGCGCCTTGCCGAGCTTTGAGCGATGGGATCGTCCGAGGCTTTCGGTGCGGAGATTTTGGGCGGACCAGCCGGGGCGCTTCGCGCAGGGGCCAGAAGAAAAATGCGGCCGTTGCGGCCGGAGGGCAGGCTTCGCTGTCATAATCCATTCCTTCCAGAATGGGCGCGTCCCGTTGGGGGGACGTGTCCCGCGTCTTTTTTCGCGCGATTCCGCCCCTCGGGTCAAATGGTTTTCGCAGGTGCGGCATGAATTCGCCTGCAAGATGAATGGCAGGCAACAGGGTTGAGTGTGATCAATGTCGCCTAGCTTAAGGCCGTGCAGACTTTAAATTGGACGTGTTGGCCGGGCGTGGTGCGCGGTTGGTATCAGACAAGATGGAGAGAAACATGCGCTTGAAGGCGCTTATCATTGCAGCGGTTGCTGCACTGTCGGCCGGACCTGCCATGGCGGCCGGGTATGGTGAGTTCACCGGTGACTGGCGAAACGAGGACAGCGGGACGTCGAGCATCACGCGCGTTCGCGTCCAGGCGACCGGTGGTGGGCTGAACGTTCGCGTCTGGGGGCAGTGCACGCCGTCGGATTGCGACTGGGGTTCGGAACAGGCGGTCGCCTATTCGCCGAGCCCCGGGCAGAATCCCGTGGTACGCGCCACCGACCTGACGGTGACGTTCAATCCTGGATTTGCGCAGACGATCCTGCATCTCCGGGATCTTCCCGGGGACAGGTTGCAGTATACGATCTTTACCCGTTTCACGGATGGATCGGCCCGCAACCCTTACACGACCAGCGGCACGCTTCGTAAGCATTTCGGCGGATGGCCGGGCTGGCCTCCGGGCGGTGGCTTCCCGTGGCCTCCGGGCGGCGGGCCTGGTGGTCCTGG
>JBJTQX010000078.1:0-12246 GCA_046075855.1 Actinomycetes bacterium
GGGTGCCGGCAAGGGCGACGACGTCGTCGTGCAGGACCTCGCCGAGATGCTCCTCGAGGCGATGGAATCCGACCCGTCGCACCTCGACCAGACCACGCTCGCCTGACCGCAGGCGCACCGAACCGCACGCGAGGGAGTCGCTCCGGCGGCGCCCTCGTCGCGTGCCGGGCCGGCTACTTGCGGAAGTTGAGGTAGGAGCGGCTCGGGGTCGGACCGCGCTGGCCCTGGTACTTCGAGCCGGTCACCGACGATCCGTAGGCGTTGTCCGCCGCAGTCGTCATCCGCAGGAACGAGATCTGCCCGATCTTCATGCCCGGGTAGATCGCGATCGGCAGGTTCGCGACGTTCGAGAGCTCGAGGGTGAGGTGCCCGTCCCACCCGGCGTCCACGAAACCTGCGGTCGAGTGGATGAGGAGCCCGAGTCGCCCGAGGCTCGACTTGCCCTCGAGGCGGGCCACGAGGTCGTTCGGGATCGCGACCCGCTCGAGCGTCGAGCCGAGCACGAACTCGCCCGGGTGCAGGATGAACGCGGCCGGCGGCGTGACCTCGACCAGTTCGGTGAGGTCCTCCTGCGGTTCCTTGGGGTCGATGAACGGCGTCGTGTCGTTGCGGAAGACCCGGAAGAAGGCATCGACGTGCAGATCGACCGAGGACGGCTGGACATCGGCGGGATCGTACGGATCGATGACGATCCGACCCGCGGCGATCTCCTCACGGATGGTGCGGTCGCTGAGAATCACGGGAGCGGACCCTACCAACTGCCGCACCGACCCCCGCGAGGGGTCAGGCGCCCGGCTTGAAGACCATGAGGTACACCAACACCAGGGTCGACAGGTGCAGGACCCCGGAGGCCGCGCCCACCTGCTTCCCGAGTGCCTCGAGCATCCCGGCTTGGGGCGGCGGACCGCTCGGGGCACCGGTCGGCGGCCCGGCGGCGACCATCTCCTCCATGAGCGCGTTCATCCTGCGCACCCGGGGCAGCAGGATGCCGTGCGACACCCCGAGCGAGATGATGAACACGACGACCGCGAGCCAGACCCAGGTCTGCGAGAACGTCCACTGCCCATCGCTGAGCCAGACCAGGATGAGCCCGAGCACGAGGATCGCGTAGATGAAGTTCTCCGCGACCATCGAGACCCGGTAGTTCGCCTGCGCGATGGCCAGGCCCCCGGGACCCGGTCGCTTCTTCGTCTCGGCTCCGTAGATCCCGTTGAGCATCACCGCACCGATCCCGACGATCGCGACCACGATGTGGAGCACGAGGACGATCTGGTACAGCGTGGACTGCGTTCCCATGGGGCACCCCCTCGAACGCCGGTCCCCCCGACCGGCACCCGCCGAACCTACCCGCGCCCCACCGCTCGCCGCAGGGACGTCGCGAGGTCGCCCCGTCGGCCGACCTCGACCCGTTCGAGGCCGAGGAACCCGGCGAGCCGCCTGGCCTCCGCGGCCAGTGCCTCGCTCACCACGCCCGGGTCGATCCCGGGCTCGCCCCACGCGCCGGGCAGGAGGAGCGCGCCCCGTCGGCGATCCGCCTTGGCGTCCACCCGGGCGACGAGCCGATCACCGAGCAGGAACGGCAGCACGTAGTAGCCGTGCACCCGCTTCGGCGCGGGTACGTAGATCTCGATCCGGTAGCGGAACCCGAAGATCCGCTCGACCCGGTCACGCTCCCACATGAGCGAGTCGAACGGAGTGAGCAGTGCGCACGCATCGACGGCGCGCGGGACGCGCGCCCCCGGGATCCGGTAGGCCGGCTCCCGCCACCCGTCGACGACGACCTCCTCGAGCCGACCCTCCTCGACGAGCTCGGCGACGAGCGGGCGCGCGACGGGCCGCTTCTGCCGGAAGGCATCGGCGAGGTCGGCCGCGGTGGCCACCCCGAAGGCCCGCGCCGCGCGCAGGAGCAGACCTCTGCGCGCGTCGGCCTCGCTCGGGGTCGGCGCGTCGATGACCTCCTGCGGCAGCGCACGCTCGGTGAGGTCGTAGACCCGTTCGAAGTTCGGCGTGCGCCAGGCCGTCACCTCCCCCGTCCAGAACAGGTACTCGAGCGCCCGCTTGCCCCGGTCCCAGCCCCACATGTGGTCGGGCTTCGCGCCCCGGCCCTCGAGGTGTCGGGCGCTGATCGGTCCCCGGTCCCGCACGGTCGCCCGCACCCGGTCCACGTACTCGGGGTGGTCGCGGGCCACGTCGACGAGCCCGCCCCACATGGCCCCCCGCTTCGCCTCCTCCATGCGCCACCGCAGCGCGGGCTGGAGCCGCACGTCGAGGAGGGAGGCCTCGTGCCCCCAGAACTCGAAGGCGCGCCCGGATCGGATGAGGCGCGCGCTGAGGTCGCGCGGGTGGTCACCGAACCGCGCGAAGAAGGTGAGCTCGTGCGCCCGGGCGACCACGTTCACCGAGTCCAGCTGCACGGCGCCGACCCGGTCGAGCAGGGCCGCGCCGTGCCGCACCGTGACCGCACCCGAGGGTCGCGGCTTCGCGAACCCCTGCGCCGCGAGCACCGCACGGCGCGCCTCGTCGACGGACAGGTGCCGTTGCGGACTCACGCGGTCCGTCCGTGGTCTGCGCTCCCGCTGGGACCCTGCACGGACGCTCCCCCGACGCGTGACGCTCCCCGGATCCGCACCGGGATCCGGGGAGCGTACGCGAGGCCTGAGCCAGGATCAGCTGAGCGTCATGTTCGGTTCGCCCAGCGCGTTGCGGCCGGTGAGCGTGCCCCGGGCACACGTCCCGCCACGGGGCGTCCCCCCGTTGTACGCCTGCCGCACGCAGTTCCGCAGGGCGAGTTGACCCCAGTAGTTCGGGTGGAACGACTCCTGGACCTGGTACGGGCCGAAGACGGTCGAGACCGTACGGATCTGTGCGATCCACTCGGTCTTGTCGGACGCACCCGCGGACTGCCAGGTTGCGAGGGCCTTCTCCTCGAGGAGGCCGACCGTGTTCTCGCACAGCCTCCGGCCGGTGAACGCGCTCGTGAGGTTCATGAGCACCGCGTTCCCGCCGGCCTGGGTCACCGCGTTCGACACCGCCCCGTTGATGAGGGGCAGCGCCGTGTTGTTCGCCCAGTTGGCGTCGTTGTTCCAGAACCCGCAGCCGCCCGTGTTCTGCCGGGTGTAGCCGGACTGCGAGTACCGGAAGCCGGTGCTCGTGGGCAGCGGGGACATGTAGTTCTGGACCACGATCTTGTAGGCCGTCGTCGCGTAGCCCGCGTTCGTCATCGCCGTACGCACGTTGAGGATCGCGTTCTTGATCGCCGTGGTCTTCGCGGTGACGTTCGCCGAGGTGAAGTTGGCCGTCACCGACGAGTCGTCGTTGCAGTAGTCCGGCCACCACGACGGCGAGAGCAGGAAATCAGACACACAGGTCTGCACGATGTCCGCGAAGTTGAAGTCGTTCCCGCCGATGGACAGCACGACCATCTTCACGTTGCGGGTCGCCGCGTAGGCCTGCAACATCTTCGCCTGGCCCTGCAGGCCCGCCCCGTTGTCGTAGAAGTCGACACCCGGTTTGAAGCTCGACCCGGTCTGCGTGTAGGTGCGCGCCCCCGAGCAAGCGAGGTTGGCGCTGATCACGCCGCCGCCGATGTGGGCCTCCGCGGCCTTCGAGCGGTGGCAACCGGAGATGACCTCCGCCGTGTTCGACGCGTTGTCGTAGTACGCGGTCGACCCGAGCGCGTCGACGTTGCTGCTCGAGGTGTTCGTGTTGCCGGCCCACCGGCCGCCCTCACCCGAGATGTACGAGTCGCCGACGGTCACGATCGTCGGCGTGCCGACACCCGGCCCATCTGCGAGTGCCGGCGTCGCGGTGACGATGCCGGCCGAGACGGTCGCCATCGCGGCGACCGAGAGCGCGAACGCTCGTGTCCTGGTTCCCATGGTTCCTCCCCCCGTTCGGACGGAGTGACCGTAGACGACCACGGAGCGGCTCTGCTTGACCACTCCTCGCGAGTTTCTCCGGTCCATGTCGCGCGGTGAGTGGTTCGATCCTGCACTGTGTGTCGGCCGGCGGGGCGGGGCTGGCGGATCGGCGACCTGCTGGAGCCGACCCGGACCGGAGTCGCCAAGGCTCAGGCGCGGACCGCCCATCGTTGCGTGCGCCGTCCCGCGTCGAGGTTCGTCGACGATCCGCAACGCAGCACCCCGTCGTCTTGCGTGCGCACCGCGCTCGACCGCGTCGGCCGAGGTCGCCGTCCTCGCCCGGCGATGCATCGGTTATCGTCGGTGCGCCCGCGGGTGTAGTTCAGAGGCAGAACATCAGCTTCCCAAGCTGAGAACGCGAGTTCGATTCTCGTCACCCGCTCCAGTCCGTCGGGGCCCGCCCCGCTGGTCGGCATCGTCCCGGAACCACCACGGGCCTGCGAGGCTCAGACCGTGCCGGCGTACCTCGACTCGCCCTCGCCCGACGAGCGCATCGCGCCGACGCTGCGCGGGGCGGTCCGGGATGAGTTCCGGCGCATCCGGCGGCCGCCCTACGGCGTGCTCTGGTGCGTGGGCATCAACTTCGTGCTCGTGACGACGTTCTGGTTCGTGCCGTGGCCGGTGGTGAAGGACTTCATGTTCAACCTCCACCGGACCTTCTGGTTCCCGATCGTGATGGCCTCCTGGACATCGCCGACGTGCCCGCCACGAACGAGCTGGCCCCCGATCGGTGGCGGGTGCTCGCCGCCCTCGACGACGAGGCGGCGATCGACCGGCTGCTGCGGGCCAAGCACCTCGCGCTCTGGCTCATCACCACGCCGATCACCGTGGCGGCCGCGCTCATCGTCGGCCTCGTGACCGGCGACTGGATCACGATGGTCGTGGCGGTGGTGTGGGTGGCCAGCGCTCCGCTGTGCGCCGTCGGCATCGTCTGCTCGGTCGGGGTGCGCTGGCCGTACCACGAGCTCCCGGTGCGGGTGCGGTGGCGGGAACGGCGGAACTGGCGGCCGATGCTGCTGCGCTGGGGGGTGCTCGTGCTGCTGCCCTACGGCCTCGTGCCCGCGCTCACCGCGATCGGGCTCGCACCCTCGGCGCTGGCCTGGGCGGGCGCGTACGCGGCCGGCGTGCGCGGCAACGGCCTCGACGCCGCGCTGCTCGGTGGCCTCGCGGTCGCCATCCCGATGACCCTGTGGATCTGGCACCGCGCCACGGCCTACGCCGCGCGCAGCACGGTGCGGAACGCCGAGCGCCTGCGCGTCTACCTCTCGGACCCGCGTCGGGGTTGATCGAGCAGCAGGTCGAGGAGCACCTCGGTGGTCGGCCAGTGGTCGACACCCGAGCAGGCTGTCGCCACCGCCTGCTCGGCGACGCGATCGGCGGTGCCATCGTCGATGGCATCCGTCGCCCCGAGCCCCGCCGCGTGCACCCGGAGCTCCTGGAGCACCGACTCAGACCCCGCGAGTGCTCGGGCCCGTTCGACGAGTGCCGGCGCAGCCGACGCGGTCTGGGCGAGCCGCCAGAGCGCGGAGCGCAGGAGGGCTGATGCCGTTGCGGGTGCCCCGCCCTCGACTCCCACCGACGTGACCCGGGCCCGCAGCACGCTGTCCGCGAGGTGCTCCATGGTCGGGAAGAGCAGCACCACGGCCTCGAAGGGCACGGCGAACCGTTCGGCGACCGCATGGAGGTCACCGGGGTCATCGTCCGAGCTCCAGGCCGCGTCGCACCCGGCAATGAGTCGCGAGTACACGGCCATGGCCTCCGGATCGTCCGGCAGCCGCGGGTCCGCCATCGATCCCTCCTCCGTGAGGGCGAGCATGAGGGCGACGATCGCGTCGACGACATCCTCCGGGGTGAGGAGTTCCGGGTACAGGGTGAGCCGGTCGAGCGCACCTTCGGCGAGCGTGTGCAGCAGCAGGAGCACCTTGTCGAGCGAGAGTCCACCGACCGGGCGGCGCCGCAGCGCTGCGAGCGTGTCCTGCACCATCCACCGCATGTACTCGCGCACCTGCTCCCACGCGGACCGCTGCGCCTCGCGGATCTCCTCGGCGAGCGCTCGGTGCTCCTCGCTCACCGATACCGCTCCGGTCCAGACGGGGCTCGCGGTGATCACCGCCGCCTGGAGCATGCGGGCGATCGGGTAGGCCGGGTCGCTGAAGCTCGCGACGAGCAGGGCCCGCATCGCGGCCGCGGCGTCGAGGCCATCCCCCGATGCATCGCCGTGGAAACTCGCGACCGCCTCCTCGGAGAGGTCCGTGGTCGTGCGCCATCCGAGCCGCTCCGAGGAGAAGGTCGGGTCCACCGACCGTTGCGCCACGGCTCGGAGGACGTCGGCCGGCCCGCCGAGCAGCCGGTAGGCCGTATCGACGCTCATCGCGCCGGACCGACGAGCGAGCGCGGACGGCGTCACGAGGGCCGCCATCGCTGCGATCTGCTCCTCGAGCAGCCGCACCATCGCCTCCTCGACGAGGAGCTCCCGCGCGGCGTCCGCCTTCTCGTCCCACCGCCGCCGGGCCCTCGGCGCGCGGTTGATCTCCCCCGTCATACCGCAATTATCGGACTACCCTTCCGACATTTGCAAGATGATCGTTCTTGCCACGCTCCGACGGCGAGGCCAACCTGAACACCTGCGCCGAGGCGCGACGGGCAGGGAGCCGCGGGGCGGGTCGGCGGATGTGCGCCACCCGCCCCGCCTCGGCCCACCGACGCACGGACCGGGCGTTCCGACCCTCGCCTAGCGTCACGGCCCGATGCAGCAACGCGAGCACGAGCACCGAGGAGCACCGTCCGCCGCTGCGAGCACCTCACGCATCGAGGCCTTGAGCGACGGCGTCTTCGCGGTGGCGCTCACGATCCTCATCTTCGACGTCGTCTCGGCTGTGAAGGACACCACCGACGGCAAGCACCTGGCCCACCACCTCGTGGACTCCTGGCCGACCTACGCCGCGTACCTCATCGGGTTCCTCACGATCCTCGTGTGCTGGATCAACCACCAGCGCGTCTTCCACTACGTGGTGCGCTCCGACGCCGGCTTGGTCTGGATCAACGGGCTGCAGCTCGCGCTCGTCACCGCCGTGCCGGTCCCGACGGCGATCCTCGCCCAGCACCCGAGCGGCGCGGGCCTGCGCACGGCGACCCTCATCTACGGCATGACCTTCTTCCTCATGGCCGCATCGTTCTGGGGCCTGTGGCGCTACGTGTCACGCCGCGGCCTCACCGACCCGGGCATCGACCCCGATCGGTACGAGGGCGTCGCCCGGATCTACGGGATCGCGGTCCTGTGGACCATCGCGTGCCTCGCCATTGCCGTCGTGAGCGTGTATCCGGCGCTTGCGATGTGGGCCATCATGTTCGCGGTCTTCGCGTTCCCGGCCGAGTTCGCCGGCATCGCCGACCGACGCCGCCGAGCCCGCGGCGCCTGATCCACCACCAACGAGAGGTCCACCACCATGCGCGTGCTCGTCCTCGGTGCCGGTTTCGGCGGACTCGAACTCACGACCCGACTGGCCGAGGAACTCGGCGATGACGTCGACGTCACCCTCATCGACCGCCGCGAGGGCTTCGTGTTCGGCTTCTCCAAGCTCGACGTGATGTTCGGGCGTACCACCGCCGCCCACGTGTTGCACCGGTACGCCGACATCGTGAAGCCGGGCGTGCGTTTCGTGCGCGCCGAGATCCGCTCGATCGATCCGAACGCCAAGCGGGTCGAGACCGACGCGGGGACGTTCGAGGGCGACCTCATGGTCGTTGCGCTCGGCGCCGATCTGCATCCGGAGGCGACGCCGGGTCTGCTCGAGGGGGCAACCGAGTTCTACACGAACGCGGGCGCGTTCGCGGCCCGCGACGTGCTCGAGCGGTTCGAGGGCGGGCGGGTGATCGTGGGGGTGTGTGGCACGCCCTACAAGTGTCCGCCCGCGCCGAGCGAGACCGCGCTCCTCACCCACGACCTGCTGCTCGCGAAGGGCGTGCGCGAGCGCTCCTCGGTTGCGCTCGTCCTGCCGCTCCCGGCACCGGTCCCGCCATCGCCCGAGACCTCGCAGGCGATCCTCGACGCGTTCGCGGCCTGCGGCATCGAGTTCCACCCGGGAACGACCGTCACCTCCATCGACGCCGACCGGGGTGTCGCCGTGCTCGCCGACGGCGGCGAGATGCCGTTCGACCTGTTCCTCGCCGTGCCGAAGCACACCGCGCCCGCCGTCCTCACCGACTCGGGGATGCTCGTGGACGGCTGGATCCCCGTCGACCCCTACACGCTAGAGACCGGGTTCCCCGGCGTGTACGCGGTCGGCGACTGCACCTCGGTGGGCACCCCGAAGGCCGGGGTCTTCGCCGAACGCCAGGCCGGCGTCGTGGCCGACGCCATCATCGCGAGCGCGCGGTCCACCACGACCGACAGCCGCTACGACGGCACCGGCACCTGCTACATCGAGTTCGGGCACGCCAACGTCGCCCGCGTCGACATCACCTTCGCACCGGGTGAGCCTCCGCACGGCACGCTCATCCCGCCCTCATCGCAGATCACCGACGACAAGGCGGAGTTCGGGGCGTCTCGCATCCGGCGCTGGTTCGGCCGGGAGTGGCAGAACCACTGAACCATCCTCAGGTGGGCTTGCGGCCGACCGCCTGGGTCATGAAGGTCCAAGGTTTCGGGCCGGCCACGTAGCGCTGGTCGTAGGACGAGATTTCGAACCCTGCACCGCGCAGCAGGGCGAGTGGGTCGCGGGTGAGGTGACACCCGTCGCCGACCACATGCTGGAGCGGGTCGAGGCGGTGCTGCCAACGGGCCACACCGGGATCCGGGGCGATGCCGTGCTCGAGGATGTGGAAGGTGCCGCCCGGACGCAGCACGCGCACCACCTCCGCGAGCGCCTGCTCGACGCCGGGGATGGTGCAGAGCGTGAACGTGCTGAGCGCACCGTCGCACGACCCGTCCTCGAGCGGCAGCGACTCGCCGCGCAACCCCACGTGCTCGACCCGTGCGGTCCCGCGTGCGATGCGCGGCGCCGCGAGCTTCCGCCCCAGCGCCGCGGGCTCGACCGCGTGGACCAGCTCCACCTCAGGCGGGTACGACGCAACGTTCAGGCCTGACCCGAACCCGATCTCCACGATCGTGCCGGCCAGCCCCGCGCAGGCACGGTCGCGGGAGCGCTGCATGGCCGCGCCCCCGCACACCTTGTCGATGACCCGCGGGAGGAGCTGCTCGCGGTAGAGGCCCACGGTCGCCATCCTGCCCGATCGACGCCTCAGTCCCCGTGCGCCGGGTGGCAGCAGTCGACGAAGGCGTCGATGACGTCGCGGGGTACACCGCCGCCGTGGTTGTCGCAGAGCGCCCGGGTCATGGCCTCGGCGGAGGGCCACTCGGCCCGGTCGACGAGACCGCCGTAGACCCGCCACGGGGTGAGCGGGTCGCCCGGCGAGTCCGGGTCCCACTGCGAGGCGAACCGGTGGAACGCCCCCGTGGCACCCAGTCGGTCGAGGGCGGCGATCGTCACCCGCCAGGTTCCGGCCATCCCGACGCCTCAGTGCCGGTGGAAACCGAGGTCGCGGGCCTGCTCGACCCCGATGTGGGGATCGAGGTGGTCGATCCACGCGTTCGCCGCGGCCTCGGCGCGGTCGATGAGCACGCGGGCCTGGGAGAAGTCGGCCGGCGACACGTCGAGCGGGCAGAGCGGCGGGATCACCCGGAGTGCGACCCGCTCGCCGAACTCCTCGACGTCGCGGATGAGCCGTTGCTGGACCAAGAGGGAGACCGCGTGGAGGATCATGGCGAGCGCCCCGCGCGGTGGCCGCTCCAGGTTGCACGCGTACCCGGTGGCCAGCACCCAGATCTCGGTCGCGCCGTCCTCGACTGCGGGTTCGATCGGCACGTTGTTCACGATGCTCCCGTCGATGAACGCACGTCCGTCGATGGTGACCGGCGGGAACACGCCCGGGATCGCCGCGCTCGCCAGCACCGCCTGCACCGCGTCACCGGTCCGCAGGATCTCCTCGCGCCCGGTGGTCACCTCGGTCACGGGGATCCCGATGGGGATCGCGCCGTCCTCGAGCCGGGCGAACCGGACCTGGTGGTGCAGCAGCCGCCGCAGACTGCCCGACGACACGAGCGCGTTCTCGCGGCCCAGGAACCCGAGCAGGCCGCGCACCGGGTGCGCCGGGAACACGGTGCGGGTGCGCAACCCCACCCAGAGGCGATCGAGTTCCTCGAGGTGCTCGAGACGAGGATCACCGGCGACCCACGCGGCGTTCACCGCACCCGCCGATGAGCCGTAGACCCGGTCCGGGAGGATCCCGTGGCCTGCGAGCGCCTTGAGCATCCCGACCTGCACCGCACCGAGGCTGGCGCCGCCCGAGAGCACGAACGCCCGGGACACGCGATCAGCCCGCCGTCGGCGCAAGCGACACCGTGTAGTCGCCGCGCACCGGCACGGTGACCCGGAACCCACCGCGGACCCGGGCGATGCGGGCCCGTCCGCCGTCCACGACCGGGCGATCGCGACCCGGGTACCACAGGACGAGGAGACCCGGATCGGCCGTGGAGCCGGAGACCGATGCGGTCCGCGTCGTGCGGTCACTCGACAGTCGGGTGATCCAACCGGGCGCCCGTTGCGGGTAGGCCCGGGATGCGCAGGCCCAGCCCAGGACCACGCCGCCGTTCTCATCGCCCGGACAGGCGTTGCGCTGGAAGTGGACCTGATCCGATGGCCGCGCGCCGTCGTAGCCGATGCTGTGCGGGTCCCCGCAGGCCTGCCGCCACTGCCACCAGGCCGACCCCGCAGCCACGACCGCGTCCTCCTTCGCCGCGTAGCGGGCGAGCGCAGCGGTGTTCTCGGTCGACTCCTCGAACCACCCGTACTCGCCGATCCACAACGGGGTGTCCGCCTCGGTCGCGATCGACTGGAAGTAGTCGAAGAGGCCCTCGAGCGGGATGGAGGTGATCGAGTCGCCGTAGTTGTGCGGGGCGAAGATCAGGTTGTCGTCGAACGATCCGCCGGCCAAGCGGATCGGGAACGGATCCTGCCCGTAGATCGTCGGCTCGATGAGGATCACGTGGTCGATCGAGCCGGGGCTCCGCTCGGCACCGCGGATCGCGGCGATGGCCTCGCTGTAGTACGTCGCGAGCCCGTTCCGCCACGCATCGTCCGTACCGTGGTTGGGCTCGTTGAGCAGGTCGTACCCGGCCACCGCCGGTTCCGTGCGGAACGCCCTGGCGATGGAGCCCCACACGCGCACGAGCTCGTCACGGATACCGCGGTCGTTCGCGTAGAACGCGCGCCACGCCTCCTGGACGGCCGGGCTCGCCTCGCGACCGCCCGGCGTGCACGTGTCGAAGCCTGCGATGCGGGTCGCCCACCGCGGCGCGCCGTCCCAACCCTTGGCCGGTTCGGTACCCTCGGGGCAGACGACGTCGCGCGGCGTCGCGATGTGCTTGCCCCACGCGTCCTGGTGCATGTCGATGACCGTGTAGATCCCGCGAGCCTTCGCCGCGGCGACTGCGGCCCGCACCTGCGCGAGGTACGCCCGGTCGAAGGAGCCCCGCCGCGGTTCGAGCCGCGACCACGACACGAGGAGCCGCACCACGTCGAAGCCCTGCCCGGCGATCCGATCCCAGTCGGCCGCAGTCGCCGGCACGACCGTGGGGTAGCGCCGGTTCGCCTGCCAGTAGTCCCCGAGCGAGTTGAGGTTGACCCCCCGCAGCAGCACCTGCCGACCCTGCGCGTCGACGACCCGGGTCGGGCCACCGTCGGCCCGCACGACCCGCAGCGCCGAGAGCGGAGGACCGGAGGCCGGGGCCGCTCCCGCACCCGGCACGGGCAGCAGTGCGAGACCGAGGGACAGGACGACGAGTCGGGTGAGGATCCGCATGGTCCCGAGCCTACGGCCGGGGCGCCACGGGTTCCGCGGTCGGTTCTTACACTTCTCTCAGGGTTCCCTGTGAGGATCTCTCACACGGGACCCCGAGGATGCGGGGGCCGGTGCAGCATCGGCGCCCCCGACCCGGAGTCCCCATACTCCCCGAACACGAGGACACCAGATGAGCAGGATCAGGACCCCCATGGCCCGACGCATCGCCAGCGCCGCGTTCTTCACGGTGCTCGGCGCGAGCGTCGTCGGTTTCGGCATCGCCAACGCCGACGATGCACCGCCCGCCAACGACCCGGCGCCGGTCGAGCGCCACGCCGGCCCGCGCCTCACCGACGAGCAGAAGGCCTGCCTCGAGAGCAAGGGCATCACCAAGCCCGAACCCGGCACCGAGCCCACCGACGCCCAGCGCGACGCGATGCGCCAAGCCGCCCAGGACTGCGGCATCCAGCTCCGCATGCGCCACCGC
>JBJTQX010000079.1:0-6210 GCA_046075855.1 Actinomycetes bacterium
GGAGATCGCGCCGAGGTTGTAGACCTCGTCGGGCTGGACCTGCTCGACCGCCGCGATGAGCGAGGAGAGGTCGCGGAGGTCCCCGTCGACCAGCTCGATCGCCGGGTTCTCCTCGAGGATCATCTCGGCCTTGGGGTTGGCCTGGCCGCGGATGAGCCCGAACACCTGGTAACCCTTGGCGGTCAGCAGCTCGGCGAGGTGCCGACCGTCCTGACCCGTGATGCCGGTGACCAGCGCGCGCTTCATGGAACCCCTCCGAGCCTGCGGTGACGGGCGAGGCTACACCGCCCGCTCAGGGGGCCCGACGGCTCCACTCGGGGTCGAGTTGGACGAGGAACTCCGCGCAGCGCTGCTCCTCGTCCCGCTCGCCGATCACCGCGGCACTGCGCCGTAGGCCGTCGAGGGCCCGGAGGAACCCGCGGTTCGTGGGTTCACGCCAGCGCACCCAACCCGAGCCGCGCCAACCCGACTGCCGGAGGCGATCGAGGCCTCGGTGGTAACCGACCCGGTAGCACGCGTACGCCTCGACGTCGTCGCGGGCGAGGTCGCCGAGGGTCGCCCAGGCCTCGAGGTTGCGCGGCCACTGCGCGACGACGTCGGCGACGAGGTCGCGGCGGTTGGCCGGCGGGGCAGCGAGCGCGTGTTCGAGCGCCGTGGTCGCCTCGGGGGCTTCGGGCGCGAGCACGGTCTCGGGCGGACCGGACGGGGTGAGGTTCACGGGTTGGTGCGACATGGTTCGTGAGGCTACGCCCGGCCCGGGGTTCGGGCGCGACCCGCCGGTACGATCCGGGTGTGACCGAACCCCACGAGCCCGACGCCCCCGGAGCCGACGCGACGCCGCACGGGCCGACCACGCGGCTCGTGCTCGTGCGCCATGCGGTCACGGCCCAGACCGGTCCGTTGCTGTCGGGCCGCACGCCCGGGATCGACCTCTCCGACGAGGGTCGGCAGCAGGCCGAAGCGACCGCGTCGCGCCTGGCGCCGCCGGTCCGGGTCGACGCGGTGTACGCGAGTCCGATCGATCGCACCCAGCAGACCGCGTCGGCGATCGCGACCCGACACGGACTCCCCGTGGTCACCCTCGAGGGCGTGATCGAGGCGGAGTACGGGGACTGGACGGGCGGGAAGATCGCGGATCTCGCGCGCACCGACCTGTGGAAGGTGGTCCAGACTGCGCCCTCGCGGGCCCGGTTCCCCAACGGGGAGAGCATCGCCGAGATGCAGGCTCGCATGGTTGCCGCGCTCGACGAGGTGATCGCGCGCCACCCGGGTGGTCACGTGGTGGTGGTCTCCCACGCCGACCCGATCAAGGCCGCGATCGCGCACTACACCGGCATGCACCTCGACCTGTTCCAGCGGGTGCAGGTCTCGCCGGCCTCGGTGACGATCTTCGAGGTCGGCCGGTTCGGTGCGGTCCTCGTGAAGGCGAACGAGACGGGCTCGCTCGCCGAACTCGTCCCGCCGGCGGAGGCCTGAGTGCGGTTCGAGGGCGGGGCGTTCGAGGTCGACGAACCGGAGTGGCTGGCCATGGGTCCGATCGGTCCGCCCGGTCAGCGCACGTTCTTCGTGCAGGTCGAGTCGGCGGGCGAGCGCCTCTCGGTAGCCCTGGAGAAGGAGCAGGTCCGCACGCTGGCCTCCGAGGCGATCGGGCTGCTCGAGCGGATCGCGGTGGAGTGGCCCGAGGGTTCCTTCGAGCCGTCGAGCGGCCGCCCGCCCATCGTGGCCGAGCCGGCCGAGCCGCTGTTCCGGGTCGCGACGATCGGGCTCGGGTTCGAACCGGAACGGGGTCGGGTGCTCATCGAGCTCCACGAACGGATCCCCGCCGGACTCGGCGACGACGAGGTCCTCGATCCCGACGGCCGGGTGGTGCGGGTGTACGCGTCCCGGACCATGGTGCGATCGATGGCGGAGGCAGCGTTGGCCAGCGTCGACCAAGGGCGAGCGACCTGCCCGCTCTGCGAGTTCCCGATGGACCCGGACGGCCACGCGTGCCCCCGGTGGAACTGACGCCCGGACGGCGCGACGAGGTCGTCCGATCGGGTGACCTCGAGGTGCTGGGCCGCATGGCGTGGTCCTCGAACGCGACCCTGCTCGTCAACGCGGCGCTCGACGGCGTGGAGGTACGAGCGATCTACAAGCCGGTGCAGGGCGAACGACCGCTGTGGGACTTCCCCGACGGGACGCTCGCGGCTCGTGAGGTTGCGGCGTACGTGCTGTCCGACTTCCTCGGCTGGGACATCGTGCCGTTCACGGTGATGCGTGACGGCCCCTACGGGCCGGGCATGGTGCAGCGCTTCGTCGAGCACGATCCGGACGACCACTACTTCACGCTGCTCGAACGCCACGCGGAGACGTTCCGACGCTTCGCGATCTTCGATGTGCTCGCGAACAACACGGATCGCAAGGGCGGGCACTGCCTCGAGGAGCGAGGTACCGCCCGCGTGTACGGCATCGACCACGGGCTCACCTTCCACGTGCAGCCGAAGCTGCGGACGGTGATCTGGGACTTCGGTGGTGAGGAGATCGCGCCCGGACTGCTCGCCGACGTCGAACGGTTGGTCGGCGACCTCCGGGCGGAGGGTCCGGCGGCGAACGGGTTGGCGGGTCTCCTCGCGCCGCACGAGGTGTGGGCGCTCTGCGATCGGGCGCAGGAACTGCTGGAGGTGGGCCACCTCCCGATTGCGGACGAGGGGTACCACTCCGTGCCCTGGCCGCTCGTCTGATCGACCGCCGGCCGGTGCGGACCGGTCGCTCCGTGTGGTAGTCGTCGCGCGTGCGACTCGGGGGAGGTGCGGTGGCGCGATCGGCACAGGCTGTGCGGTGGTCGGCGGCCGTCCTGCTCGCGATCCTCAGCGTGGTGGCGATGCCGACCGGTCCGGCCGGCGCCGGGGTCGCGGACACGCCGTGGCGGCTGGTCCTGCTCGGCGACAGCGTCCCGGCGTTCCTCGTGCGGGACGCGGCGGCCAGCGGTTGGACCCACTTCGGCGTCGAGGTCGTGAACGGCGCGCGGGGCTCCTGCGACGGCATGCCGAACCTCCCGCTGCTCCGAGCCCGTGACCTCTGGAACCACACCGTGTACCTCTCGCCCCCAGGTGACTGCCGGCCGTGGTCCGAGACCTACCTCGCGCCGTTGCTCGCAGGGGGTCGGGCCGACGCCGCGGTGCTCATGGTCGGGCAACCCCCGATCCTCGACGCGTTCGTGGACCGCGCGTGGCGCGGACCGTGCGACGGCATCGGGTGGTACCTCGACGATGTGGCGCACCGGGTGGAGTTGCTGCGGGCAGTGGGGGTCCCGCCGGTGCTCGCGCTCCCGGCTCCGCCCGGACCGAACAGCCGGTTCATGTACCCCGACGACTACGCGACCCGCAGTGCCTGCGTCCGTGCGGAGATGGCTCGGGCGGCCGCGCGCTGGCGGGTCCCGGTCATCGACCTCACCGAGGTCCTGTGCCCCGACGGTCGGGTCGACCCGTGCCGGACGACCGCCCACGACGGCATCCACGTCGAAGCGCGGCAGGCGGGTCCGGTGCTCGACGCCATCGTCGAGCGGACCCGGACGATCACGTTCCGGGATCCGCGGGGTCGGGGCGAGCACCGTCCACGGCACCCGCGATCACCGAGACGGGGTCACGGAACATCCTCGACCGGGTGACGACGAGGTCGGCACCAGCCGCGACCGCCGCGTCGAGGCCGTCGGTGTCGATGTGGGATCCGAAGGCGACGATCCGCGCGTCGGGGGCGACCCGCGTGATCTCAGGGATGACGGCCGCGTGGCGGGCGAGGTCCACGATCACCACGTCGGCATCCGCGCACCGACTCGGTTCACGGCTGAACACGATGCCCTCGATGCCCTGGAGCCGCGAGCGGTCCATGAGATCGTCCACGAACGCGACGACCGTCACGGGAGTCACCACCCTGCCTCCGCGTCGTCGCGCTGCTCGCCGCTCACCGACGCGTGGCCGATCGTGATGTCGGCCGCGAACGCCGCGAGCATGGCGGGTGCGATGAACCCGGCCCGACCGGTGGTCTCGGCCACGAAGGTGATCGCCGCGAGCGGCACGCGGTACCCCGCGGCGAGGAACGCAGCCGCCCCGACGACCGGGCCGAGCGGATCGTCACCGCGCCCGACGAGGCCGGCCAGGGTCCGCCCGGTGAGGGCTCCCGCGGCGACGAGGGGGATGGACAGCCCACCGACCCCTCCTCCGGCGAGGGCCGTCGAGGTTGCGAGCATGCGCAGCACGAGCATCCCCGCCACGACGCCCGTGGCGTGGGTCGGGTCGAGCGCCCACCGGGTCACCTCGTAGCCCGGACCGAGCACGACCGAGCCGTCGGTGGTGATCGCCGACGCGGTGAGGACGATGCCGGCGAGCAGCGCGCCGGCGACCGGCAGGCGGAGGCCGAGTGGCACGCGACGGCCGAGTGCCTTCGCGAGCAGGATGAGGCGGGCGAGCCCGTGAGCCAGTGCCCCGGCCACGAACCCGACCACGATGGCGGCGAGGAGATCACGCCACTCGACGCTCACGTGCCCGCGCACCGGGAAGAGCGGTCGACGTCCGACGATGAGGATCGCCGCGAGGTAGCCGGCGACGGAGGCGGCGAGGACGGGCAGCACGTGGCGACGCCCGAGCCGGCCTCGGAACGGCACCTCGAGCGCGAGCACCGCGCCGGTCACCGGCGTCTGGAAGATCGCGGCGACACCTGCGGCCGCGCCGGCGATCATGAGGACCTTCGCGTCGTCCCGTCGCAGCCGACGCCCGAGCCGGGAGTCGATGAGGGTGCCGATCGCCCCGCCGACGTAGATCGCGACGCCCTCGAGCCTGAGCGCACCGCCGAAGCCGATGGTGCCCATCGATGCGAGCAGTCGTCCGGGGACCGGTCCGAGGTCGAGCGGAGCCGGATCGTGCACGTTGCGGATGTACTCGTCGGTGATGGTGGGGCTCGCCCGCCGTCCGACGAACCGCAACGCGAGCGCAGCGAGCAGGAGGCCGACGGCGGGGCAGAGCGCGAGCAGCGGGAGGGGCGCTCCGGCCACGCGGTCCAGGAGTCCGAGGACGGTCAGCCGCTGGACCCCGACCATGACCGCGCCGACGACGAAGCCGAGCACCCCGGTGGTGACGGTGAGCCGGGTGCGGTCTCCGCGTGACGGTGCGCCCGAGGGGTCGGTGTGCACGTGCGGGGGACGGGTGGGATCAGGCGCCGATGAGGCGGGGCGCGGCGACCGCGGTCTCGGGCCAGCGCTTGCGCGAGCGCTTCGCGAGCTTGTGCATGAGCTCGATCGCGCCCGGGTCGTCGTCGCCCGGTCGGACCTCGATCATCCCCTTCGCGAGGAGCGCATCCATGATCTCCCGACCGAGGTCGGTGCGCACCACGGTGAGCGTCCAGTCGTTGAACGCGCCGATGCCGCCGGTCGAGATATCGGCGTGCTCGGCCGCGAAGTCGGGGCAGTGGTTGCAGCCCTCACGGGTCCAGCCGTGGCACTCCTTGAGCGGGATCTCGTGGTAGTCGCCGTTCTTCATCCAGATCTGGAACACGCCCTTGATGTTCATCTTGCGCATCTCGGACTTCTTGAGCCCGTACTTGGCCTCGAAGAGCTCCTCGAAGATCGCGTCGTCGAACGTCTTCGAGCAGAGCAGGCCGATGCTGAGCGTGATGCGGCGCGCGACCTTGCCGGCCTTGCGCGCCTTCATCACGCCGGGGATGGAGGACTGGCAGCCCATGCCGACGAGCGCGATGTTCTCGGCCCCGCCCTCCACCGCCTCGTCGTACGCGAGCGTGTTCGAGGAGTAGGTGTACCGGCTGCCCGCCGAGGCGATGATGTCCTCGCGGTTGCGGGCCACGCCGGGCTTGGCCTTCCAGGAGGTGCCGTCGCCCTCGAGGTACGACACGAGCGCGGCGTCGATGATCCCCTCGTCGAGGCAGTGCAGGAGGATCGCCGAGACGAGCCCTCCGTCCTGGCCGACCTCGTGGAGCACCGGATCCGCAGCCCGGGCCAGGACGATGTCCTTGTAGATGCCGGAGAGCTCGTCCTCGTTGCGGGACCGGCCGAACATGAACTCGTCGACCTCCACCTCCCAGTCCCGGAAGCGGGGGCAGGCCCGGGTGCAGGAGGTGCAGGCCTTGTCGCCGTGCGAGCAGTCGCCGGCGCCGCCGAAGTCCTCGATCTGGATGGGCTTGTACCGGCCGTTCGTGTCGTCGTAGTCGAGGACGTCGTGC
>JBJTQX010000080.1:0-11605 GCA_046075855.1 Actinomycetes bacterium
CGACGCATCGGCCGGGGTCGCGATGCCACCGGCGCAGAACATCGGCACGGGCAGTTCGCCGCGCTCGGCCACCTCGCGCACGAGGTCGATCGGCGCGCGCAGCTCGTTCGCCCACCCGTAGAGCTCTTCGTCGTCGGCCACCGTGAGCCGTCGGATGTCCCCGAGGATGGACCGCAGGTGCCGCACCGCCTCGACGATGTTGCCCGTGCCGGCCTCGCCCTTCGAGCGGATCATCGCGGCGCCCTCGGAGATCCGGCGCAGCGCCTCGCAGAGGCCGGTCGCCCCGCACACGAACGGCACGGTGAACGCCCACTTGTCGACGTGGTACGCCTCGTCGGCCGGGGTGAGGACCTCGGACTCATCGATGAAGTCGATGCCGAGGGTCTCGAGCACCTGCGCCTCCGCGAAGTGCCCGATCCGGCACTTGGCCATCACCGGGATCGAGACCGCGGCCTTGATGCCCTCGATCATCTCCGGGTCGGACATCCGGGCCACGCCGCCATCCCGGCGGATGTCGGCCGGCACCCGCTCGAGCGCCATGACCGCCGTCGCCCCGGAGTCCTCGGCGATCTTGGCCTGCTCGGCGTCGACGACGTCCATGATGACGCCACCGCGCAGCATCTCGGCGAGCCCCCGCTTGACGCGGGCCGTTCCGGTCGATCGTTCCTGAGCCATGCCGCGATGCTACCGGGCCGGTCTGCGACGCTCAGATCCGTACCCGCGACGCTGCGATCAGGTACCGCTGCCCCCGGCCGGCACCGCTGCGGGGGTCACGGAGATCGGGTAGGTCGTGTCCGGCAGCTCGACCCAGGTGGTACCCGGGGTGAGCGGGATGGTGCGACCGGCGGTGTCCACGAAGCGCGCGGGCCGGTCGACGGCGGGACGCACCCACCGACCCTCGACCGCGACCCCGCCGGTGAGCACGAGGACGCGTCCCTCCCCGGTGAGCACGCCCTCGGCCTGCATCGCGCCGGCACCCCCGCGGTAGGTCACGACCCAGATCACCACGTTGGTGGCCGCGACCTGCGCGCCGCCGGCGACCGTGAAGGGCCGGCCCGCGTTGCTGCGCAGCCAGACCCGTCGCGACGCATCCCAGGTCCAATCCGTCGCGTACGCGCCCTTGAACCCGATGCGGGCGCTGCTCGCGGCCGTGACCCCGCGCGCCGGGTCGGCCCGGCGAGCCGCCTCCGAGTAGGTGAAGAGTGCGGGCGGCGGTACGGGCGTACCGCCCTTGGCGAAGAGCGCATCCCCGCGCCCGTAGAGGTTGTGGGGCGCGCGTCGCGAGCGCTCCCGGTACATCGCCGACCCCGCCCGCGATTCGTCGACGAGCGTGACCGGAGCTCGACTGATCCCGTCGAGCGCATACTGGGCGCCCCCGGAGAAGGCGAAGATCCCGCCGACCGGCCAGACGATGTTCGGGTCGGTGAGCCGCACCGATCGGATGGGTCCGACGGTGGCCGGTGACCGGGACTGGAACATCGCGAGGAAACGGGTGATCTGCCCCTCGACCACCTCCTCCCAGACCACGTCGGCCACGTCGAGGCCCGACTGCGGACGGGCTTCCGGCGTGTTCTCGACCTTCACGCTCAGCGCCGGGCGTCCACCCGCCACGCCCTCGGGGTCGGGCAGACCCGTGAGCGGCGCGACCGGCGGGGCCGTCGTCGTGGTCGTGGTCCGCGCGGCCCGGCTCGTGGTGGAGGGCTCGGAGCCCCCGCCGCCACCGCAGGCGGCGAGCATGAGCGCGGCCGCGCCGCCGAGCGCCGCCAGGCGGGTCACATGGCGCGCAGCACCTCGATGCGCTCCTCGATGGGCGGGTGAGTGTCGAACGCGCGGTTGAGCCACGAGCGCCGGTTCCCTTCCTGGTCCTGGGGGTAGTCGAGCGGGGATTCGATCCAGAGCTGGGCCATCGCACGGCTCCCGGCCTGCACGATCGTCCCGTTGTCCCGGAGCTTCTCGAGTGCGGAGGCCAGACCCGGCGGGTACCGGGTGAGGGCCACCCCGGTCGCGTCGGCGAGGAACTCACGGCGCCGACTCATGGCGAACTGCATGAGGCGAGCCGCGAGCGGCGCCAGCGCGATGAGCACGATCGCCGCGACGGCGATGAGCCCGGCCGCCGGGTTGTTCGACGAGTCGTCGTCGCGGTCACCACCCCAGAGCATCACCCGCAACCCGATGTCCCCGAGCAGGGCCAGCGCGCCCACCGCGGTCACCGCGATCGTCCCCACCAGCATGTCGTAGTTCTTCACGTGGCTGAGCTCGTGCGCGAGGACCCCCTCGAGCTCGACCCGGTTCATCATCGCGAGGAGCCCGGTGGTCACCGCGATGGCCGCGTGCTCCGGGTTACGACCGGTCGCGAACGCGTTCGGCGCGGCATCGTCGATCACGAAGAGCCGGGGCTTGGGGATCCCCGCAGCGATGCACAGCCCCTCCACGAGGTTGTGGTAGCGCGCGTACTCCGGACCGTCAGCCGGACGGGCCCCGGCGGCGGCGAGGGCCAGACGATCGCTGCACCAGTAGGAGGCCCACGAGGTCGCGACCGCGAACACCACGGCGAACGCGAACCCGATGGTCCCGAGGCGGAACAGGAACGACACCGCCGCAGTGACGAGCGCGATGAGCAGGCCGAACCCGACGAGCAGCAGCCAGGTGCGTCGCTTGTTGGCCGAGATCTGGTCGAACACCGGTCAGAACCTCACGTCCACCGGGGCTGCGTCGCCCGGGTCCCCGTCGAAGTACTCGCGGGCGGTGAACCCGAACATGCCAGCCAGGAGGTTGGCCGGGAAGCTCTGGATCCGCGTGTTGTACGAGAGCACCGAGTCGTTGAAGAACTGGCGGGCGTAGGCGATGCGGTCCTCGGTCGAGGTGAGCTCCTCCTGCAGCGCGAGGAAGTTCGCGTTCGCCTTGAGGTCGGGGTAGGCCTCGGCCACCGCGAAGAGGCTCTTGAGCGCGCCGGTGAGGGCGTTCTCGGCCTGGGCCTGATCGGCCAGCGAGCCCGACGCGGCATCGATCGCGTGGGTGCGCGCTGCGGTGACGGCCTCGAGCGTCCCCCGCTCGTGCGCGGCGTACCCCTTCACCGTCTCCACGAGGTTCGGGATGAGGTCGTGTCGGCGCTTGAGCTGCACGTCGATCTGGGACCGCGCGTTGTCGATGCGGTTCCGCGTGCGGACCAGTCCGTTGTAGGTGGCGATCGTCGCGACCACGAGGACCACGAGGACGACCAGGAGGACGAGCACGATCGCGGTCATCGGCCGACTCCGCTCGGGGTGGCGCTCACGTGGCCTCGACCCGGGCCGTGGCCACGTGGCCGGCGGTGCCGACGGTGCCGACGGTGCCGACGATCGTGGGGGCGGCGAGGGTGTCGCAGGCCTGGTCGGTGAGCATGGGGTCCTCGGGGGTGCGGGCGACGCCGATCGACGCCGGGTGGCTCAGTCTCGCAGGTCCGCCCCGGCGAGACGGATCATGCCGCGGTCCACCTCGGCGAGGATCGCCCGGTGGAGCACCGGGTTGGACGCGGCGACCACCGACAGGCCGTGCTCACGCCCCGAGCCGACCGCGGGGTGGTCGGCGAGCGACCGCCCGTCGGCCCGGGTGACCACACCACCGGCCTCGCCGAGGATGAGCGCGGCGGCCGCCACGTCGTGGGGGAAGTTCGCGCAGATGCTCCCCTGCCCGACCCGGAGGAACTCCGGTGCGGTCGACGGCACCTCGTCCACGATGCGTCGGCCCACGTCGATGTAGGCGTCGAGCTGTCCGGTGACGATCCGGGTGAGGTCGAACGCGACCGAACCGAGGTCGAAGTGCCCGCCGAGCATCGCGACCCCGTCGATGAGGTGCTCGAGGACGGTCGTGACGGGTCGCACCGGCCGGCCCCGCGTGCCGGCCGCCCAGAACATCGACGCGAGGTCGCGGGTCGTGCTCGGCCGCACCGGGATCGACGAACCGTCGACCGCCTCGACCCGCGCCCCGCCGCCGCGCCCCGCGGTGAACCGCACGCCCGACCGGAGCTCCTGGACCACCCCGAAGGTCACCTCGCCGAGCGTCGCGTCCTCGCGGGGCGGCAGTACCGCCACGGACACGCAGGCCGACTCGAGCCCGGCGGCGGCCGGACGGGTGCCGTCGACCGGGTCGATGACGAGGATGCCCCGGGGTCGACCGTGCACGACGAGCCCGCGGTCCTCGGAGTAGGTCGCGACATCTCCGGCCGCAGCGAGGAGCCGGTCGACCTCGCGCTCGGCGACCTCGTCGATGCCGAGCGTCGCGTCACCGCCGGGTGCCCAGCCGAGCGGCACCCGGGCAGCCGGATCACCGAGGAGCGGTCGGACCGCTGCGGTCACCGCGTCGGCCACCGCGACCGCGAGCGCCTCGAGCTCGGTCATGCGTGGACCGCGATGGCCGTCTCGTAGACGCCGACGAACCGCTCCGCCAACCGGTCGAGCGAGAACGCCGCGGCGTGCTCCCGTCCGGCCCGGACGAGGCCTCCACGGAGCGCGTCGTCGTCGAGGACCCGACGGAGCGCGTCGCGCAGCGCCCCGACGTCGCCGGGTGGCGGCATGAGCGCGTCGACACCGTCGGTCGCCACGTTGCCGTAGCCCGGGATGGCCGAGGCCACGACGGCGGCGCCGGCGGCCATCGCCTCGAGGAGCACCACGCCGAAGGACTCCTGCCCGAGGGCGGGCGCGCAGAACACGGTCGCCCCGCGCAGCCGCCGGGCCAGCTCGGCGTCGGTGACCCGCCCCAGCCACTCGACCCGGTCGACCCCGAGCGCTCGCAGCGCGGGGGTCTCGGGTCCGTCCCCCACCACCCAGAGCACCGCGTCGCGATCGAGGTCGTCCCACGCGTCGAGGAGCACGCCGAGACCCTTGCGCGGCTCGTGACGACCCACGAAGAGCACCGCCGGACGATCGGACGGCGCCGGCTCGGCCTCACGGAAGCGGGCCACGTCGACCCCGTTCGGCAGCACCACGTACGAGCCACCGAGGTACTGCTCGGCCAGCGCGCGGGCATCGGCCGAGACCGCGGTGCGGATCGTGAGCTCGCGGGCGGCTCGCTGCGCGACCTTGCGCAGCCTGCGGTAGGTCGCGTGGTCGCCCTCCGACGCGGCGTGGAAGGTGCCCACCTTCGGCAACGTGCTGCCGACGAGCGCGGCCGCGGTGGGCCCGGGCACGAACGGCTCGTGGAGGTGGAGCACATCGGGTTCGAAGGTCCGGATCGCCTCGAGCGTCCGCTCGGAGGCGACCGGACCGACGTTCATCGGGGCCACCGAGCCGTTCGCGTCCATGCGGACGCTCGGACCCACCGTGACCACCCCGGGTTCGGGCGGCGGTCCGTCGGTCGGGCCGATCACCCGGGTCGCCACGCCGATGCCGCGCAGGCTGCGGGCGAGCCCGAGCACCTGCCCCTGCACCCCGCCGGGCACCGACAGGGAGTACGGGCAGAGGATGGCGACCCTCACGTGCCCTCGAGGTCGCTCGGCCAGTTCGGCTGCATGACGTGCCACTGCTCGGGGGCGCGCCGGATGAGCCCCTCGAACCGGTGGGCGATCTCCTGGGTGACCCGGGCGACGTCCTCGCGCAGCCGGCCCTGCCGCTCGGCGGGCACCGGAGGTTCGACCACGCCGCAGTGCATGCCGCCCGGCTCGAAGTAGACGGCGAGCGGCAGGATCGGCGCGCCCGTGCGCAGGGCGAGCACCGCCGGTCCCGCAGGCATCGTCGTGGTCTCGCCGAAGAACTCGACCTCCACGCCCTCCCCGTTGATGTCGCGGTCGGCGAGGAGGCAGATGACCCGGTTCTCCGCGAGCGCGGCGAGCATGCGCGAGGCCGCGTCCGGTCCGAGGGGCACGACCTCCATCCCGAGCGCCTCGCGCACCGAGGTGAACCACGCGAGCAGCTCGGGCGGCTCGACCGGCTCGACGACGACGGTCGGCCTGTGCCCGCGCCGGGCGATCCACGCGGCGGCGTACTCGAACCCGCCGACGTGGGGCAGCGTGACGATGGCACCCCGCCCGCCCTCGAAGGCCCGACGGAGGTGCTCGTACCCCTCGACCCGGAACCGGCGGTCGATGGTGCTCGGCGGCTCGTTCGGGAGCCGGAACAGCTCGAGCCAGTAGCGCGCGTACGAGGAGAACACATCGGAGACGCCGCGCTGGAGGCCCGAACCCTCGAGGTCGCCGCCGGTCGCGCGTCGGAGGTTGCGCGCCACGATCCGGCGCCGTGCGGGCATGGCGACGGCGAGCGAGCGCCCCAGCGCACCGGCGAGGGGCTCGGCGACCGGACCGGGCAGCGCGTTCGCGAGCGCGGAACCGGTGCGGTACGCGAGGTACGCGGCGCGTCCGCCGAACGTCGCCGCGGGACGGTGCGAGGAGGGTTCGGCCACTAGGGACGGCTGCGGCGGGCCACGGCCCGGCGCCGGGGGGTCGATCCGCCACCCGGCCGGCGCGAGCCCCACCACGCGGCGAGGCGCGGGCTCCCGGCGGCGATCCGATCGCCGGCCCGTCGGTGACGCACCCGGGTCGGCGGCGCAGTGTCAGCGGCCTGGCGCCAGACCTTGGCGAACCGGTGCACCGCGGTTACCGCCAGCAGCCCCACCATGACCCAGAGCGCCGGCACCAGGAGGTGGAGGAACAGAGCGACCCCGAGCAGCACCATGCGCTCGGCCCGCTCCATGAGTCCACCGCGTGCGTCGTACCCGAGCGCCTCGGCCTTGGCCCGCTCGTACGAGATGAGCATGGACAGCGCGATCGCGGCGAGGGCCAGCATCGGGAGGTACGGACTCTCCCCGGCGAGGTACCACGCGCAGCCACCGAGCACCATCGCATCGGAGATGCGGTCGGCCACCGAGTCGAAGAACGCGCCCCGCGGGCTGGCCAGCCCACTGGCGCGGGCGACCGAACCGTCCAGCAGGTCGACGAGGCCGCTGAGCGCGATGCCCAGGACGCCCCATCGGAGCTCCCCGATGGCGATCGCCCACATCGTGGCCGCGCTGATGGCGAGCCCGAGGGCGGTGAGGAGGTTCGGCGTCACGCCGATGCGCCGGAGCCCCCGCCCGATGGGGGCGAGGCCCTGGCCGACGGAGGCTCGGAGGGTGCCGTCGAGCAACTCGGCTCCTGGTGGGATGACGCCGGCGCAGCGGGGGCGCAGCCGGCAGGCGGACGCCGCTCACGGTACCACGGGACCCTCGGCACCCCCGGGGCATCCGGGCGGTCCCTCAGCGCAGGAGCGGCGTCGGGCTCAGCACCCCGAAGTCGACCGTCGAGACCGATCCCTGCCGCCACGGGAAGACGCCGATCGCGTCGTCCCGACACGTGCGGGGTGCGGCCGTCGCCGACGGGACAGCCTCGCAGTCGGTCGTCCAGGACGCGTAGGCGGCCATCGTCGTGCCGTCCGTGCGGGTGAAGAACGTGAGGCCTCCGGTGCCCGAACGGTCGTTGCCGCTCACGAGCCACGGGCTGCGTGCGGGCGCCTTCGTGCACGGACCGAGCGGCGTGCTGCAGCGGGCGGTGGCAGTGGTGTACGTGCCGGTGCGCCAGTCCCCCGCGGAGTACGCGAGGAGGTAGGCGCCGTCGGGCGCGCGCACCATCGAGGGGTTCTCGATGAACGGGTACTCCCACGGGAACTCGAGCCCGGCCAGCACGGTGATCCCGCCGGCCTTCTGACCGGTCGCGTCGAGGGGGATGACCCGGATCGGCTGGCTCGTGTCGCTGAACGCGGCGAGCAGGTACTTCGAGCCATCGGGGGCGGTGAACACCTCGGGGTCGAGCGCACCGCCGCCGTTCGGGGAGGTGCTCGTCGGCACCCCGCAGCTGAACACCGAGGAGTCGGGGGTGAAGGGACCGGTGGGCGAGGCGGACACCGCCCGCCCGATGCACTGGTCGTTGCCACCCGCGATGCCCGGCCGCCGGGCGGCGAAGAACATCACGTAGGTCGACCCGAACCGTCCGACCGTCGGCGCCCAGAAGTCCGTCGAGGCGGGGTTCGTCCACGCCGGACGGGTCGGGAGCGCCTCAGCGGTGGCCGAGTCCCAGGAGTCGAACCCGGTGAGGGGGTAGGTGCGGGAGAGGTCGGTCACCGAGCGCACCGGGATGCGCACGGGTGATCCCTGCACGAGGAGGTTCGAGCCGTACACGTGGTAGGTGCTCCCCACCGGCAGCACCGACGGGTCGGACAGGTTCGGCCAGATCGGCGCCCGCGGCGGCTGCGGCGGCTGGTGCGCGGTCACGAAGGTGCCGACGACGTCGACCACGATCCGCGGGCACCCGGCACTCGAGTGGATCGTGATGGCCCCGTTCGTCCCGATCCGGCTCAGGACCCCGTTGGCCACCGTGCTCCCGGCCACGTAGTTGAGGTTCGATGCGGTGGGGCGTGGGGCACCCGCGGGGTACACGGTGAGGTAGCCCGGACCACCGGGTCCATCGACCGTGACGTTGAGGGCGGCCGCGACCGCGTCCGCCGGAACGCCGGAGCCGATCGCGCCGGCGACCTGGAGGTCGAAGGTCCGCACCGTCCCGGCCGCCGGATTCGGGCACACCCAGCCCGCCGGGATGTCGAGGATGCGCGCCGGGGTGAGGCCGCCGAAGCCCTGCTCCGCGATGGGCGCGCCGGGTGCGTACCAACCCACGACGTCGACGATCACCCGCACGCACCCGCCGAGGGTGAACAGGTCGACGGCGCCGTCCACGCCGAGCCGCACCGCCGTCCCGTTCGGCACGATGCCGCCCGGCCGGTGGTTGACGGTCGATGCCGTCGGGCGCGGCACCCCCGCCGGGTACACCGTGAGGTACCCGGTCGCCGGGGTCGACGCCGCGTCCACGGTCACGTTGAGCGCCACCGCAGCGGCACCCGTCGGCACCCCGCCACGACCGCCGACGGTGAGCCGGCGCACCCCCGCGATGCACGGACCCTGCCCGACCGCAGCCGTGTCGAGCAGCCGGGCCGGGGTGAGGCCGGTGAACCCGCCGACCACCGGCGCGCCCGGTGCGTACCAGCCGACGAGGTCCACGATGACCTGCGGGCATCCGGCCAGCGCGTAGAGGTTGACCGCCCCGCCGGTGCCGAGCTTCACCTGCACGTTGTTGGGGACCGCAGCCGCCGAGACCCAGTTGAGGCTCGACACCGTCGGTCGGCTGACCCCGGTCGGGTACACGGTGAGGTACCCGCCGGCGGTCGCATCGACGACCGTCACGTTGAGTGCGACGGCCGCCGCGTCGGAGGGCACCCCGGCGGCCACCGCGAGCGGATGGTCGGCGACGGCCAGCGTGCGGGCCGTGCCCGACAGGCATGGACCCTGACCGGGTTCCCGGGTGTCGAGGATGCGCACGGGCGTGATCGCCGAGTAGGTGCCGGCGGCGGGCACGGCCTCGGCCCGCCGCACCGGGGACGGCGGGAGCCCGAGCGCGGCGGCCACCGCCGCCACGACGGCGACCACGGCGACCAGCACCCGGTTCCACCGGACCCGCACGGCACACCTCCCGTGGATCGACGCGATCGCCCGACGTCCCCGATGGTACCGACGCACCACCACCGTCCCGCACGCGGTCCGGCCACGCGTTGACCACCCGTTGCCGGGCGGTCAGAGCCCGAACTCGGACCAGTCCTCCGGGTTGCGCTCGGTGTACTCGCCGAGCACGCGTCCATCGACGGCGTCGAGCTCCACGAGCCCGCGCATCGAGGGCGGCTCGTCCGCCGAGTAGAGCAGGATGCGCCAGGTCGGGCGCGACCGGAGGCCGCGCCATGCGAGCTGGGCCGAGGCATGGCCCACGGGGAAGCCGACCGCCCGGGTCGCGCCCACGAGCGCGTCGGTCTCGGAGAGCCGCTGGTGCCACCCGGCGGCGAAGTGGTACGCACCGATCACGCCGAGCAGCGCCGCGGCGAGGAGCAGCCCGCGGTTGGCACCCTGGGCCACTGCGGTCGCACAGGTCGCGGCCAGGATGAGGTCGATGGAGCCGGCGATGCGACGACGCCCGACGTCCGGGAAGACGGTGGGACCGACGTAGCGCGAGACGTCGAGGTCCTCCGGCAGCGTGTCGATCGGCTCGTCGGCTCCGGGCCGCGGGGTTCCCTCGGGCATCGGTCGGACGCTACGTCAGGTCGGGCGCGTCCGGCCCACCCGCGCCGAACCCGGCCCGCAGGCGCTCGTAGGACTGGTCGAGGGTCTCGGGCAGGACCCGGGTCTCGGCCGCTGCGGTCATGAAGTTCGAGTCGCCGGCCCACCGCGGCACGAGGTGCACGTGCAGGTGCTCGGGCACTCCCGCGCCCGCAGCCCGGCCCACGTTGATGCCGAGGTTGAGACCCTCGGGTCGGTAGACCGTCTCGAGGACGCGGGCCGCCCGTTGGGCCCCGAGCATGAGGGCCGCGGCCTCCCCCGGCTCGAGCGCGGTCAGCTCGGCCTCGTGGCGTCGGGGCAGCACCATGATGTGGCCCGCGGTGTACGGGTACGCGTTCATGATGGTGAAGGTGTGCTCGGTGCGCTCGAGGATGAGCGCCGCCTCATCCTCGAGCGCCGCGAGGCCGCAGAACAGGCAGCCCTCCGGCCGCGGCGTGGTCGTGACCTGCTCGATGTAGTCCCGGCGCCAGCCGGCCCAGAGGCGGTCGAGACCCACCGGATCAGGCCCGAGCCTCGACCTCGTCGGCGAGGCCGGCCGCGAACCGATCGAGCGGGACCCCGCGCTCGGGGTCATCGGTGCCGCGGGCGTTCACCCCCACGGTCGTGTGCGCGACGTCGTCGTCCCCGACCACGAGCACGTACGGCACCTTGAGCAGCTTGGAGCGTCGGATCCGCGCGCCCAGCGAATCGGCGGAGGCTTCGCGAACCTCGACGCGGTGCCCTCCGGCCTCGAGTCGTGCGGCGACCTGGCGCGCGTAGCCCTCGTGGCGGTCGGCCACCGGGAGCACCTCGACCTGCACCGGCGCGAGCCAGGTCGGGAACGCGCCCGCGTAGTGCTCGATGAGGATGCCGAAGAACCGCTCGATCGAGCCGAAGAGCGCGCGGTGCAGCATGATCGGCCGGTGCCGGGCGTTGTCGGCACCGACGTACTCGAGGTCGAACCGCTCGGGGTGGTTGAAGTCGCACTGGATGGTGCTGAGCTGCCACCGTCGGCCGATGGCATCCCGGACCTCGATGTCGATCTTCGGGCCGTAGAACGCGGCGTCGCCCTCCTTGATCGCGTACTCCAACCCAGCGGTCTCGAGCGCGAGGCGCAGCGCATCGGTGGCCTTCGCCCAGATCTCGTCGGAGCCCACGTACTTCTCGGGGTCCTTCGTGGAGAGGTGCGCGGTGAAGTCCTCGAACCCGAAGGCCCGCAGCACGCTCATGACGAAGCCCAGCAACGATCCGATCTCGTCCTGCAGTTGGTCCTCGGTGCAGTAGATGT
Organism: Actinomycetes bacterium; assembly: GCA_046075855.1. Lineage (GTDB taxonomy): Bacteria > Actinomycetota > Acidimicrobiia > IMCC26256 > IMCC26256 > IMCC26256. Next base: position 11,366 of record JBJTQX010000080.1, read on the forward strand.
GGCTGTCGTCCTGGGTGAACCCGCGGATCCGCATGAGGCCGTGGAGCGTGCCCGCCCGCTCGTACCGGTACACCGTGCCCAGCTCGAACAGCCGCAGCGGCAGCTCGCGGTACGAGCGCTGCCGGCTCCGGTAGATCAGGCAGTGCATCGGGCAGTTCATGGGCTTCGGTTAGTACGTGCCGTTGTCGAGCTCCATCGGCGGGTACATGCCGTCCTTGTAGAACCCGAGGTGACCCGAGG